>NZ_CP062231.1:4777500-5077500 GCF_024707525.1 Rhizobium sp. TH2 | reverse complement strand
TGAAGCCCGGCGGTCTGATGTTCGTCGCCACGATCAACCGCACATTCAAGGCGGCGGCGCTCGCCATCGTCGCGGCCGAAAACATCCTGCGCTGGCTGCCGCGTGGCACGCATCAATATGACAAGCTGGTGCGTCCGGAGGAGTTGGAGGCGCCGCTGGTGGCCTCGGGCATGGTGGTGACCGATCGCACTGGCGTGTTCTTCAACCCGCTGAGCAACCAGTGGAACCTGTCTAGGGATATGGACGTGAATTACATGATCGTGGCCGAGCGGGCGTAGTCGATCTTCTCGCTACTCCCCACCCTGCTCCAGTGGCGCGCCCGGCAGATAAAGTGAAATCGGCCTGATTTCGTAAACCGCCGATGGATTGGCGCGGCGCAGGTCGCGGGCTGCGGCCACGGCTTGCTCGATATCAGGGAAATCCACGACGTAGAGACCGAGAAGCTGTTCCTTGGTTTCGGCGAAGGGGCCGTCGATGACCACGCCCGCACCGGGGCCTCGCAGCGTGACGGCCCCAGTGGTTGGGCCAAGCCGCGCTGCCGGCCCGAGGTGCTTTGCCTTGACGAGACGATCGTTGACCTGCAGCAACTCGGTCATCAGCGTCGCGTCTTCCTCGGCGCTCCAGGATTCCACGACGCCTTCGAGGTGATAGGCCAGGATTGCGTAATACATGCATGATTTCCTTCAATAGGCACAATCGCGTTGCGCACGGAATCGCCCGCGAGCGATCACGCGCCGGACAGGTCTTTTCCGTGCAGTATCAGCAGGCCGGCCGTCAATCGTCGATCCGGAAACCGACCTTCATCGACACTTGGTAATGCTCCACCGAACCATTCTTGATATGTCCCCTGATCTGGTCGACTTCGAACCAGTCGAGGTTTCGCATGGTTTTCGAGGCGCGCGAAATTGCGGCTTCGATCGCATCGGTTACCGAGGTCTTGGAACTGCCGACGAGTTCCACTTTCTTGTAGACATGATTGGACATGCTAGCCTCCCTGGCCGGTCGGGCCATGGGCCGCGGCCGGCGATCACGATCAGGCAATTCTTGATCGATGTCAAACGGCACCGCCGCTTCAGAACATCTTGTATCCGTAGCGGTCGATGATGAAGCGGTCGCGATCGGCAACGAGCTTGTAGGTCTCGTCGTCATAATAGGTATCGTATTTGCGGTGGACGGAGACGTTGGTCTTGCCGATCGTCTCGATGTCTTCCATCGTCACCTTCGCGCCGACCGCTTGCAGCATGTCGTAGATATCGCCGTTCAATGTTTCCATCCGGAGGATGCGCCTGGTGATCGTGTGCTCGTCGGCGAAGCGTGAGAGCTCGTCATAGGTCCGGGCCTTGCGGCCGATATTGTTCCACTTGTCGAATTCCGTGGTCAGCGCCAGGAAGCGGTATGTCTTGAAGCCGATCACGGATTTCACGTCGCTCGTGGCATAGCCTTCCTTCTGGATGTGCCTGCCCTCTTCGCCCAGTACGAGCTTCAGCCAGGCCCGGAAGTTCGCCTCGTTGGAAGCATCGGCATAGAGCGCTTTCCAGTCCGGGCGGCGTCCGATGCGGGCTGCCGATCTCGCCAGCGCTCCTGCCGCTGCGCCGACGCCGCCATGCTTTTGCGCGTGGCGGATTTCGCTCCAGGGCGTGGCCACGAGATATTTGTGGAAGCCGCCGCTCCCGCCGCAGCCGAAGGCCCAGAGCGAGACGTACCAGTCCCAGGGATTGCGGACGGATGAAACGATCAGCCGGTCCTTGTAGGCGTCATAGTCCTCCAGCTGTTCGTGGCGTTCCTTCGTCTTGCCCTTGGTATGCTTCTTCAGCACCTTGGTCACATGGGTGCTGCCGGTTTTCTGCATCTGGAGATAGACGAGCTTTTTGGATACGAACATTTTGTCTTTCTTCGATTGATCTCTGCATCCGCCATAGGGATCGCTGGCATCTATGCCATGGAGGATGCGGGATTTGCAACGTCAGGCACCTTGGAGCCTCTTGCATTGAAATGGAGCCGATTCTGCCGGGCATCTTTCCGCCTGGATCAGAGGCGATTGGCTCGGACGTATATTGAAACGAAAATGCCCCGGATTATCCATCCGGGGCACGGTCATCGGTTGCTGGACTGATCAGGCGGTCTGGTATGCGCCGTGGCAGTGTTTGTATTTCTTGCCCGAGCCGCAGGGGCAGGGCTCGTTGCGGCCGACTTCGCCCCAGCTTGCAGGGTCGTTCGGGTTGCGGGTCGTCTCCTGGACCGCGAATACGGTGTTGCCAATCGGCGTGCCTTCGAGGAAATCGTCCTCGCCCGTCGAGGCATCGAGATGATGGCCGTGCATCTCGGGCAGGTCGTCCATCGGCGGGGCGTTCTGCACCAGTTCGACGCGCATCAGCTGGCCGACCACCGTGTTGCGGAGGTTGGCGAGCAGCGCCTGGAAGAGTTCGAACGCTTCCTGCTTGTATTCCTGCAGCGGGTCGCGCTGGGCGTAGCCGCGGAAGCCGACGACCGAGCGCAGGTGCTCGAGATTGACGATGTGATCGCGCCAGAGGTGGTCGAGGGTCTGCAGCAGCACGGAGCGCTCGACATAGTTCATCAGCTCGTCGCCGAAACGCTCGCGCTTTTCCTTCATTTCGTCGTCGGCGGCGGCCTTGACGCGCGCGGAGATGTCGTCCTCGGCAATGCCTTCCTCGGCGGCCCATTCGGGGATCGGCAGGTCGAGGTTAAGGCTCTTGATGATCTCGTCCTGGAGGCCCTTGGTGTCCCACTGCTCGGCATAGGCGCGCTCGGGAATATACTTGCCGATGATGGAATCGGCCACTTCGTGGCGCATGTCCTCGACGTCCTCGGTGACGCTTTCGGCGTCCATCAGTTCGAGGCGCTGCTCGTAGATCACCTTGCGCTGGTCGTTGAGCACGTCGTCATATTTCAGGAGGTTCTTGCGGATGTCGAAGTTGCGCGCCTCGACCTTCTTCTGGGCGCGTTCGAGCGCCTTGTTGATCCAGGGATGGACGATTGCCTCGCCTTCCTTGAGGCCGAGCTTGACCAGCATCGAATCCATGCGCTCGGAACCGAAGATGCGCATCAGGTCGTCCTGCAGCGACAGGAAGAATTTCGAACGGCCGGGGTCGCCCTGACGGCCGGAACGGCCGCGCAGCTGGTTGTCGATGCGGCGGCTTTCATGGCGTTCTGTTGCCAGCACGTAAAGACCGCCGGCCTCAATCGCCTTGGTCTTCAGCTTCTGGACTTCCTCGCGGATGGTGGCTTCGCGCGCATCGCGATCCGGACCGGGCTCGACATCGCCGAGTTCCTGGGCGATCCGCATGTCGGGATTGCCGCCGAGCTGGATGTCGGTGCCGCGACCGGCCATGTTGGTGGCGATGGTGATCGAGCCCGGCACGCCGGCCTGAGCGACGATGAACGCTTCCTGCTCGTGGTAGCGGGCGTTCAGGACCTGGAAGTCCTTGAAGCCTTCATTGCGCAGGCGGGTCGCGAGATATTCGGACTTTTCGATCGACGTCGTGCCGACCAGCACGGGCTGGCCGCGCTTGGCGCAATCGAGGATATCGATGATGATCGCCTTGTATTTCTCCTCGACGGTCCGGTAGACCTCGTCGTCCTCGTCGAGGCGCTTGATCGGCAGGTTGGTCGGCACTTCGACCACTTCGAGGCCGTAGATGTTGCCGAATTCCTCGGCTTCGGTCGAGGCCGTGCCGGTCATGCCAGCAAGCTTGGCATACATGCGGAAGTAGTTCTGGAAGGTGACCGAGGCAAGCGTCTGGTTCTCGGGCTGGATCGACACGTGTTCCTTGGCTTCGAGCGCCTGGTGCAGGCCTTCGGAGAAGCGGCGGCCCGGCATCATGCGGCCGGTGAATTCGTCGATGATGATGATCTCGCCGTTGCGGACGATGTAGTCCTTGTCGGCGGTGAACAGCTTGTGGGCCTTCAGCGCGTTGTTGACGTGATGGACGATCGCGACATTCTCGACGTCGTAGAGCGATTCACCCTTGAGGTGGCCCGCCGCGCGCAGCAGGTTCTCGAGCTTCTCGGTGCCGCCTTCGGAGAAGTTCGCCGAGCGCTGCTTCTCGTCGATCTCGTAATCTTCGGGGCTCAGCTGCGGGATGAAGGCGTCGATGAGATTGTAGAGGTCGGACTTGTCTTCGAGCGGGCCGGAGATGATCAGCGGCGTGCGGGCCTCGTCGACCAGGATCGAGTCGACTTCATCGACGATCGCAAAATTGTGGCCGCGCTGGACCATCTGGTTCTTCTCGTACTTCATGTTATCGCGGAGATAATCGAAGCCGAGCTCGTTGTTGGTGCCGTAGGTCACGTCGCAGCCGTAGGCCTCGCGGCGCTGGTCGTCATCGATGCCATGCACGATCACGCCCGTCGATAGTCCAAGGAAGGTGTAGATCTGGCCCATCTGGGCAGAGTCGCGCTGGGCGAGGTAATCGTTGACGGTGACGACATGCACGCCCTTGCCGGAGAGTGCGTTGAGATAGACGGGCAAGGTCGCGACGAGCGTCTTGCCTTCACCGGTCTTCATTTCGGCGATCGCGTTTTCGTGCAGGATCATGCCGCCGATGAGCTGTACGTCAAATGGCCGCATGCCGAGCACGCGGCGCGCCGCCTCGCGGGCCACGGCGAAGGCCGGCGCCAGGATGTCGTCGAGGCTCTTGCCGGCGGCGAGCTGCGCCTTGAACTCATCCGTCTTGGCCCGGAGTTGCTCGTCGCTGAGCGCCTTGATCTGCGGCTCGAGCGCATTGATCTCGGCGACGCGGGTGCCATAGGAACGGATTCGGCGGTCGTTGGAGGAACCGAACAATTTGCGGGCGATGCCGCCAAGACTGACCATTGCTATGGTCCTTTCCCAAATCTATTTCACGTTAAACGCCTGGAGGGATTCAATGAAGACCCGACAAAAGACGTTCCGGCGCACGCCGCTATTCGCGTCGCCAAGGTCGCGAGACAGATAAGAGGGGGTGTTCGCCATGTCAACGGGACCGGGTCAAAGTCTCGCTTTTCCGATTGCCTTTTAGCCCGAAAAATGCAAATCCCGAACCCGAATTCCGAATTGAGAGGAAAGTGGTAGAGAGATGTCCCGTTTTAACCTGATTGCCGCCACCGCGCTCGTCGCATTGACCGGCATTTCCCTGCCCGCCTTTGCCCAGGACACCAAGGATCCTGTCATCGCGAAGATCGATGGCACCGAGATCAAGAAGTCCGACCTCGACCTCGCCATCGGCAACCTCGATCCTCAGCTTGCACAGCTGCCCGACGACCAGAAGAAGCTCGCGGCACTCAGCACGATCATCGACGCCAAGGTCATCGCCGTGAAGGCCCGTGCCGAGAAGCTCGACCAGACGCCCGATTTCAAGGCGCGCCTCGATTTCATCCTCGATCGCGAACTGCACAACACCTATTTCAAGAAGCATGTCGTCGATACGGTGACCGATGCCGAGGTCAAGGCCCGCTACGAAAAGGAAGTCAAGGCGCTGCCGCCGGTCGAGGAAGTCCGTGCCCGTCACATCCTGGTCAAGACCGAGGACGAGGCCAAGACGATCATCAAGGAACTCGGCGAGGGCAAGGATTTCGCCGAACTCGCCAAGGCCAAGTCGACCGATCCCAACAAGTCGGATGGCGGCGACCTCGGCTACTTCAAGAAGGGCATGATGGTGCCGGAATTCGAAGCCGTCGTGTTCACCATGAACAAGGGCGACGTCACCAAGGTGCCGGTCAAGACCCAGTTCGGCTTCCACGTCATCAAGGTTGAAGACAAGCGCACAGCCCCGCCGCCGGCCTTCGACCAGGTCAAGGACCAGGTCAAGCAAGTCGTGCTGCGCGACAAGTATATGGAAATGCTCAAGACTTCGCGCGAAGGCGCAAAGATCGAGGTCGACGATCCGGCGCTCAAGAAGCTCTATGACGAAGCGAACAAGACCGCCAAGTAATTGATAGTTCGCGAAGTGGCGCCCGGTCTCCGGGTGCCATTTTTGTTTACTTCCGTGCCGATCTGACGGAGAAGCCGATGCCTCACACCGTTTCACCGCTCGCGCCCAAATCCTTCCCCGACATGCCCGCCGTGGATGGCGTCCGTATGGCCACTGCAGAGGCGGGCATCAAATACAAGAACCGCACCGATGTGCTGCTGATGGTGTTCGACGAGCCGGCTAGCGTGGCGGGCGTCTTCACCCGTTCGAAATGCCCTTCGGCGCCGGTCGATTTCTGCCGTGTCAACCTGGCGACGGGCCGGGCGCGTGCCGTCGTGGTCAATTCCGGCAATGCCAATGCATTCACCGGCAAGAAGGGCCGCGCGGCGACCGAGCTGACGGCCAAATCCGCGTCCGAAGCGATCGGCTGTGGCGTGGACGAGATCTATCTCGCCTCCACCGGCGTGATCGGCGAACCGCTCGATGCAACCAAGTTCGCAGGCGTTCTCGGCGACATGAACGGCAAGGCGAAGGGCGATTTCTGGCTCGACGCCGCCAAGGCGATCATGACCACCGATACCTATCCGAAGGTCGCTACGCGCACGGCCGAGATCGGCGGCGTCAGGGTCACGATCAACGGCATCGCCAAAGGTGCGGGCATGATCGCACCAGATATGGCGACGATGCTGTCCTTTGTCGTGACGGATGCGGATATTGCTCCTGGCGCACTTCAGGAACTGCTCGGCAAGGGCGTCGGCCCGAGCTTCAATGCGGTGACGGTCGATAGCGACACATCGACCTCGGACACGCTGATGCTGTTTGCCACGGGTGCGGCGAAAAACCGCGGCCAGAAGCGCGTCGAAAAGGCCTCCGAGGCCTCCGGTTTTGCCGATGCGCTCAACGCCGTGCTGCTCGACCTTGCGCATCAGGTGGTGCGCGACGGCGAAGGCGCACGCAAGATGGTCGAAGTGACCGTTACGGGCGCTGTAAGCGACGAGAGCGCCAAGCGGATCGCGCTGTCGATCGCGAATTCCCCCTTGGTCAAGACGGCGATCGCCGGTGAGGACGCCAATTGGGGCCGCGTGGTCATGGCTGTCGGCAAGGCCGGCGAACCGGCCGACCGCGATCGCCTGGCGATTTCGTTCGGCGATATCCGCGTGGCGGTCGAAGGCGAGCGCGATCCTGATTATTCGGAGGCAGCCGCATCCGCCGTCATGAAGGGGCAAGAGATTCCCGTGAAGGTCGATCTGGGGCTTGGCGATGGCAAGGCAACCGTTTGGACCTGTGACCTGACCAAGGAATATGTCGAGATCAATGGCGACTATCGCAGCTGACGTTCCAAGATTGCCGCTGGTCCGCCGGCTGGAGGCTGCGGGCTTCCGGGCTTGGCCGGCCGCGCGCGTTACTTTCGATGGCAGCTGGCAGCTTCGCATCACGCCAGGCCATCCATCCAAGCGGCTCAACAGCCTTGTGCCGCTGGATCCGCATGACGAGCGCGACATGGAGGCCCGCATTCGCGCGGCCGAGGCCGCCTTCGCCGCCGAGGGATTGAACGCAGCCATCCGCCAGTCGCCGCTCTGCCCGCCAGCACTGCCTGATCTGCTCGGTCGTCTCGGCTGGCACAGCGGCTATGAGACGCTGGTGATGATGGCCGATCTTGATGAGCTCGATCTCGAGGGCGGCATGGATCACCTGCCGACCCATGATATACAGCGGTTTGCCGAAGCTTGTGTCAGGATCGACGAGGCGCGCGATACGACGACCGCGACTGTTGCGAGTATCATCTCGGCAATCGAGCCGGCGGCTGGCTTGTTCCTGATGGAAAGCGCAGATGGTCCTTCGGCTGTCGGCATCTGCGTGCAGGACAACGATCTTGCCGGGCTGCAGCAGGTCGTGGTCGCGAAGAACCTGCGCGGCAAGGGCATCGGCCGGGAACTGGCCTCTTCGGCACTGCGCTGGGCGCGGCTACGCGGCGCCCGGCAGGCCTGGCTGCAAGTGCTGGTCAAGAACACCAATGCCCGGAACCTCTACGATTCGATGGGCTTCAAGGACGCCTACACCTATGCCTACTGGCAGAAGGGAGAATGGGTTTGAGCGGCGAGCCGAAGAAGATCGTGCTGGTCGCCGCCTGTGCGTTGGTCGATACGGATCGCCGCGTGCTGATCGCGCAGCGCCCCGAGGGCAAGCCGATGGCGGGCCTGTGGGAATTCCCGGGCGGCAAGGTCGAAGCCGGCGAGACGCCCGAGGAGACATTAATCCGCGAACTCAAGGAGGAACTCGGCATCATCACGCAGGTGCCGTGTCTTGCGCCCCTGACCTTCGCCAGCCATGCGTACGATGACTTCCATCTGCTGATGCCGCTCTATATCTGCCGGCGCTACGAGGGCATCGCGCGGGGCCTTGAGGGCCAGGCGCTCAAATGGGTCCGGACCCGCGATTTGCGGACCTATCCGATGCCGGCGGCCGACGAGCCGCTTGTGCCATTCCTGGTCGATCTGCTCAATTGAATCGTTAAGAATAAGTTTCTGTTAAGGTTTCGTTTAGGTCCCTGTGGCAAAAATCAAGCTCGTTATGATTTTGATTTTTCTACAGGACTGACAGATGAACAATGAGCACTGGCATGAAGAGCCGGACCGGGAGTTCGTGAGCGTCAAGCCTAACCGCATGGGCGCTCTCAACATGGCACTCCTGTTCGGGACGGCGGCGATCGCCCTTTCCCTGATCGTCACGCCGATGCTGGCGCCCGACAAATCCGGCGCCCGGCTTCAGGCGAGCACGATGGATTACGACAATATCACGACCGGCTCGGTGCCGGCGAAGGACAGCAAGACCAGGCACTATACGATCCGTCGCAGCGTGCTGTCGGAGAATCCGGGCGATGCGTGCATTGTCGGTGAATCCGACGAGAATGGCGGCTGCTGAAGGCGTTTCGTCATTAGTGGCAATTATCGGAGCCCGGCTAAGCCGGGCTCTATTCGTTTTCAGCCTGGGCACCCCCCTCTGCCCGGCAGGGCAGAGGGGGGTGCCCAGCCCTTACACTCAGCCCTTCGGATCCTTCAGAGCATCGGCGAGACGCACCGTTGCCGAACCCGGCTTCAGGGGCTTGGCCTGGCTTTCATGTGGCGCCCAGCCAGAGAGATAGGTGATCGAGAAGGTCGCCCGAATGCGTCCGTCCGGGTCGGCATAACGTTCCGCATAGAGCTTGGCCGCTTCGATGAAGAACTGCCGCGAGACCGGCCGGCGTGAGCGATCGGCCAGCATGTTGGTCATGCCGAATGCCCGGAGGTCCTTCATCAGCCCGAAAAGGGATTCATAGCGGACGGTATAAGTCTCGACATCGGCGACAGGTAGCGCAAAGCCCGCCCTTTGCAGCAGCGCACCGATGGAGCGCACATCGCCAAATGGGATGACGCGGGGACTCGCGCCGCCATAGAGCCGGGTCTCGGTCTCGAGTAAGACTTCATTGAGTTCGCTGAGTGTGCCGCTGCCGGGTATTGCAGCGAGGAAAAGCCCGTCCGGTTTCAACGCCCGGCGAATGCGGATCAGGCTGCCGGGCAGGTCGTTGACGACATGTAGCGACAGCGGCGCCAGAACGAGATTGAGCGAAGCGGGCTCTAGAGGAACATCCTCGAAGCTACCGGCCTCAATATCGGCGTTGCCGGCCACATCGACGCGCTTCAATTCCCCGATCTTGCCCGTCATCATGGCCGCAGTCGCAACACTGCCAGTGCCGCCAAACATCTCGGCCGCATGATCGAAATGCCGCTCGACGGCATGCAGGCGGAAGGCGAGCTCCTCGGCCGCGAGATCCATGAGGAAACCCGCCTTCGGTTCGAAGCTTTTCGCCGCGCGTTTGCGCCGCGCCACCACCAGGTCGGGATCGAACAGAATATCCATGTCATGCGCTCGTTTGTTTTTCTCGCAAAGTCACGAGGCCTCGCATAATGTCAAGGAATGGAAGAGCTGGACACGAAAACGAGGCGGCCATTCTTCACGCCGCTGCTGGTCAGATATGCGCGTGCGCAATGGCATCGCGCGTCCGATTTCGTGTTTCCGCCGACCTGTCCCGGCTGCGGCCGGATGAACGCCAGCCATGGCGCGCTCTGCCAGGAATGCTGGCAGGATATCAGCTTCATCGAGCGGCCCTATTGCGAGGTGCTCGGCACGCCGTTCGAGCATGATCTCGGTGCCGGGTTCCTGTCGGCCGAGGCGATCGCCGATCCGCCGGTGTTCGACCGCCTGCGGTCGGTCTGCACGTTCGATGGCACGGCCCGCAAGCTGGTGCATGGGCTCAAGTACCGCGACCGGACCGAGCTTGCGCCGATGATGGCGAAGTGGATGGCGCGTGCCGGCGGTGAGGTTCTCGCCGAATGCGACCTGATCATCCCCGTGCCGCTGCATACCTGGCGGCTGTTGTCGCGCCGCTTCAACCAATCGGCGGAGCTGGCCCGGGCGTTGGCGGAGATCACCGGCAAGCCGCTTGCCGCCAATGCCGTGCGGCGGAAGAAATCCACGGCGCAGCAAATCGGGTTGGGAAAGGCGCAGCGTGAGAACAATATGCGCGGCGCGTTCGAAGTCACTGTTCAGGGCAAGACGGAGCTTTTCGGCAAGCGGATCGTTCTGGTGGATGACGTCTACACGACCGGTGCGACCGTCTCGGCCGTGACCCGCGTCATGAAGCGCGCCGGTGCCGCGGATGTGACCGTGCTGACCTTCGCAATGGCCATTGCAAGGCCGGGCGCCGGCATTATATGAGATATCAAAGGGCTGAGACCCAATCGTTTGGAGAAGATCATGGCTTCGGTCGTCATCTATACACGTCAATATTGCGGCTATTGCTCCGCGGCGAAGTCCCTGCTGGAAGGCAAGGGCGTGAACTATGTCGAGCATGACGCCACCGGCAATTCAGGGCTGCGCGCCGAGATGATCGAGAAAGCGCGTGGCAAGAGCACATTCCCGCAGATATTCATCAACGGCCAGCATGTCGGTGGCTGCGATGATATCCACGCACTTGATCGGGCCGGCAAGCTCGATCAACTGCTTGCCGCTTAGGACATAAAGACATGGTCAAGGTCGCCGCCATCCAGATGTGCTCCGGGGTCGATCCCGAGAGGAACATGCGCAGCGTGGAAAAGCTGGTGCGCGAAGCGCATGCCGCCGGCGCCACCTATATCCAGACGCCCGAGATGACCGGCGCGCTGCAACGCGACCGCAAGGGGCTGATGGAAATCCTGCGGCCGGAAGCGACCGACCTGATTGTCGCCGGCGCTTCGGCTCTGGCCAAGGAACTTGGCATTCACCTGCATATCGGCTCGACGGCGATCCTGCTCGACGACGGCAAGATCGCCAATCGTGGCTTCCTGTTCGGTCCCGATGGCGGCGTGGTTACCCGCTACGACAAGATCCATATGTTCGATGTCGATCTCGACAATGGCGAGAGCTGGCGCGAGAGCGCGGTCTACCGTCCCGGCAGCGAGGCGCGGCTGGCTGATCTGCCTTTCGGTAGATTCGGCTTTGCGATCTGCTACGATGTGCGCTTCCCGCAGCTCTTCCGTGCCGAGGCGGTTGCCGGCGCCGAGATCGTCAGCCTGCCCGCCGCCTTCACCCGGCAGACCGGCGAGGCGCATTGGGAAATCCTGATCCGGGCGCGGGCCATCGAAAACGGCGTCTTCATGATTGCCGCAGCGCAAGCCGGCGTCCACGAGGACGGCCGCGAGACGTTCGGCCATTCGATGATCGTCGATCCATGGGGTCGCGTGCTGGCGATCGCCGGTGGCAGCGGTGAGGCGGTCATCACGGCCGAACTCGACATTGCGGAAGTGGCGGCCGCGCGTCGAAAAATCCCCAATCTCAGGAATGCGCGGGAATTCGAAGTAAAGGAGACGGCGCCCGATCGCGCCGCTGTGGCGTGAAGATTTGATCAATTATTCCCTTCAATGTGATGCCGGGCACCAGTTCGAGGGCTGGTTTGCCTCGAGCGCGGATTTCGATCGCCAGGCGGAAGCCGGGTACGTCAGCTGTGCCCATTGCGCGTCGAAATCCGTCTCCAAGCTGCTGATGGCGCCGAATGTCACGACGGGCCGCCAGAAGGACAAGACCCAGGCGGTGGTGATGGATAATGTCCGCCGCGACATGATGGACAAGCTCAAGGAGGCGGTGCGTGAAGTGCGCGCCAATGCCGAGGATGTCGGCGAAAAGTTTCCCGAGGAAGCCCGCAAGATCCATTACGGCGAGGCCGAAGCACGCGGCATCATGGGCCGCGCCTCGCTTGAGGACGCCCAGGCGCTGACCGAGGAAGGCATCGAGATTTCGGCTTTGCCCGACCTGCCCGAGGACGCCAACTGATCACTTCGACGTGATCGCAAAACCTAACGCACCTCGATCTTTCGCAGGCTTCTCGAACCGTTTCTTAACCTTGATGTGTGAGAAACGAGTAAGTTGTTTCGCGTTCACACATATCGAGTATTGCGTTTCATGACCCTTCTCCAGGCATCCGAAAAGGATTTGCCGGAAACCGGTTCCGGCGGGCTGAAAGGCCTGTTGGGAAAGGCATACGAACTCCTGACATCAAGCGACGGCGACGGACGCGCGGGCCGCAATGCCCTGATCGCCTTCATGATCCGCATCGTCTCGGCGGCAATCGCCTTCATCTCGCAGATCGTTTTGGCCCGTATGATGGGCCAGCACGAATACGGCATCTTCGTCTTCGTCTGGGTGCTGGTGATCCTGATCGGTAACCTCTCCTGCCTCGGCTTCCATTCGGCGCAGATACGCTTCCTGCCGCAGTTCGAGGCGGCCAACGATGTCGAGCGCATTCGCGGCCTGACGGCGACCGCGCGGCTCTTTGCGCTGATGTCTTCGACGGCAGTTCTGCTTGTCGGCCTCGTGGCGCTGCATTTCGCGCAGGGGCTGATCGAATCCTACTATGTGATGCCGCTCTATATCGCGCTGTTCATCCTGCCGATGATCGCGCTCGGCGACACGATGGAAGGCACCGCACGCGCCAATTCCTGGGCCATCGCGGCACTTTCACCGACCTATATCATCCGGCCGGTGCTGATCCTCCTCTTCATGCTGGCTGCGGTCTGGTTCGGTGCCGCGCAGACGGCGCAGACCGCGCTCGTGGCTGGTCTCGCGGCGGCCTATGTCACGACGGTTGGCCAGTTCTTCAACATCACATGGCGGCTGCGCCGGCGCTTCGACCGGGGGCCGGCGAAGGTTGAATTCGCGCCCTGGTTCCGCGTCGCGATCCCGATCTTCCTGATCGAAGGCTTCATCTTCCTGCTGACCAATTCCGATACGGTCGTCACCGGTCTGTTCCTGGCACCGAGTGAAGTCGCGATCTACTTTGCCGCATCGAAGACCATGGCGCTGGTGCAGTTCGTCTATTTCTCGGTGAAGGCGGCGACCGCACCGCATTTCTCGGCGCTGTTTGCCGGGGATGACCGAGAGGCGCTGGCGAAATTCTCCGGCCAGAGCGTGCGCTGGGTGTTCTGGCCGAGCCTGCTCGTCGGGCTGACGGCGCTGGCTCTCGGAAACATCCTGCTCGGCATGTTCGGCGAGGGTTTTACCGCAGGCTACAATGTCATGGTGATCCTGTTTTTCGGCATCATGTGCAAGGCCGCTGTCGGTCCGGGCGAGGTGTTGCTGACCATGGCCGGCCAGCAGTCGCTCTGCGTCAAGCTTTATGTCGTGGCGCTGGCCGCCAATATCGGCCTCAATCTGCTGCTGATCCCGCTTTACGGCATCCAGGGCGCGGCCACAGCCGCGGCGCTTGCCATGCTGGTTGAAGCGGTGCTGCTGCATGTGGCGGTGCGCAGCCGCCTGAAAATCACGCTTTTCGTATTCGCGCGGCCACTAACCGCGCGTCCAGTTCGTGAGGATGTCTGAACCCATGTCGCCGACCCCGACACTGCACGAAGAAGCCTTCCACGCCTCCATGCAGCTTGCGCATGGCGAGATTGGCACGACACGGCAGCGCCCGGCGCCGTCGCTTTCGATCGAGGCGGGACGTCCCGGCCGCGCCCTGTCGATCTATGCGCCGCAGGCCGGCTACGACCTGCAGGAAGAGCTCGATTTCCTCTCGAACCGGGCGATGGAGCCGAATGTCTTCTTCACCAGCCGTTTCCTGGCGCCCGCCATGCCCCGGCTGGAGGACCGCGAGATCAGGCTCGCCGTCGTCCGCGACGAGACGGACGGCAAGAGCCGGCTGCGTTTCCTGATGCCCTTCTCGGTCGAGCGTCCCGGCTTCTCGATCGGCGCGCCGATCATCCGCGCCTGGTCGAATTCCTATGGCCCGCTCGGCACGCCGCTGGTTGATGCCGAAGGTGCGGCCGAGACGATCGACAATTTTCTCGATGCGCTCGGCCGCGAGGAAAGCCGGCTGCCGAGTGTGCTTGTCCTGCCCGACATCCGACTTAACGGCCAGTTCGCCCAGGTGGCGCGCGCGATCGCCATGTCGCGCAACCTGCCGATCACCACGACCAACGAGCAGAGCAGGCCGATGCTCGACAGCCTGCTCGATGGCGACGCCTATCTCAAAGCCTCTATCAAATCGTCGCACATGCGCGAGATGCGCAGGCAGTGGGGTCTGATCGAAAAGCTCGGCACGGTGAAATACGAGATCGCCCGCCAGCCCAGAGATGTCCGCATGCGCATGGAAGAGTTCCTGATGCTCGAAGCGAGCGGCTGGAAGGGCAAGAAGCGCAGCGCGATGCTATCCGACCGCCTGCGTGCCGCCTTCGCCCGTGAGGCGGTGAACAATCTCGCCGAGATCGACGCCGCGCGCATCCACACGATCGATCTCGACGGCCAGGCGATCGCCTCGATGATCGTGCTGATGATGAACGGCGAAGCCTATACCTGGAAGACCGCCTTCAACGAGGAGCTTTCGCGCTTCTCGCCCGGTAAGCTGCTGGTCGCCCAGCTGACCGACTGGCACCTCGATGATGCCAATATCGTGCGCACGGATTCCTGCGCCATCCCCGATCATCCCATCATGAGCCGGCTCTGGAAGGAGCGCGAGGCGATGGGCACGCTGATCATCGGGCTCAGGGAAAATTCCGACCGCGAAGTGCGCCAGGTCGGAACGCAGTTGCATCTCTACCAGAACACCCGCAACGTGGCGAAGATGATCCGCCAGAAGATCATGTCTCTGGGTAGGAAGTAAGCCGGCTTACTTTTCTGGATAACGTCCGAAGTTCGGCGCGGCCACGTCCTGGCCGGCTTCGATGATCGAGCGGCGGACATCGCGGGTGCGGGTGAAGAGTTCGAACAGCTTGTCGCCCTCGCCCCAGCGGATGGCCCGCTGCAGATAGGCGAGATCTTCCGAAAACCGCGACAGCATTTCAAGGATCGCATCCTTGTTGTGCAGGCAGACATCACGCCACATCACCGGATCGGAGGCGGCAAGGCGAGTGAAATCGCGGAAACCCGATGCGGAATATTTGATCACTTCCGATTCCGTCACCGTCTCGAGATCCTCGGCGGTGCCGACGATATTGTAGGCGATGATGTGCGGCAGGTGGGAGACGATCGCCAGCACCTTGTCATGATGCTCCGCGTCCATCTCCTCGACGAGGGAGCCGAGCGTCTCCCAGAAATGCCTGAGCCTCGCGACCTGAGTCGGATCGGCATCGGGGGTCGGAGTGAGGATGCACCAGCGGCCTTCGAACAGCGTCGCAAAGCCGGCATCCGGGCCGGAATATTCGGTACCGGCAACCGGATGGCCGGCGATGAAATGCACGCCATCAGGCATATGCGGCTTCATCTGGTTGATGACCGAGGCCTTGGTGGAACCGACGTCGCTGATGATGGCGCCCGGCTTCAGCGCCGGTGCGATATCGGCTGCGACCGCGCCCGACGCGCCGACCGGCACCGAGACGATGACGAGATCGGCATCCCCGACCGCGTCTCGGGCGCTGGCGTGATAGCTGGTACCCAGGCCGAGTTCTCTAGCGCGGGCAAGCGTCGCCTCGCTGCGGGTGGAAATGGCGATTTCCTTCGCCAGGCCCTTTTCAGCAATCGCCCGCGCAAGCGAGGAGCCGATCAGGCCTATGCCGACCAGGGCGATCTTGTTGAACTCTACGTCACTCATGTCTCGGGAAATCCGGTGAAAAATCAGACCGGATGGCCATAAACCGGGGACGAGGCATTGTCGAGAGGGAGAGAGGCCGCTGCATCACGCGATGTCGGCACACCCTGCGGTGAGAGCACGGGCACGAAGACCCGGCGCGAGGAGCGTGCGAACACCGGCAGGCCCTGATAGAGCCGCTTCTGCGCCTCGACCACGATGACGCCGGAGAAGACCGGCATCACGCGGCGGCCGAACGGCTCCATCCATTGGCAGAGCCTCAGCATCCAGTGCTTGCGGTAGGGCGGAAAGAACAGCGCTTCGGCGAAAGCGCCAGGCGTGAAATTGGCCTCACGCAGGATCGAGGTCAGCTGTCCGCGCGAATAGGGCCGTCCGGCCCCGAAAGGCGTATGCTCCAGTCGCGCCCAGACGCCGCGCCGGTTGGGCACCACGACCACCAGCCGCCCGCCTGGTGCCAGCACCCGCCAGAGTTCCTTCAATGCCTCACGCGGGTTCTCCGCGAATTCCAGCGAATGGACCAGCAGGATGCGGTCGATCGAGGCATCCGGCAGCGGCAGTTCCTCGTCGAACACCAAGGCCGTCGCCGAAAGTGCGCCGGGCGGCCAGTTCACCGCGCCCTGGCCGGCGGGCATGAAGGCGAAGGTCCGCTCCGCACCGCTCTGGAACATTTCAAGATAGGGCAGCGTGAAGCCGAGGCCCATCAGCCGCTCGTCCGGCAACCGCGGCCAGACCGTACCGATCGCGCGGCCGATCGAGGCGATCGCCATCTGTCCGAGAGGAGAATGATAGAACTGTCTGAGGTCAACGATATCGGTACTCATGGGCGAAATGTAACGTGACCGGGTTGGACTTCAAGGGCGATGGCACTACATCTTCGCGAAAAGCATTTTGAACAAACGAGATAGGGACATCCGATGGCAAATCTAGAGATAGAGCTTTTCCGTTGCCGCAGCGATAATTTCGGCGTGCTGCTGCACGATCCCGAGAGCGGCAAGACCGCGTCCATCGATGCACCCGAGGAACAGCCGATCCTCGATGCGCTCACCCGGCGCGGCTGGACACTGACCGATATCTTCACCACGCACCATCATCAGGACCATGTCGAGGCCAATCTGGCGCTCAAGGCGCGCTTCAATGCCGAGATCACCGGCCCCAAGAACGAGGCCGACAAGATTCCCGGCATTGGCTTTGCGTTCGGTGATGGCGGTCAGTTTTCCTTCGCGGGCCACCCCGTAGAGGTGATCGAGACGCCCGGCCATACGGCGGGGCATATCTGCTATTACCTGCCGCAGGACAGGTTGCTGTTTGCCGCCGATACGCTGTTCGCGCTTGGCTGCGGCCGGCTGTTCGAACGCGGCCCGCGCGACATGTGGCAGTCGCTTCTCAATCTGCGCAAGCTGCCGGATGATACGGTGGTCTATTTCGGCCACGAATATACGATGAGCAATGCGAAGTTCGCGCTGACGATCGATCCGCAGAATGCCGCATTGCGCGACCGTGTGAAGGAGATCGAGGCAACGCTCGCCTCAGGCGGTCACACCGCGCCGACGACGATTGGTGTCGAGCGCGCCACCAATCCTTTCCTGCGCGCCGACGATGCCGGCATCCGCAAGCATCTCGGCATGGAAGGCGCGGAGGATTGGGAGGTCTTTGCCGAAATCCGTGCCCGCAAGGACAAGTTCTGATCCGATGCAGCCGATCAGGACCGAGGCCGATATCGCGGCGGCCGCGTTAGCACTCGCCGAGATCGATCCGGCCTTCGCGCCGGTGATTGCGCGCGCAGGTGCCATTCCGCTCCGCCACCGCCCACCGGGCTATGAGGGATTGGCACATATCATCGTCTCGCAGATGGTTTCACGCGCCTCGGCCGATGCGATCTGGGGCCGGCTCGAAGTGTTGACGGGAATGGTGACGGCGGAGAACATCCTCGCCCATTCGGTCGAGGAACTGCGGTCAGTGGGTCTTTCCGGCGCCAAGGAAAGCACGTTGCGCGGATTGGCGCGGGCCTGTACCGATGGGCTGGTTCTGGAGACTGCCGCCTACCTGCCGGCTAGCGAAGCCATCGCCACACTGACGGCGGTGAAGGGCATCGGGCCATGGTCGGCGGAGGTCTTCCTGCTGTTCTGCGCCGGTCACCCGGACATCTTCCCTTCGGGCGATGTGGCGCTGCAAAGTGCTGCGGGCAGCGCCTTCGGCCTGTCCCCACGCCCGGGTGACAAGGCCTTGCGCGCCATGGCGACCCGCTGGCAGCCCTGCCGGTCGATTGCTGCGCGTGTGCTTTGGGCGTACTATGCTGTCCAGCACAAGCGTGACGCAATCCCGGTTGTATAAAAGCAGTAATTGCGAAAAACGTATTCTTTTCAGGGCTTCACAATCCTGTTGCAATACGCCTAGTATGAAGAAGCAGGGAATTCGAATCGATCAGGGAGTAGGACTTGACGATTGCAGTATCACCCCAGTCGCTTCCAGCCCTGGTCCTCAATGCGGATTACAGGCCGCTAAGCTATTACCCTTTGTCGCTGTGGTCCTGGCAGGATGCGATCAAGGCGGTGTTCCTCGACCGGGTCAATATCATCGCGGAATATGAGCAGGCGGTGTCCTCGCCGAGCTTCTCCATGAAGCTGCCGAGCGTGGTCTGCCTCAAGTCCTATGTCCAGCCGTCGCGCTTTCCGGCCTTCACGCGCTTCAACGTGTTCCTGCGCGACAAGTTCGAATGCCAGTATTGCGGCGACGAGGATGACCTGACCTTCGACCACGTCACCCCGCGCGCCAAGGGCGGCCAGACGACATGGGAAAATGTCGTCACTGCCTGCGCGCCCTGCAACCTGCGCAAGGGCTCGAAGCTGCCCAAGCAGGCCGGCATGTTCCCACACCAGAAGCCCTACCGGCCGACGGTGCAGGACCTGCACAATAACGGCCGCCACTTCCCGCCGAACTATCTGCATGAAAGCTGGGTGGACTATCTCTACTGGGATACCGAACTGCAGCCGTAGCGCGTTCTTCAAGCTGGGCTGCAAACGGCGACTTTCCGCGCTTCCGGTGCTCACGTACGAAAAGTACGCTGCGCGCCGGTTCTCGAAATTCGCCGTTTTCGACTCAGCTTGAAGAACGCGGGGCAGCGTCGCGGTTGGGGCAAAGACCCCGCCCCAAACCCCTCCCCACAAGGGGGAGGGGCTTAACTTGCCGCTCTCGTCATGCCTCAATCGCCGTTCCACTTACGGCGACATTGCTGTTGTGGCGATGAGGGTACCACCGATTGGCCCCTCCCCCTTGTGGGGAGGGGTTTCGGGGCGGGGTCTTTCTTGAATCTGCTAGGCCTTCCGCGTCGCCCCAAATACGGCAATCCCCGCCAGGATGAGGCTCGTAATCACGTTCCACCCAGCAAACGACAGTCCCAGCACCCGTAGCGTCGCATCAGTGCAGGACGGGCCGTGTTGGGTGTTGAGATCGTTGAGCAGGTCGGCGGCGTTGTTGGAGATTGCGTTGGCGGAGGTCGCGCATGTCGCCGGACCTTCCCAGAATTTCCACTCGACGCCGGCGTGATAGACGCCCATGCCGGCGCCAACCAGCATAGCAAGTCCCGCCAGCAGCAGCAGCGTGCGGGTGACGGCGGGCGGCGCGTTCATCGCCGAGGAGAGCACTGCCAGCAGGGCGATCGGGATGCCGACGTAATATGGCCAGCGCTGCATGAGGCAGAGCGCGCATGGGATATAGTGGCCGATATGCTCGAAGCCGAGCGCCGAGAGGATGACGACGGCCATGCCTGACGTCAGCAGGACCGCCGGCCACAGCATGGCGCGGGATGTTGCGGGCATGGCAAGCGAGGTCGTGGTCATGGGGCGTTTCCGGCTATTTCAGGTACAGATAAACAAGATATGCGGCGATCAGCAGGCCGGCCGCCAGTCCTGCCAGCCAATTGAGGCGTTTTTCGATGAAATCACGGATCGACACGCCGTATTTCGCAAACAGCCACGAGAGCAACATGAACTTGCCGCCGCGCGCGACCACGGCCGCGACGAAGAACAACAGCAGATTCACGTGAAGCACGCCTGACAAGATCGTTACCACCTTGAGCGGCGGCAGATGCGCGGCGCCCGATGTGATCAGGAACAGCAGGATTAGGTTGATGTCGATGCCATTCTTCATCGCCTCGAATTCATCGAGCTTGCCGTAGAATTCGAGCACTGGGGCTGCGATTGTCGCGAAGGCGAAATAGCCGATCATCCAGCCCGCCACGCCGCCGAGGATCGAGCCCACGGAAGCAATGATGCCGTAGCGCCAGACCTTTTTGGGATTGGCGATCGCCATTGGCAGGAACAGCACTTCCGCCGGTACCAGGAAAATCGAACTCTCGATGAAGGCAATGACGAAAAGCCAGATTTCGGCGGAGGGACGCTCGGCGAGCCGCATGGTCCAGTCGTAAAGGCTTTTCAGCATCGGCACGTCCCGTTGGCGAGTTTGGATTTCGTTCATAGGCTCGGGCGAGGCTGCTTGTAAACCGGGGCGATAATGCGGCGCAGCATGTTTCACGCGATTGTCATTGCCGGGGCGCCGCTGCCCCCTTAAACTCGGAGAAAACAAGGGAGTTTTGCATGGAAAGGCGTCCGCTCGGAAATACCGGCTTTGAGATCGCCCCGCTCGTATTGGGCGGAAACGTATTCGGATGGACGCTGAACGAACGGGAAAGCTTCAAGATTCTCGATGCCTTCGTCGACCATGGATTCAATGCGATCGATACTGCTGATTCCTATTCCACCTGGGTGCCCGGTAACAAGGGCGGCGAATCCGAGACGATCATCGGCAGCTGGCTGAAGGCCAATCCGGGTAAGCGCGACAAAACAGTGGTGTTCACCAAGGTCGGCTCACCGATGAGCCCTTCGATGACGAAAAAGGACCTGTCGGCCCGCTGGATCCTGGAAGAGGTCGAGAATTCGCTGAAACGGCTCGGGGTCGAACGGATCGATCTCTATTTCTCGCATTGGCCGGACCCGGACACGCCCTATGCCGAGACGCTCGGCGCCTATGACAAGCTGATCGAGGCCGGCAAGGTGAAAGCGATCGGCTGCTCGAACCTGAACGCGGCGCAACTCGGCGAGGCGCTCAAGGTCGCCAAGGACAATGGATTGCCGGCCTATCAGGTGCTGCAGCCGGAATACAATCTCTATGCCCGGTCGGGTTTCGAGGGGCCGCTGGCGGATCTCTGCATCCGCGAGGGGTTGGGCGTGGTCAATTACTACGGCCTGGCATCCGGCTTCCTGACCGGCAAATACCGCAGCGAGGCCGATTTCGGCAAAAGCCAGCGCGGCGGCGGCATGGCGAAATATCTCAACCCACGCGGCCTGAAAATCCTCGCCGCACTCGATCAGGTCGCCTACCGGCAAAATGCGCTGCTGGCGGAAGTGGCGCTTGCCTGGCTGATGGCCCGCCCCGGCGTCACCGCCCCGATCGCCAGCGCCACCCGCTCCGATCAGGTCGCAAGTTTTTCGCGCGCGGCCAGTCTCACGCTGACCGAAGAAGACATGACGGATCTCAACGCGGCGAGCGCCTGACCGCGGCTCAAAAACCGGTTGACCAACCTGATGTCATTCGTATAGTCCGCCGCTGTTACCTTCCCTTATGCCCCATTGGCGGAATTGGTAGACGCGCTCGACTCAAAATCGAGTTCCGAAAGGAGTGCTGGTTCGACTCCGGCATGGGGCACCATCCTTGTTTGCGCGATGCCGCAATTAAAGCCTGCTACCGTATCTCGTCGTAGGCATTTTCCGCATTGCTCGGGGTGTCCATCCGAGCTCCGCCGTGAAGACCGAATTGCTCGCCCCAGCTGCATAATGAGCCTGCCGCGGCATTGAGCGCCGCACCGCGTTCCGTCAACGAATAGACCACTTTGGCCGGCGTCTCCGAATAGACTTTCCGGTCGACAAGCCCATCGGTCTCCAGTTCACGCAATTGCTGCGCCAGCATCTTTTCACTGACCCCGGGGATTGACTGCTTCAATCGCCCGAATCGGCGCGACGCCCTTCCAAGCTCGCAGAGGATATCCAGTTTCCATTTGCCTTCAGTCATCCTGACGGCCGTCGCGAAGCCGTTGTCGGTCGATTTGTTCATGGTGCTCTCCTTACCGTCTGGTCACCACTTACGCCCGGGTGCGTATTGTGTGTCGTCCATTTCAGCATATTTCCAAAAGTCACAGCAAACGCGCGCCGTGCCGCACAACTTGATATGGAGAGCTGGAATGAAGCGTTCAATCGCTATTGTGGGAACCGGCCGCATGGGCTCCGCACTCGCCCGGGCCCTGCTTCAAGCGGGCCACCGCACGACGGTCTGGAACAGGACAATACAAAAGGCCGAACCGCTGGCTGCGCTCGGCGCAACCGTTGCTCTCTCCCTGCTGGAGGCGGTAAGCACGGCAGAGATTATCATCGTGAACATAAGCGACTATCGAGCAACGGCAGCAATTCTGCACAACCATGCCATTGCTTCAGCCGTTCGCGGCAAGCTGATCGTGGAACTCACGTCCGGGACGCCGCAAGGCGCACGCGCGGCAGCCAAATGGTGTGTTGAGCACGGAGCCAGCTATCTCGATGGCGCGATCATGGCGACGCCCGATTTCATCGGCACGGATGCGGGGACGATCCTGGTCTCGGGGCCGGTTCAGGCCTTTAAAGCAAACGAAGGCGTGTTCCGTGCCCTGGGCGGCAACGTTCAACACGTCGGGGACGAGCCGGGACGCGCAAACGCGCTTGATAGCGCGCTGCTTGCACTCATGTGGGGCGCTCTGTTTGGAACGCTTCATGCCATCGCCGTGTGCCGGGCCGAAGAGATCGAACTCGGCGACCTGGCGCAGCAGCGGACCGCGACGGCCCCGGTTGTCGAGGGGCTTGTGGCCGATCTCGTCAAGCGGGCAAATGCTGGCCGTTTTGCCAGCGACGACGAGACGCTCTCGTCAATTTCCGCACATTACGGCTCATTCCAGCATCTTCTTGAGCTGATGGAGGCGCGTGACATCGATCGTGCCGTGGTCCAAGGCTACGACGCGATTTTCCAACGGGCGATTGCGGCCGGCCAGCTACATGAGGATTTTGCGGCACTATCGCAATTTCTGGGAGCACCTGCATAACGTTGGGCAAACAAGGAAGGACGCAGCGTATGTTGGTTTCCTGCCCACCGCCAAAGATCTAAATGAGGGAAATAGAATGCCGCTGACGCTTCTCATCGATACATATTGCGCCGCCTGGTCCACGGAGAACGCTGAGCAGCGTCGGGCGCTGCTGCTACCGATCTGGAGCGACGGCGCAACCTACACGGACCCCACGGTCCACGCCACGGGCGTGGAAGAACTGCTTATGCACATCGCAGGAATTCAGAGCAAGTATCCCGGCGCTCGCATCTTGCGCACAAGCGACGTGGATGTTCATCATGGGATCGCACGCTTCGCATGGACGTTCGTCATGCCTGATGGATCATCTTTGCCCGAGGGCTTGGACATAGCATTTCTCGACACTGGACAGGAGCGAATAGCACGCATCATCGGCTTTTTTGGCGCGTTGAAAAGATCTTCCCAGTCTGTGGTCCGATGAGTTCTTTCCGTCATGTCGAATAGTCCGTCTGTCTTGGACCGTCTTGTTCCCGAGCATTTGAGTTCAACGTCTTCTAGAGCCTCTTGCATTGAAATGGAATCGGTTCTGCCGGAGCAGGTTTTCGTCAGGGCAGAGGCGATTGGCGAAGATCGTACCCAGATGTACGGCCGAGCCAATCGCCTCTGAGCCTGGCGGAAAGATGCCCGGCCCACCGGGCGCGCTTCGCGACGCCCGGCGATTCTAATGTCTTGCAGATTTGCTTCAGCAAGTCTGCGGGAGGGTTGGCTGAAGCGGGCCGCCTCTTTGACCGGCCGGCTTGGCCGTATGCTTTGGCTACGACGCGCGCCGGCCGGTCAAACATGCGACTCCGCCTGAGCCAACAGAACCGGTTCCATTTCAATGCAAGAGGCTCTAATCCCGTGCGGCCGCCCATTTCGTGAGCGCTTGCTGCACGATGGCGAAGAAGAGCGCGGTGGTTATGCCGTACATCATCAGGCCATTGGCAGCCTGGAGCGGGGCGAGCAGGCGGACGCGCCCTTCGATCAGCACGTCTCCATAGCCGAGCGATGTGAACGTGACCCCCGAAAAATACACGGCGGTTTCGAAATCCTGGAAAGCACCGAGCAATCCATAAAGCCATGCCCAGAATGCGACCTGCACGACGTTTCCGAGCATCAACACCGACATCAGTGCCGTGAACTGCAGAAACACCGATAGCCACCGTCTTCCGGACGGCGGCTGTTTACGGGTATGCACGAAGTAGCGAATGGCCAGTACCGAGGCCATTGCCTGGAACGCGAGGCACGCGGCCATCGCCGCCAGCCCCACGGCAAGAACGACGATCATGGCTGCGCACCTTCGGCCTGGGAATGGTCAGCGACTGTGTTCGGGTTCAACCATTCAACGAGCAATACATAGGCGACGGCCAGCAGCACGGGGCCGATGAACAGGCCGAGCAGGCCATCCGAGATCATCCCGCCGATGACACCGATCAGTATGACCGGCATCGGTACTTCCAGTCCGCGACCGAGCATGATCGGTTTGAGGATGTTATCGCTGAGCCCGGCAATGACGCTCCATACCGCGAAGATAATCGCGGGCGTGGTCGCCTCGGTTGCAAACACATAGGCGATGACGGGAATGGTGACAAGGAGTGCGGGTATCTGCACGACCGCCACCAGGAACGTGATGAGCGTCAAGGCACCGGCTGCCGGAACGCCCATCACAAACAAGCCGATCCCGATCAGCAGTGTCTGAATTACGGCGACGCCGACAACGCCCGTCGCCACGCCGCGAACCGTCGCAGCCGTCAATGTGGTGAGGTGCGCTCCACGCGCTGCATCATTGGTCACCACCCCCATCAGCTGTCGTGCAAATGCGCTGGCGCCTTCCGCATAGGCAACGATGACGGCGGCAATGCCGATGGAGAGCACCAGGGACAGACCACCGGATGCCAGCCCGGCGGCAAACGACGCCAGCCAAGCGGCAGCTTTACCCAGCATGGGTCCATATTTGGCGAGGGCCGCGGGCATGTTGGTCGAGATGAGCGACCATCCGTCGGCCAGTTTCTCACCGACCACCGGCAGCCCGGAAAGCCATGCGGGCGGCGGCGGAATGGTCAGGCTATGGTCCTGGATACCCGCGACGAGCGCATAGATCGATGCGCCCAGCGAAGTAACCACCATATACATAGGCACCAGCATCAACGCGATACCGATGAGGCCAATGATCGTAGCCGACCAGCTGTTTCCCACCCGCGTGCTGAGCCGCATATGGAGTGGATGAAGTATCACCGCCAGAACGACGGACCAAAGCAGGATGCCGACAAATGGCAGGACAATCCGGCCGCAGGCATAGAGCAGCAAGGCAACGAGCGCAATTTGCAGGGCCGCATGAATGATCGGTGGTCCTGAGTGGGTCGGATTCGGTGCTTCGGTATCCATTCGTGCCCCCCGGCGAGATGATAGGAAACTCTCGAAACTGGTCGTCCCACAAACCGTGAGGCGACCTGGCCGGCAGCTTGACGACATCGCCAAGCTGCCGATGCGGCGGCGAGTATCATCTTAGGCGAAATGCGAATGCGCTAGCCGCTTTTCCAAGTATCAAGTTCACGAAGCGCTAACGCCAGCCGGCCGACAGATGACATGAGCGTTGCCGAAGTGATCTATCGAACAAGGTGTAAGATAGGGCATGCCGCGTGGGATATTATCGATTATTCTTCGTTCATTCGGCTTCCGTTTTCAAAGGAAGCAGGTGCTATCCGCCCATTCCTGAATCTCGTGTGATTTCGTCGTGTAAAGTGCGAATTGTCGAGAGTGCAAGTTTCACTATCGTAGCACGTGCCTCGAACCGTCACAACCATGAAGGCGCCTACGCGGCTTCCACCAGCATCCCCACCAATTCGTCCGGCGCGTCGATCGCCACATCATGGCCGGTTGCGATTTCGCGCACGGTCCAGCCTGGTGCGTTGCGATATTTGCCGGCTGTCTCTCGGAAACCGTCCCAGCCGGTGGCGAGGATGTAGGTTTTCCTAGGGATGCGCTCGTAGGCGCCGGTCAGCCGTATTTTCTGCGTGAATGTGCCGGTCGGCTGTGGCGTGGCTTTCTGGTCCACCCATAGGCGGTCTTCCTCCCTGAGATAATCTCCTGGGCTGCTCGGCGGCGACGCGATCAGTGGCTCGGAGAAATCCCAATAGGGCATGACCTCGGCAAAGCTCGTTCCATCCCCCAGAATGATGGCATCGACGAAGACGATCGCGCTGATGCGGTCGGCGATCCGCTCGGCGACGCCGGTGCCGACGATGCCGCCATAGGAATGGGTTACGAGGGTGATATCGGTGAGATCCTTGAAGAGCACTTCGTTGACGATGTCGTCGATATGCGTGTCGAGCGAGACATCAGGACCGGCGAGGTGCTTTCGCTCGCCGAGGCCGGTGAGCGTCGGCGCATAGGCGCGATGGCCGAGTGCGTGAAGCCGGTCGAGCACGCGCTGCCAGGACCAGCCGCCCGTCCAGGCGCCATGCACGATGACGAAGGTTTTTCTGGTGTCGGTCATATCAGCTTCCTGAACCGGTTAAATATTGCAACTGGTTTGATAATAGCAAACTGATTGCAAAATGCAATCAGTTTTATCGCGTACGGTTCGCTGGAGAATCGCTTCAAAGCAAGTTGAGCTGCCTTGTCATCAAACTGTCTTTTTCATTCCCCAGTGGGGCGAAAAGTGCTATTGCAGCGCAGCAAACCGGAATTCTCCAGCATGTTCCTGCCCAAGCGTGACAATTACGAAGCCCTGATCCGTGATTTCCGCTGGGATATTCCTGAAAAGTTCAACATGGGTCAGGTGGTCGCGGATGTGTGGGCCGAGCGCGAACCGGGCCGGCTGGCGCTCGAACATTACAGCCCCGACGGCGACCACGAGCGGCTGACCTATGGCGAATTGCGGGACCGTTCGAACCGGCTCGCCAATGCGCTGGTTGCGCTCGGCGTCCAGCCGGGCGACCGGGTGGCGCTGCTGCTGCCGCAATCCTTTGCCACTGTTATCGGCCATGTCGCGATCTACAAGTTGGGTGGCATCGCGTTGCCGCTGGCGCTGCTGTTCGGCGCCGATGCGCTGGAATATCGGCTGAAGGATTCCGGCGCCAAAATCGTCGTCACCAATGCCTTCGGCCATTCCAAGCTCGAGGATATCCGCGCCAATCTGCCCGATCTCCAGCATGTCGTGGTCGTGGGCGCGGATATTGCCGGAAGCCTGAATTTCGAGGCGCTGCTTGCCGCCCATGCGCCGGACTTCAATGCGATCGAAAGCTCGAAAGACGACCCGGCGCTGATGATCTACACTTCCGGCACGACGGGTCCGCCGAAGGGCGCGTTGCATGCGCACCGGGTGCTTGCCGGCCATATTCCCGGCGTGCAGATGGCGCAGGAATTCCTGCCGCAGCCGGGTGACAAGTTCTGGACGCCGTCCGACTGGGCCTGGGCCGGTGGGTTGCTCAACTGTTTGCTGCCGTCGCTTGTCATGGGCGTGCCCGTCGTCTCGTCCCTGGCGCAGAAATTCGATCCGGATCTCGCCTTCCGCATCATGGCGGAGACGGGTGTGAGGAACGCCTTCATTCCGCCGACCGCGCTCCGGCTGATGATGCAGGTTGAGCAGCCGTTGAAAAAGTACGATGTCAAGCTGCGCACCATCGGTTCGGCCGGCGAATCGCTGGGCCGCGAGGCCTATGCCTGGGCGAAACGAGCTCTGGGCATCACCGTCAACGAGTTTTACGGCCAGACTGAATGCAACATCGTGCTCGGTTCGATGGCTTCGCTCGGCGTCACCAAATCAGGCGCGATCGGCAAGGTCACCGCTGGTCACATCTTGGCGATCATCGACGGCGAGGGGCGCGAACTGCCGCGCGGTAGCGCCGGCCAGATCGCGGTGCGGCGGCCGGACCCCGTCATGTTTCTCGGCTACTGGAACAATCCAGAGGCGACCGCCAAGAAATTCATCGGCGACTGGATGCTGACCGGCGACCAGGGCGTCATGGATGCCGAGGGCTATGTCGAGTTCTTCGGCCGCGACGACGATGTCATCACCTCGTCCGGCTATCGCATCGGCCCAGCCGAGATCGAGGATTGCCTGATCTCGCATCCGGCGATCCAGCTTGCAGCGGCGGTTGGCAAGCCGGACGCTATCCGGACGGAGATCGTCAAGGCCTATGTCGTGCTGGCCGAGGGCTTCGCGCCGTCCGATAAGCTTGCCAATGAAATCCGGGACTGGGTGAAGCACCGGCTATCGATGCATGAATATCCGCGCGAGGTGGAATTCATCGACGCGCTGCCGATGACCACGACTGGCAAGGTCATCCGGCGCCTGCTCAGGGATCGCGCGGCAACGGAAACGCAGAAGCCTGAAAAGAAGCAGGCCTCCGCGCGCTGATCACAGCGGCGGGATATGCCCCAGCGGAAACATCGAAAGCGTGATCGTGCCTTTGTCGACCACGAGATTGACCGTCACCGTGTCGCCGCCTTTCGCTAAGCCCTTGAACAGTGCCGCCATGCCGGAAATCGTGTTGTCGGCCTTGGGGAAGAGTTTCAGAAGATTGGCTTCCCAGAGACCAAGCTTTTCAAGCCGGGTCTTGAAGGTGCCGGAGATATAGCCCTTTTCGTCGATCTCGAACGGGCCGCTCATCTCGCCGTACAGCCCTTGCGGCGTCGCGATCTTGAAGCTGGTAAGCGTGCCGGTCATGGCTTTCGACAACAAGGGCTTGCCTTCGAGCAATTCGGCCTTGTCCTTCAGCGTCAATTCCGTGCTGGTCGAGAGCATCGGCAGGATCTCGGCACCGGACTTGGTCGCCAGCGCAAAGTCATCCGCCAGCACCGCCACATCCACATCCGCACCATTGCCACGAATGTGGAACTCGCCATGCTTGGCCTTGGCGACGATCGGCTCGACCATGGCGTAGCTGAAGAGATCGAGCGAAAGGTTCTCGCCGGTGTTGGAAAGCGTCTTCAGGCCGGAAAAGCCGAGCGAGAATCCCGATCGCAGCAGCGACCAGTTGGCCGTTATCGCCGTGCCGCCGAGAAGCGAGACATCGGCGGGACCGTCAAGCTCGACGATCGCGCTGCCGGGATTGTAGATATTGGCGACCGCGTGGATCGCCCCGGTCGACAGCATGCCGCCGGTCGCATCGTCCTTTACCGATGTACGGTCGCAGGCAAAGCCGATCCTGAATGGCGTACCGGTTCGGGTCAGGCCGTCGCAGGCGAGTTCCACCGGACCCGGACGGGCGATGAAGTTGCGGACAGTCTCCTCGATTTTGCTTGCAACATAGAACCAGCCGGCCGAATAAAGGGCCACGATGACAGCGACTGAAATGCCGAGCCTGCGAATCTTGCGGGATGCAGGCGAGGGCCCGCGCACAGTGTCCAAAGCCATTCAGTCGTCCTTGATGAGCCAGCGAATTGAAGCCAATGACAGCGGATATGGACGAATTTTGGGTGTTTGGCTACGGCTCGCTGATGTGGAACCCCGGCTTCGATTACGAAGCGCGCGAGATCGTCACCGCGCAGGGTTTCCACAGGGCGCTCTGCATCCATTCCTGGGTCCATCGTGGCACGCGCGAAAATCCGGGGCTCGTGCTGGGGCTCGACCGCGGCGGCTCCTGCAAGGGGGCCGGCTTTCGCGTCGCGCCCGGCAATCGTGATGATGTCATTGCCTATCTGCGCGAACGGGAACTGGTGACCAACGTCTATCTCGAGCGGCGGCTGAAGATAAAGTTCGGCGACGGGCGGACGGCCACCGCGCTCACCTACATTGCCGATCGCAAACACCTGCAATATGCGGCGGGGCTGACGGTGGACGACGCGGCGCGGATCGTGGCGGCATCCGAGGGCAAGTCGGGTCGCAATGCCGATTATGTCGCCAACACCGTCGAGCATCTCAAGCAGCTCGGCATCCGCGACCACTGGATGGAAGCGGTTGCCGAGAAGATGCGGGCGCTTCTTCAGGCGGCCTGAGCGGCCGTCAATTCATCTAGCCGGAGCCTGGCGCTCTCGGGAATCTTGAGATGTGGATTGTTGCGGATCGTCTCGACCAGCAATTCGTCGCTCGCCCGCTCCGTCACCTCGATCAGATGCTTGAAAAACTGGTCCGGCGGCATGCCGGGTTCGATCGGTTGCAAGAACCTCACCTTGAAATGTCCGGGCTGGCGGAGAAAACCGTGGCGCGGCCAGAACAGGCCGGGATGCATGACGACGGGGACGACGGGCACATCGAGATCCTTGTAGAGCCGGGCGATGCCATACTTGTAATCGGGCGGCGCACCGGGCGCCTTGCGGGTACCTTCGGGATAGATGATCAGTTCACGTCCGCGCGCCAGCTCTTCGCGCGCGCGGGCGACCATTTGCGGAATGGCGCGGCTCTTGTCGGCGCGGTTGATCGGGATCATGTCCTGCTTGGCGGCATACCAGCCGAAAAGCGGAATCCAGAGCAATTCGCGCTTGAGGATATAGACCGGGTCATCGAGATACGGGATCAGCGCGAATGTATCAAAGAAGGACTGGTGCTTCGCCGACAGGATGAAGCCTTGATGCGGCAATTGCTCCATTCCCTCGATCTCGAAGCTGATCCCGGCAATGTGCTTTGCCAGCCAGATGTTCGAGCGCGCCCAGTTCTTCGGTATCTTGTAAGCCGTCTTGCGCGGCAGGAGGAAATAGATCGGCGTGAAGATGATCATCTGCACTATGAAACTGAGATAGAAGCAGAGTTGAAAAATGCCCGAGCGCAGATAGGTCATGAACGGCTCTGATGTCCTGAAGAGCGGAAAACGCGCTCTCCTTAGCGCATAGCAACGTCAAGAGAAAGTCGCTCTATATGGAAATGCCGGTCCAGTCGCGGCTGACGACGAGCAGGAACTTCACATATTCGGCCGCGAGCGTCCTGATCAGCAGCGGATTGCGGGTCATCTCGGCAAAGCTGAGATCGGTCGCGACCGGATAGGCGATGAACCGCGTGCCGTGATCGGTCCGCTCGAGCTCGGCGAGGCTGCGCGGCATGTGGTAATTGTTGGTGACGAGGATCACGCTCTTGAAGGCGTTTTCGCGAATCCAGCGCGCCGTCTCCGTGGCGTTGCCCGTCGTGTCGAGTGCGTCATGGCCGATATCGACACAGCAATCGAAAAGATCGCCGGGGCTGCGGGTCAGCAGCCGGATGTGATTTCCCGTGGTTGCCGGGTTGACGCCCGATATCAGCAGCCGTTTGCCGGCGCCCTTGGCGAGAAGCTCGACCGCCTGGTCGATGCGCTGATAGCCGCCCGTCAGCACGACGATGCCATCAGCCTCGGGATCGGCCGGTGGCTGGATCGTCGCGACATGCTGGTAGAAGACGAGAAATCCGCCGGCAAACAGCGCGATCGCGGTGAGGAGGAGAAAGCCGAACAGCCTGAGTATGTGATGTGCAACGCGGACAGCAAGGCGCTGGCGCGGAATAACGCCGTTATTCACATCTTCCCCAAGGCTCGCATCACCGGTCATCATTCAAGATATTCTAGTTTAGATTTGGGGCCTTATATAGGCGCTTCTGGTTGAGTTAGCATGGTCTACTATATTGGCGCTTCAAGCTTTTCACTGGCTTACCCCTGGAACTGATCGAGCCGGCCCGGATCGGACCGGATGTGATCGATCTCGTCGATCGTACGCATCACGGTAAAGCGGGCAGTCACGGTGGTCAGGGCCGCGATGATGACCATGGTCAGGAAGATACCGGCATAACCGGTCCAGTCGATGGTGAAGCTGCCGAACAGCGCTGCGGCCTGGTCTGCCTCGGGCGTCGCGATCCGCTCGCTCTGCCACCATGCGGCGGCGGTGAACATGGCGGCAGCCAGGAAGGCGCCGGCCAATGAGCCCTTGAGACTGACCATGAGGAAATGTTTCTGGAATTCCCTCGCGACGAAGGACGATTCCGCGCCGACGAAGTGCAGCACCTCGACGATGTGCCGGTTGCCGGCCAGCGCGCCGCGCGTGGCGAAGATCACGGTCAGCACCATGGCGAAGAAGACGAGACCGAGCACGCCCGAGCCGATGAACACCGTGGTGCGCGCCATCGACACGAGGCGATCCACCCAGGTGCGATGATCGTCGAGATAGGCCTGCGGAATCTTGCGCTTGAGCTCGGCCCGCATGGCCGTGAAGTCGGGCGGGTTCTGGTCATCGATGGTGATGACGACGAGGCGTGGCACTGGCAGTTCATCGATATCCAGGCCAGCACCCAGCCAGGGCTCCAGCAGACGCGATGTGGCCTGCTTGTCGAGGATCTGGCCGTCGCGGGTGCCGACGAAGGACAGCGCCAGGTCGCGTACCTGAATGAGCGTCTTCTCCATGTCGATCGTGTCATCCGGCTTGATCTGGATGGTGATCTCCCGCGAGATCTGGCTCGCCCACGACGAAGCGGTCGAACGGATCATGCTGACCGCACCGATGGTGAGGCAGGCGAGGAACGACATGATGACGATGACGGCGAGCAGCGCCCGGCCCTGCACGCTCTGCTGCGGCACGATGGAGGCGGTGCGGCGGAGCGTGATCTCCTTGCGCGGCGGGGCTTTATCCTTGTCCTTCTGCGCTGCGGCGTCACTCATGGATGTCGAGCCGCCCTGACGTGAGGATCATCCGGCGGGCTTCGACTTGGTCCATCAAAGTGAGGTCATGCGTGGCGATGACGACGGCGGTGCCGAAACGGTTGAGCTCCTGGAACAGCTTGACGATGCGCTTGGCCATCGGCGGATCGACATTGCCGGTCGGCTCGTCGGCGAGCAGCAGTTCGGGCTGGTCGATCAGCGCGCGGGCGATGGCCGCACGCTGTTTCTCTCCGCCCGAAAGAACCGGCGGCAGCACGTTGATGCGGTCACCCAGCCCCACCCATTTGAGCAATTCGAGCACATCGCTGCGATAGCCCGATTCCTCCTTGCCGCGCACGCGCAGCGGCAGAGCGACGTTCTCATAGGTCGTCATATGGTCGAGCAGGCGGAAATCCTGGAAGACGATGCCGATCCGGCGGCGCAGCATCGGCAGTTCGGATTGCGGGATATCGGACATTTCGCGGCCGAACACCTTGATCAATCCGCGCGTGGGCCGCAGCGACATGAACAGCAACCGGAGCAGGCTGGTCTTGCCCGCGCCCGACGGACCGGTCAGGAACTGGAAGGACTTCTTGGGAATATCGAAAGTCAGATCCTTGAGGATTTCCGGCCCCATCCCGTAACGCAGACCAACATTTTCAAAATGAATCAATGTTTTGTCCCGTACCGAGGAAACTCGAAAGGCATATGGCCATAAGTACCGAAGTCTGTGATTTGCGAAGCATTAACCAAATCAGTTTACTTCTCGTGAACTTCAAGTTCAATGGCCGCAGGCTGGACATTCCCGGAAAGCGGTGCATTACGAGGGAAGCCATGCAGGCAAACCGGAAAAGCGCCAATGGGGCGATCGAGGTCTTCGACGTTCTGCCGCCGGAACCCACTATGCGGCGGTTCACAGCAAATGCAAATCGCCCGATGCAGGTCGAGGATGCCGTGTTCGAGGTGATCACGCACGAGCGCCCCCGACGGGAATTCAACGACAATCCTACTCCGCCCAAACAGGCGCGCCAGTTCGAGTTATCCCGGCTGTTCGCGGTCGCCGGAGTCTTCGTCATCAACAGTCTGGAACATATGCTGTCGCGGCTGTCGCCACAGGCCTTCGTGACGCTGATCACGTCGCTCTTCCTGATCGTCTTCTGGGTGTTTGGCGGCTTCAACGCTCTCGCCGAGGGGCCGGTCAAGCAGCCGCTGAAGCCATTTGCCGTGGAGCGGGTGTTTGTCGATGAGCAGGATGCCAATGGCATGAAACTGCTTGCCGTCAGCGGTGTGCTGGTCAACCGGTCCGGCCGGATTCTCGACGTTCCGGCCCTGTCGGTGACGCGCGAGGGCGGCGAACTGATCGGCACGATTCGGCCGGCTACCGGCAGGATCGAGGCAGGCGCGTCGGTGAATTTCGCCGCGCGATTGAAGCTCACCGGTGGAAAATCCGGCGAGATTTCGATTTTTCCCCAGATGTAATGATTGAATCGCTGGAACCCTGTGCTAACGCTCGGCTTTGCCGTTACCGGAGTTAGCCCATCATGCATGTCATTCGCGGAAAGACCATCGAGCCGCTGTTCACCGCCGAGATGATTGCCAAGCGCAATGACGAACTGGCGACGGAGATTTCCTCAGGCCCGACCAAGGACCTGCTGGTGATCGCGGTGCTCAAGGGCTCGTTCATTTTCGCGGCCGATCTCATCCGGTCGCTGCACCATGTCGGCCTCGCGCCGGAAGTCGAGTTCATCACGCTGTCGAGCTATGGCACCGGCACTGTGTCGCAGGGCGTGCGGATCATCAAGGACATCGACAGCGAGGTGAAGGACCGCGATATCCTGCTGATCGACGACATTCTCGAATCCGGCCGCACGTTGACTTTCGCCCGGGACTTGATGTTTGAACGCGGTGCTCGGCATGTCTCGATCGCCGTGCTGCTCGACAAGCACGACAAGCGCTCGACCTCGCTGGAGGCCGATTATGTCGGCTTCAAATGCCCCGATCACTTCGTCGTCGGCTACGGAATGGACGTCGCTTACGCCTTCCGCGAACTGCCCTTCGTCGGTGTCGTCACCGGCGAAGCGTAAAGATTTGAGCAAGCATAAAGGCAATTCGCCGATCTGACTTCGTGTCGCGTTTACCCTTCGAAAAGGGCCTGGGGTGTTGACTGGGTCCAAAGTTAAAACGGGGTAAAAGAAATGGCACGCATTCTCATCACCGAAGACGAGGACTCGCTTCGCTCCTTCGTGGCCCGGGCTCTCCGCATGGATGGCCACGAAACCGTCGAAGCCGCCGACGGCGCCGAGGGCCTGGAAGCGCTTAGCGGCGGACGGTTCGACCTGCTTTTGTCCGATATCAGAATGCCTGTGATGGACGGCATTGAGCTGACCCACAAGGCTGCGGCTGCTCATCCGGGGCTCAAGATTCTACTGATGACCGGCTATGCCGAGCAGCGCGAGCGGGCGGATGACTTGATGGAGAAGATCATCGACGTGGTGGCCAAGCCGTTTACGCTGCCGGATATCAGGACGGCGGTGGCGAAGGCGCTGGCGTAGGTTTTTTCTTTCGCGACATCGCCGTGTGGGCACCCCCCTCTGCCCTGCCGGGCATCTCCCCCTCAAGGGGGGAGATTGGATGGGGCGCCGTCGCTGCCACAATCAAACGTAGCGCGTGCAGCATCCGACGTTGCTGTAAGGCGAGGTTCGTGCCACTTGCCAATCTCCCCACGAGAGGGGGAGATGGCCGGCAGGCCAGAGGGGGGCGAGCTTGCTGAGAGCGTAGTCCTTAGCAACACCCAACACCTCACCGCAAATCCAGCAACCGCTCCAGATACTCCCGCTCGATCAGGCTTGACGGCCCATTGCCCAGCCGGCGCCTGATCTCCTCGAGAATCTCCCGCGCCCGCTGCACATCGATCTGATCAGGCACCTTGACGCTGTCGTCGAATTCGCTGCCGAGCTGGCCGGTCTTGCGGCCGAGCGGGTCGTTGCCCTGGTTGTTCATCGCGCTACCGGGCAGCGGCATGCCCTGGCCGTCGCGGCCTTCCTGGTCGGCCTGCATCTGCTGGAGCTGCTGCATCATTTCGCCGGCGCCGTCACGCAGCGCCTGCAGGGCGCGGCCCTGGGCGTCGGCCGAACGCTGGCCCTGCGACTTGCCGAGCGCGTCGGATGATTCGCCCATTTCCTCGCCCGCACCCTTGAAGCCCTTCGGCGCCTTCATGCCGAGATCGGCGAGGCCCTGTTCGAGGCCCTTGAGGTCCTTCTGCAACTGTTCCTGCCTCGAACGGAGCTGCTTGAGCGCCTCGCGCAGCTGTTCGGCGGTCATTTCCTTCTGGTCGCCGCCGGGCTGCTGGTCCTGCTTCTGCTGCTCGCCCGGCTGCTGCTGGTTGCCTTCCTGCTGATCCTGCGGCAAGCCTTCTTCGTTCTGATCGGGATCGCCGCGCTGCATGCGATCGCGCAGCGCCTGCTCCATGCGGTGCGTTTCTTCCATCAGCTTCTGCTGGTCCTGCATCAGTTTGCCGAGCTTGTCGATCTGTTCGCGCACCGGATTGTTCTCCTGTCCCGGCTGCTGGCGCGGACGCGCCGTCTGCAGGTTGTTGAGCATGCGCTGCATTTCGCTCAGCAGCTTCTGCGCCTCGTCCTTGTTGCCCGAGCGCGACAGGTTTTCGAGCTGGTTGAGCATGTTCTCGAAATCCTGGCTGCGCATCATCCGCTGCGCCTGCTGGGACATGCGGGAATTGTCCTGGTTCTGCATGCGCTTGGCCATTTCGGAGAGATATTCCTTCATGGCCTGACGCAGTTCGGCCATCAGCTTGGCGATTTCCGCGTCGGGCGCGTCGCGCTTCAGTGCGTCCGAAAGCTTCTCCTGAGCGTCGCGCAGGCGTTTTTCGGCGGTCGAAAGATCGCCGTCCTCGATATAGCGGGCGATGTCCCAGAAATATTTGGCGGCGTCGGTGAGGCCTTCGACGCCCCGCGCCACAACCAGCCGGCTGCGCGCCGATTTTACCAGCAGGAAATTCGTGAGGTTGGGGATCGTCTCGTCGGCACGGAAGGTCGCGGCGTCGTTGAGCTCCAGAGCCCTCGGGATATCATTGACATCGAGCGCGAAGACCTGGCGCTGCTCGGCGACGGAACCCGCCAGCAATTCGGAGAAATAGCGCGCAGGAAGCACGATTTCCTTGGTTTCGCTGCGGCCTTCGAGACCGCCGGCATCCTTGGCGACGAGCGTCAGCCTGACCTTGCGGCCTGAGAGCGGATGCTCCGTCAGGTCGCGGGAGACGGTGGATTTGGCTTGTCTGCCGTCGCTGCCGGGCAGATCGAGCGGAAATTTCGGCGGGTCGAAGAGCGGGATGGCTTTGGGGTCATTGTCGGTGGGCAGGATCTCGGCTCGTGCCTCGGTGACGCCGTAGTCGTCCTTGACCTGGAAGGCGAGTTCGAGCGCGCCGTTCAGCGCACGGCCCGGCTCACGCGCAAAGGAGATCTGTGGCGGCTTGTCGGGGATCAGCGTGAAGGCATATTCCTTCGAGGCGACCGAGACCTTGCCATTGGCGATCAGCTTCACCTTGTAGGTGCGGCTTTCCATCTTCTCGGCGTTGGCCGAGGTGGCGGGCTTCTTCTGGGGTGCTTCGGCCTTCAGATCGACGGCGGGTCCGGTCACCGGCGTGAAGCGCACATCGCCCTTGGCATCCTTGCCTGATATGCGGATGGTAAGTTCGGAGTTGAGCGGCACCTTGAGTTCGCCGGGAGCGGCCTTTTCGAGGTTGCCGCTGAGATAGAGCGGTGCCACGCCCGTATAGGACGGCGGGGTGACCCAGGCATCGATGCGGATATCGGCCACCGGCACGACGGGTTTGGTCAGGCTGAAGGCATCGGTGATGCGGCCGCCATAATTCGAGAACGAGAAACTCCAGGCAACGACCAGCGCCAGGATGAGCGCCGCGCGAAACGCCAGCGGATCGTGCCGGGCGATATCGGGCGACGGCAGACCGGCGTCGATCGACTTGATCTTCTCGGCCATCCGCACCTGGTGCGATTTCCACAGCGCCAGCGAATAGGGGTCCTTCGAAACAGGCGTTTCCGCCTGCACCGAGATGGCCTGGTGGGCGAGGCCGCTGCGATCCTCGAGGCGGCGGTCGGCTTCGGCGACCGTCGGCAACACGAATTTGCGCAGCGGCAGCAACGAGACGATAAAGCCGGCGAAGAAGACGATGCCCACGGCGATCTTGGCCAGATCGGGGATCTGGCGCATCACGCCCATCCAGCTCAGCACGAGGAAGAGCGCGATGACGGAGAGCACCGGCAATGCCGATATCAGGGCACGTTCGAGCACGATCGAGGTCAAGGCAAGCGCCCGCTTGCCTGCGATCAGGCGCCTGAGGCGTGCAATCCTGTAGTCGGGCCTATTATCGGGCGGTGTCGTGACGTCGTCGGCCATGGACTGCCTGTGCTCGAATTTCGAAGCATGCAGGATACCATTGTTTTGGGCAAAGGCGAGGCGAGCCCCGCACTTTCGCTTCACAAGCTGTTGATGGCGAGGTCAGGATTATCCTGACTCACGTAAGCCAGCCGGGCAGGCTGTCGAGGCCGATCAGCGCATCATAATCTTCACGTGCGCGGACGACATGGAATTGGTCATCCTTTACAAGCACTTCCGGGACCAGAAGCCGGGAATTGTAGGTGCCTGCCTGGACAGCACCATAAGCGCCGGCAGAACCGACGGCCAGCAGGTCGCCTGGTTTGGGTTCGGCCATTTCCCTATCGAGTGCGAGATAATCACCGGTTTCGCAGACCGGTCCGACCACATCGGCGCGGATGCGCGGGGCGTTCGCGGCGCCGATTTCGACCGGCATGATCTCGTGCCAGGCCTCGTAGAGCGTCGGGCGGATCAGGTCGTTCATCGCGGCATCGACGATGACAAAGGACTTTTCGCCGCCGTCCTTCACATAAATCACTTCGGTGACCAGAATGCCGGCATTGCCGACGATCAGGCGGCCGGGTTCGGTGATGATCTTGCAATCGAGCGAACGGAGCTGGTTCTTGACGACCTTGGAATAGGCCTCCGGGTTCGGCGGGGGGTCGTTGTCGATCTTGTAGGGAATGCCGAGGCCGCCGCCGATATCGACATGGTCGATGACGTGGCCGTCGGTGCGCAGTGTCTCGACCAGTTCGCGCAGGAGTTTGAAGGCATCGTCGAAGGGCTGCAAATCGGTGATCTGGCTGCCGATATGCATGTCGATGCCGGTGACTTCGATGCCTGGCAAAGTGGCCGCATGCTTGTAGACGCCGCGGGCGCTTTCATAGGAAATGCCGAACTTGTTTTCCTTCTTGCCGGTCGAGATCTTGGCATGCGTGCCGGCATCGACATCGGGGTTGATGCGGAAGGAGACCGGCGCGCGCTTGCCCTTGGCCACGGCGCGGGCGTTCAGCACTTCGAGTTCCGGTTCGCTCTCGACATTGAAGCAATAGATGCCGGCGTCGAGCGCGAAATCCATCTCGCGCGCCTTCTTGCCGACGCCGGAGAACATGATCTTCGAGGTCGGGATGCCGGCGGCCAGTGCGCGGCGCAGTTCGCCCTCGGAGACGACATCGATGCCGGCGCCCGCCTGGCCGAGCGTCTTCAGCACCGCCTGGTTGGAATTGGCCTTCATCGCGTAGCAGACCAGCGAATCGACATCCGAAAACGCTTCCTGGAAGACGCGGATATGGCGCTCCAGTGTGGCGGTCGAATAGAGGTAGAAGGGCGTGCCGACAGCGCGGGCAATATCCGGCACGGGCACGTTTTCGGCGTGGAGCACGCCATTCTTGTAATGGAAATGGTTCAAGGGATTATCCTGTCGGGCAATCTAGAGCAGCGGATCGAGGAAGAACTTGCGGTCCTCTACGGGCTCTTTTTTCGTCTTGTTCACGTTCTGCTCGGCCACCGGCGTGCCGGGTACATCGAGATCGCCTTTGCGGCCGCAACCGGAGAGTATGAGCGTAGCTAGGGCTAGAGCGGCAAGCGGCAAAAACAGCGATCGGGTCATGGCATCCTCGGAAATTCTGGATGTTCTTAGCGAATATTCAGGGGCTTGTGCACCCTGAATCTGTTGAAGTGTGGATGAACGTCGTTGATGGTGGTTGGTTCTCGCCGCGCCTTGGCTTGGTATGCGCTCATCACACTTTCGACGTCATCCTCGGGCTTGTCCCGAGGATCTGGTGACGCTCATCAAGCAATCGGCGATGGTGGGTCTATCTTCCCTCACCAGATCCTCGGGACAAGCCCGAGGATGACGGCGGCGGAGGTTACATGCGCCGCAATTCAACGGCGACGCTATTTTCTCAATTCCGTCCACGCCACCAGGCGATCTGCTTCCTGACCTCATCCGGCGAGGTGCCGCCATAGCTCTTGCGCGAGGCGACGGAGGCTTCGACGGTGACAACATCGTAGACTTTGGATGTGATGCCGGGATGGATAGCTTGCAATGCATCGAGCGGCAGGTCCCATAGATCGCATGCTGTGCTTTCCGCCAGCGCCACGACGCGGCCGGTGACGTGATGGGCTTCACGGAATGGCAGGCCGAGTTCGCGGACCAGCCAGTCGGCGAGGTCGGTGGCGGTTGAATAGCCGGAGCCGGCGGCGGCCTTCATCTTCTCGGTGTTGATCGTCATGTCGGCGACCATGCCGGTCATCGCGGCGATTGCCAGCTCGAGATTTTCGGCGGCGTCGAAGACCTGTTCCTTGTCTTCCTGCATGTCCTTGGAATAGGCGAGCGGCAGGCCTTTCATCACGGTGAGCAGGGCCACGAGCGAGCCGTTGATGCGGCCGGTCTTGGCGCGCACCAGTTCGGCGGCATCCGGGTTCTTCTTCTGCGGCATGATCGAGGAGCCGGTCGAAAACGCGTCCGACAGCCGGATAAAGCCGAACTGCGGCGTGCACCAGATGACGATCTCCTCGGCGAAACGCGAGAGATGGACGGCGCAGATCGCTGCAATCGACAGGAATTCCAGCGCGAAATCGCGATCCGAGACCGTATCGATCGAATTGCGGGTCGGCTCGCGGAAACCGAGCGCCTTGGCCGTCATATGACGATCGATCGGGTAGGGCGTGCCGGCCAGCGCGGCGGCGCCGATCGGGCTTTCGTCGAGATGCTCGATGGCGTGGCGCACGCGCTGGCGATCGCGGCCGAACATTTCGACATAGGCCATGCAATGGTGGCCGAAGGTCACCGGCTGGGCGGTCTGGAGATGGGTGAAGCCCGGCATCACCGTGGCGGCATGTTGTTCCGCCTTGTCGAGGAAGGCGGTGATCAGGCCGGTGAGTGCCGCTTCGGTCCGGCCAAGCTCGGCCTTGACCCACAGGCGGAAATCCAGTGCCACCTGGTCGTTGCGCGAGCGCGCGGTGTGCAGGCGACCGGCAGCAGAGCCGATGATCGCGGCGAGCCGGCTTTCGACATTCATATGGATGTCTTCAAGTTTGCGTGAGAATTCGAAGGCGCCGCTTTCAATCTCGCCTTCGATCTGCTTCAAGCCAGCGACGATCTGGTCGCGGTCCTCGGCCGAAATTATGCCTTGTGCGGCGAGCATCGTGGCGTGGGCGATGGAACCTGCTATGTCCTGGGCATAGAGCTTCTTGTCGAAGCCGATCGAGGCATTGATCTCCTCCATGATCGCGGCGGGACCGGCAGCGAAGCGGCCGCCCCACATCTGGTTGGACGAAGAATTGGAATTGCCGTCGGACATGGCGGGACCTTGAGAAAACGAGTGCATGATGCAGGAAAGAAAACCGGGCTATCTTCCTTCCCTCAAACTGGTGGCGATCGCGGCCGTTCTAGGCGTCGTCGCCGGTGGCTTGGCCGTTTACATGAGAGGGGCGGGTGATGGCAATGGCCCAAGCCAAGCGTCGGTCGATTGCGCGCCGGCTCAGGCCACGATCGCCCGGCTCGATCCGCTCGCTAAGGGCCAGGTCGCGGCCTTCGTGACCGAAAAGCACGGGCGCAATCTCTCGCTGCCGGGCTTCAAGGGGCCGGATGGCAAGGACATGAAACTTGAAGCCTACCAGCCGCGCGTCCAGCTCGTGAACCTCTGGGCCACCTGGTGCGTGCCCTGCCGCGAGGAAATGCCGGCGCTCAATGCGCTGCAAAAGGCGCTCGGCAGCGATAAATTCCAGGTGACCGCCATCAATCTCGATACCGGTGACGATGCCAAGCCGAAAGAATTCCTGACTGAAACCAAGATCGACGCGCTGCCGCTGCGCCACGATGCCACGCTTGCGAGCTTCAACGCGATGAAGAAAGCCGGCATCGCCATCGGCCTGCCGGCGAGCGTGCTGATCGATGGAAAGGGCTGCATGCTGGGTGCAATGAACGCCCCCGCCGCCTGGGACAGCGACGACGCCAAGGCCCTGATCAAGGCGGCGATCGGCGAGGGGGTTTGACGGTCACGTTGCGTATAGCGTGGTTCATGCTAAGCTCGTGACAAGGAGTCTAGGATGTCCGCACTCAAGGAAATGCAGATCACATTGCCGGCCGACCTCGCGACGCGCTTGAAGGATAAAATGGAAAGCGGCCGCTACGCTTCTGAAAGCGAAGTTATCGCGGAAAGCCTCTCGGCGCTCGATGAGAGGGAATCCGAAATCGAAAGCTGGCTGGTGAACGAGGTTGGGCCTGCCCACGATCGCTGGATGGCCGATCCTTCGCGGGCCGTGCCAATCGATGAAGCGTTTGCACGGCTACAGACCCGTATCGACGGCAGCAAAGACCGTCCATGATTTACAAGGTTCATCTTCTGCGGGAGGCCGAGGATGACCTGTTTCAGCTTTATCATTACATCGCCCGGCAATCATCGCACGCGGCCGACAACTCTCTCGAAGCGAATAATTCCCGAATCTCCCCCGTTTCCTTATCGGGCGGTGCGGCAAACCGGCCCGCATACGGGGGCGTGGATGCGGATTTATTTCATCGGAATCTTGGTGGCTTTCCTGGGATTGCTGGCGGCCAATCAGGTCCAGGCCAATGAACTCTGCGGGCTGCGTTCGGACGGCGTCTTCACCGTCGAGCGCTGGAAGGCCCTGCCCGGCAATGATGGGAAGATCGTCTATGCCGTCGGTCTGATCTCCATGGACGACAAGGCGATCACTGAGGTTGGTGGCCGGGTGGAGTTCTTCTCTGGATCGGTCAGGGTCGCGTCGGTGCGGCTCGTGCTCGACAGGCCTGTCCAGCCGAAGGCGCGTTTCGAGCTTCGCCTGAAGCAGGTCGAAGGCGACAGCGAGGGTGGCATGATCGGCGACAACGAGCCTTCCATCACCGCGCTCGCCTGTGTCAGCGATATCGGCTATGCTGATGGCTCCGGCGTGATCATAAACTGAGGGTCTCGCGTGATGCTCAATGCCCAGATCACAACAACGCTGATGAAGGACGGCTCGCGTCACTTCCTGTCGCTGCCGGAATCCTGCTCGTCGAATACGCTACGCACCCATCTCGAAAGCATTCCCGGCATCCGGGTCTGCGACATGACGCAGGGCGGCTTCCAATGGTGGATGTCGTTCCAGTGTCTTGGCTGGCGGTTTTCGATCAACAATCCGTTCGGCGAATTCTGGTTCTTCGTCGAGGACCCCAATTGCCCCGAGGAAATCCTGCGCTGCCTGACCCGCAGGCTTTCGGCGTCACTCAGGGCTTGAGTCGCGGTCGCGGCACTTCGCCTATCCGGACCCATTGAATCTCCATTCTTCTTCCGATAAGAGACCGCCAAATTCCCGCGACGAATGCGTGGGAAAGAGGCTTTAAGCGCGGTGCCCGAGGGGGGCCGCGTCAGGGACCGGAAGCATCAGGGCATGGCACGTATCGTAATGAAGTTCGGCGGGACCTCCGTCGCGGATCTCGACCGCATTCATAACGTTGCCCGCCATGTCAAACGCGAGGTCGAGCTTGGCCATGAAGTGGCCGTCGTCGTATCCGCCATGTCGGGCAAGACCAATGAGCTGGTCGGCTGGGTGCAGGGCATGTCGAAGGCCACCGGCGTCAATACGCCTTTCTATGATTCGCGCGAATATGACGCGATCGTCGCCTCTGGCGAACAGGTGACCTCGGGCCTCTTGGCTATCGCGCTGCAGTCGATGGGCATCAATGCCCGGTCCTGGCAGGGCTGGCAGATTCCGATCCACACCGACAGCACCCATGGCGCCGCCCGCATCATGGAGATCGAGGGTGCCGAGATCGTCCGCCGCATGGGCGAGGGGCAGGTGGCTGTCGTTGCCGGCTTCCAGGGGCTCGGGCCGGACAATCGCATCGCCACGCTCGGACGTGGTGGGTCGGATACGTCCGCGGTCGCGCTTGCCGCCGCGTTGAAGGCCGATCGTTGCGATATCTATACCGATGTCGATGGCGTATACACCACCGACCCGCGCATCGAGCCCAAGGCACGTCGACTCAAGAAGATTGCTTTCGAGGAAATGCTCGAAATGGCGTCCCTCGGCTCCAAGGTGCTGCAGGTCCGTTCGGTCGAACTCGCCATGGTGTTCAAGGTCCGCACCTTCGTGCGCTCGTCCTTCGAGGATCCCGACGCGCCCGGCATGGGCGACCTGTTGAACCCGCCCGGAACGCTGATTTGTGATGAGGAAGAAGTCTTGGAACAGGAAGTCGTAACCGGCATCGCATATGCCAAGGATGAAGCCCAGATCTCGCTGCGTCGCGTCGCCGACCGGCCGGGCGTATCCGCCGCCATCTTCGGTCCGCTCGCCGAAAATCACATCAATGTCGACATGATCGTGCAGAACATCTCCGAAGATGGCTCGCGCACCGACATGACCTTCACCGTCCCGACCGGCGATCTCGACAAGGCGCTGGCCGTTCTCGACAAGGAGAAGGACAAGGTCGGCTTCGACGTGATCCAGAGCGAGTCCGGCCTCGTCAAGGTCTCGGTCATCGGCATCGGCATGCGCAGCCATGCGGGCGTCGCGGCGCAGGCGTTCTCGGCTCTCGCCTCCAAGGGTATCAACATCAAGGCGATCACGACTTCTGAAATCAAGATTTCAATCTTGATCGACGGTGCCTATGGAGAACTGGCGGTTCGCACTTTGCATTCCGCCTACGGACTGGATAAGAAATAAGTATAGCCAGGAGGGCTCGGCGATCAGGTGATGTGATTCGATCTGTGGTGCCGGCTCTCTTCCCTTGAACTCGAGAGCAGGAGAGCGCCCAGGTGATCAGAGACCTAGCAGCCGGTCCGCGAATTCTGCTTCGGCGGCTGAGGGAACTCACGGCCGAGCCGCTCGAGCCGCAGGACCGCCTCGACCGCATCGTGATGCAGATCGCCCGCAACATGGTAGCCGAGGTCTGCTCGGTCTATGTGCTGCGCGCCGATGGCGTTCTCGAACTCTACGCCACCGAAGGCCTGAACAAGGAATCGGTCCACCTTGCCCAGTTGAAGATGGGCGAAGGCCTCGTCGGTACGATCGCCGCATCGGCTCAGCCGCTCAATCTCTCTGACGCGCAAAGCCATCCGGCCTTCGCCTACCTGCCGGAGACGGGTGAAGAACTCTTCCATTCATTCCTCGGCGTGCCGATCCTGCGCGCCGGCCGCTCGCTCGGCGTTCTCGTCGTGCAGAACCGCGCCCAGCGCCATTATTCCGACGATGAGGTCGAGGCGCTTGAGACCGTCTCCATGGTGCTCGCTGAAATGGTTGCGAGCGGCGATCTCAAGAAGCTCACCAAACCCGGTCAGGAACTCGACCTCACGCGCCCGATCACGGTCGATGGCGAGTCCTATGCCGACGGCATCGGGCTCGGCTATGTCGTGCTGCACGATCCGCGCGTGGTCGTCACCAACCTGCTGAACGATGACGTCGATCTTGAGATCAGCAGGCTGTCGGAGGCGCTCGGGTCGCTGCGCATCCAGCTCGACGACATGCTGTCGCGCCGCGAAGTGTCGATGGAGGGCGAGCACCGCGCGGTGCTCGAAGCCTACCGGATGTTCGCCCATGACCGGGGCTGGGTCCGCAAGCTCGAAGAGGCGATCCGCAACGGCCTGACGGCGGAAGCCGCCGTCGAGCGGGTGCAGAGCGAGACGCGCGCCCGGATGATGCGGCTGACCGACCCCTATCTCCGCGAGCGGATGCATGATTTCGACGACCTCGCCAACCGGCTGCTCAGGCAGCTTGCTGGCTTCGGCGCGCATGCGGCGGCGGATGCGTTCCCCAACGATGCGATCGTCATCGCACGAGCGATGGGTGCCGCCGAACTGCTCGATTATCCGCGCGCCAACCTTCGCGGCCTGGTACTGGAAGAGGGCGCCGTCACCAGCCATGTGGTGATCGTCGCCCGCGCCATGGGCATTCCTGTCGTCGGCAACGCCGAGGGAGTCGCGGCTCTCACCGAAAAAGGCGACGCTATCGTCATCGATGGCGAGGACGGCAAAGTGCATCTGCGGCCTGCGCAGGACGTGCAGCGGGCCTATGAGGAAAAAGCGCGTTTCCGAGCCCGCCGCCAGGAACAGTTCCGCGCGCTCCGCTCGGTCGAGCCCGTGACGCGCGACGGACAGCGCATCAGCCTCAACATGAATGCCGGCCTGCTGGTCGACCTGCCGCAGCTCACGGAGGCAGGTGCCGAGGGTATCGGCCTGTTCCGCACCGAGCTGCAATTCATGATCGCCTCGACCATGCCGAAAGGCGAGGAACAGGAAGCCTTCTATCGCAGCGTCATCAAGCAGGCCGCCGGCCGGCCGGTGACGTTCCGGACGCTCGATATCGGGTCCGACAAAGTGGTGCCCTATTTCCAGGCAATCAAGGAAGAGAACCCGGCGCTCGGCTGGCGTGCGATCCGGCTGGCGCTCGATCGGCCGGGGCTGATCCGCACCCAACTCAGGGCGCTTCTCAAGGCCGCCGCCGGGGCGGACCTGCGCGTCATGATCCCGATGGTGACGGAGGTCGAGGAGCTTCGGCTGGCGCGGGCGCTGCTCCAGAAGGAAGTTCAGCACCTCTCGAAATTCGGCCATCCTCTGCCCAAGCGGCTGCAATATGGCGCGATGCTGGAAGTGCCGTCGCTGCTGTGGCAGCTCGACGAGCTGATGATGGAAGCAGACTTCGTGTCCGTTGGATCGAACGACCTCTTCCAGTTCACAATGGCTGTCGATCGCGGCAATGCGCGGGTTGCCGAGCGGTTCGACATTCTCGGCCGGCCGTTCCTCAGGCTGCTGCGCGATATAGTGCGCGCCGGAAAGCGCAACAACACGCCGGTGACGCTGTGCGGTGAGATGGCGGGCAAGCCGCTGTCGGCGATGGCGCTTCTCGGACTGGGCTTCCGCTCCGTCTCCATGTCGCCGGCCTCGATCGGTCCGGTCAAGGCCATGCTGCTCGGTCTGGATGCGACGGCGCTCGCCACCATGATGGACGAGGCGCTCGACAGCACCGCGCCCGGCGTGCCGATGCGCGAAATGCTCAAGCGTTTCGCCGAGACCAACAACATCCCGCTTTAGCAAGAGACATCCGTGGCACAGCTTCCCCTCGAAAAAATGCAGGAGCTTGAGCGCCGTTTCGCGGAAGTCGAAGCGCGCATGTCGGCTGGTCCGGCGGCAGACATCTATGTCAAGCTGGCCGGCGAATATGCGGAGCTGCAGCCGGTCGTCGCCAAGATTTCGAGCTACATGAAGGCTGTCGAGGAACTCGCCGGCTTGCGCAGCCTGCTCGCCGATTCCGGCACCGACAGGGAGATGCGCGAACTCGCGAGCCTGGAACTGCCCGAGATCGAGGAACGAATCGAGGGCTTGGAGAAGGATCTCTTGATCGCGCTGCTGCCCAAGGATGCGGCCGACGAGCGAAGCGCCATCCTGGAGATCCGCGCCGGCACCGGCGGCAACGAGGCGGCACTCTTTGCCGGCGATCTTTTCCGCATGTATGAACGCTATGCGTCCAATCATGGTTGGAAGGTCGAGGTCGTCTCCGAGAGCGAAGGCGAGGCCGGCGGCTACAAGGAAATCATTGCAGAGGTTTCCGGGCGCGGTGTGTTCTCGAAGCTGAAATTCGAATCCGGCGTACATCGCGTGCAGCGCGTGCCGGCCACTGAATCCCAGGGCCGTATCCATACGTCGGCGGCGACCGTGGCAGTGCTGCCGCAGGCCGAGGATATCGACATCGAGATCAAGGCGGAGGATATCCGGATCGACACGATGCGGTCTTCCGGCGCGGGTGGCCAGCACGTCAACACCACCGATTCCGCCGTCCGCATCACCCATCTGCCCACCGGCGTCGTGGTGACCAGTTCCGAGAAGTCACAGCACCAGAATCGCGCCAAGGCGATGCAGGTCCTGCGCTCGCGGCTGTTCGACATGGAACGCCAGAAGCTCGATAGCGCGCGTTCCGCCGACCGCAAGTCGCAGGTCGGTTCCGGCGATCGTTCGGAGCGTATCAGGACCTATAATTTCCCGCAGGGGCGGCTGACCGACCACCGTATCAACCTCACGCTCTATTCGCTCGACCGCATCATCACCGGCGAGATCGACGAGGTAGTGGATGCACTGATCGCGGATTACCAGGCATCCGAACTGGCAAGGCTGGGACAGGTCGAGGGATGACGACCCTCAACGAGATGATGGCGCATATCCGCAACTGCTTCCTGGTGGCGGGTTCGGAGGATCCGATGGCGGAGGCGCGTATCATCGTTGGCGGATTGCTGAGGCTCGAGCGCAGCGATTTCATCACGCGGGGCGAGGAACACCTGGCGCTGGAGGACGAGGCCCGTATCCACGAAGCGGTGGGCCGTCGCACACGCGGCGAGCCACCCTACCGGATTCTCGGAAGCCGACCGTTCTATGGGCTCGAACTGAAGCTTTCCAAGGGCACGCTGGAGCCGCGTCCCGACACCGAGATCCTCGTCGAGACGGTGCTGGATCTGGTGAAGCACAAGCGGCAACAGCCCCTCCAGATTCTCGATCTCGGAACCGGCACCGGCGCGATCTGCCTGGCGCTGCTGGCGGAATTGCCCAATGCCGTCGGCACCGGTGCCGATCTCTCCGCCGACGCCCTGGCGACCGCTTGCGAAAACGCAGCGATCAATGGCCTCGCGGCCCGGTTCACCGCGATCGAGAGCCGCTGGTTCGGCAATATTTCAGGTCGCTATGATGTAATCGTCTCCAATCCTCCCTACATCAGGTCGAGCGTGATCCCGACGCTGGACAGGATGGTGCGTGAGCATGATCCGCTTCTGGCGCTCGATGGTGGCGAGGATGGGCTGGATGCCTATCGCGATATCGCGGCCGGCGCCCGGCCATTTCTCAATGCCGGCGGGATCATTGCTGTGGAAACCGGCTTCGACCAGCGTGAAGACGTTGGCAAAGTCTTTGAGAATGAGGGCTTTTTGCGCCTCAAGGCAGTGAAGGACTATGCCGGGAACGACCGGGTGCAGGCCTTCAGTGCAAAAAACTGACAGTTTCGCCCAAAAGAAGCTATTTTCTCGTGTCACAGCGATAAAAGGGCTTGGAATCACGGACGAAGCGGTCTAGGTTCCAAGCCAAGCACCGGGCGGCATTCCCAGAATTAAGAATTCTATGACGGATTGCCGGGCTTTGGGAGATCTCAAAACAAATTGCCGGTTTTAAACGGTCCTGGTGCGGGACTCTGGATTTTAGGATTAGATTCCGGGATCAGCGGTGTCCGGTGACATGCTTGCCGGGTTCTGGCTTGCCAGAACTTCGAGCGGGTTTGTGTCCGGGGGCCGCGAATGAGAGCCGGAAATTCTCGGGTGAATGATTGATGAGGCCTGGACAACAGAAGCAGCGTGGCCGCGGCCGTAACAACAGCGGTGGCGGAAGCAGTAACAATAATAGCAGTAACAACAATAATCAGCGCAAAGGGCAGAATCCGCTGACCAGAACTTATGACAGTTCCGGTCCAGACGTGAAGATTCGCGGCACCGCGCAGCATATCGCCGAAAAATACATGAATCTGGCCCGTGACGCGACAAGCTCCGGCGACCGCGTCATGGCGGAAAATTACCTCCAGCATGCCGAGCACTATAACCGCATCATCGCGGCGGCTCAGGCGATGTTCCAGGAGCGTTACCAGCGCGACGACCGTCCCGAATACAGCGGTGAGCGCGGCGATCAGGGCGATCAAGGTGATCAGGGTGATCGCGGCGAGATGAACGATCGTGGTGAAATGAACGATCGCGACGAACGTGACGAGGACGACAACAACGAGGGCCAGCAGCCTTCCGAGTCCGGGAACTACAATCGTCAGCCCGACAATCGTGAGCGTCAGAACGACAACCGCAATCGCGACCGCCAGTCGGATAACCGCGATCGCGACCGTCAGTCTGACAGTCGCGACCGGCAGCCCGAGAACAACAATCGGCAGTCCGACAACCGCAATCGCCAGCCGGTCGTCACCGAACAGCCGGTGATCATCGACCAGTCGACGCCGCAGCCGGTGTTCGACGAAACGCCGGCGGAAGTGCAGATCGAGCAGGAAGCCGCGGCCGGTGAACAGCCCGCTACCGGGACCCGCCGCCGCAGCAATGCCGGCCGTCCGCGCCGCACCCCGCGCCAGCCGCGTGGCGAGGCCCCGGCCACCGAGGCACCAGTCGAGCCGGTGGAAGAGCCGGCCGAGTAAATGGGCTTGGTTCATTGGTGAAAACGGATGGCCGCCTCAGGGCGGCCTTTCCATTTGGCCCATAGAAAAAGCGCCGCGCGGGATTTCCCGACGCGGCGCTTTTCGTTCAATCGGATGGATCAGGCCGCCAGCGCTTCCTGGTCCTGGAACATCTTGGCGAGGTTGAGGAAGCAGATCATGCCGCCTTCGCGGGCGATGATGCCGTCCGTATAGCCCTTGTCGAAGGATGTGGTGATTTCCGGCGCCGGCTGCACTTCGGAACCCTTGATCGTCAGGATGTCGGAGACGCGATCGACCAGCATGCCGATGATCATGTTCTTGACTTCGGTGACGACGATGGCGCTGCGCTCGTTGGCGGCGGTCGACGGCATGCCGAGCTTGTAGGCGAGGTCGATGATCGGGATCACGGTGCCGCGCAAGTTCATCACGCCGATCACTTCCTTCGGCGCGTGCGGGATGGGCGTGGACGGCGCCCAGCCGCGGATTTCGCGGATCGTCGTGGTCTTGACGCAGAATTCCTGGTCGTGGAGGCGAAACGCGATGATTTCGAGCGTATCGGATTCGAAGATCGCCGTTGAATTCGGGTTGGTCAACTGAAGTCCCCTCAGCTATCAGCAGGACCGCATTTCGCGTGGTCTGCTCGTGTGTTTCCGGCAAAGTGTAAAGAAGCTTCGTTAATTTCCTTTAAATCGCGGGACCCACCCAGACGCAAAAATCCCGACGCAAGCGCCGGGATTGGTAACAATTCGCTCTCGGTCCCGATATCAGTACCGGACGACAACCTTCGTCCGGGGCGCACGGACGCGTACCACGGCCGGACCGTAATCCGGCGGGCAATCGTCGATGAACTTGCGACCGTATTCGTCCTTGTAATAGCACTGGCCCGGCTGGGAGGCGACCGCGCCGAGAACGCCGCCGATGGCAGCACCAATTGCCGCGCTGCGGACATTGTTGCCGAGCACGCCACCGATCACGGCACCGGTTGCCGCGCCTAGCGTGGCGCCGCGTTCGGTCTGGGTGCAGCCGGCAAGCGTGAGCCCGGCCAGAATGACTGCGACTGCTTTAAACATCAATTTTCAACTCCGTTAGTGTGAACCACCGGATCCTGTCGTGGCCGTGCAATGCAGGCCAGCAGGCGGCAGGGCCGGGGATTCGCGGCCGTGTTGTGCCAATTATGGATGAAAAAGGTTTAAAATGTGAAAGCGCGCTTCAAGCAACCCTGCGGCATGTCAGCGCGACAAATCTCGGGCTTCGGAACGACTGTCTCAGGAATGCGCCAGTTCAACTCCCCAAGCGGGGTGTCGCTTGTAACTCTTCTTGGCAAAACCCCGGATCGGAGTCAGCTTAGGCTTCGGGAATTGCACGGAATAGGGAGGAAAAGGCATGACGAAGGTGTCGATGACGGTCAACGGCCGCAAGCTGAGCGGCGATTGCGATGATCGCACGCTGCTGGTGAATTTCATCCGCGAGAATCTCAATCTCACTGGAACGCATGTCGGCTGCGACACCACCCAGTGTGGCGCCTGCGTGATTCATATGGATGGCCGCTCAGTGAAGAGCTGCACGATCCTCGCGGTCCAGGCGAGCGGCTCCGAACTTACCACGATCGAAGGTCTGGCGCGCGATGGCGAACTGCATCCGGTGCAGGCGGCGTTTCATGAACATCACGGCCTGCAATGCGGCTTCTGCACACCAGGCATGGTGATGGCATCGGTCGACATGATCCGCCGGCATGGCGGTTCACTCGACGAGAAGACCGTCCGCCACGAACTCGAAGGCAATATCTGTCGTTGCACCGGCTACCACAACATCGTCAAGGCGGTGTTGAGCGCGGCGGAGAATATGAGCGCCAAGCAGGCAGCTGAATAGCATCCAATCCCGGGAGGAGACGACAGATGGGCATCGAAGGCATTGGAGCGCGCGTGGCGCGTAAGGAAGACAAGAGATTTCTTACCGGCAAGGGCCGGTACACCGACGACATGACGGTTCCGGGCATGAAATATGCCTTCTTCATTCGCAGTCCCCATGCGCATGCCAGGATCAGGAGCCTTAACATATCCGCCGCGCTCGATATGCCGGGCGTGATCGGCGTGCTGGATGGCAAGCAGATGCAGGCCGATGGCATCGGCAATCTGATCTGCGGCTGGATGATCCATTCCAAGGATGGCTCGCCGATGAATATGGGTCCGTGGCGGCCCTTGGCGGTGGATACGGTGCGTTATGTCGGCGATGCCGTGGCGATCGTGGTCGCCGACAGCATGGAGGAAGCCCGGGATGCGGCGGAGAAGGTCGAGATCGACTATGAACCGCTCGGCGCCGTCACCGAGGCCGTCGATGCCCTGAAGCCCGGCGCGCCGCAGGTGCATGACAATGCTCCCGGCAATCTGATCTTCGACTGGGAGATCGGCGATGGCGGTGCGGCGGATGCAGCGATCGCAAGTGCCGCCCATGTCACCGAAATCAAGATCCACAACAACCGCCTGTCGCCAAATCCTATGGAGCCGCGCGCCGCCCTCGGCATCTATGACGAGGCGGAGGATCACTATACCTGCTACACCACTTCGCAGAACCCGCATGTGGCGCGGCTGGTGATGAGCGCCTTCTACAATGTCGCGCCGGAAAACAAGCTGCGGGTCATCGCACCCGATGTCGGCGGCGGCTTCGGCTCGAAGATCTACATCTATCCGGAAGAGATCACCTGTCTCTGGGCATCCAAGAAAACCGGCGTGCCGGTGAAGTGGACCTCCGACCGCACCGAGGCTTTCCTGACCGATGCGCATGGCCGTGACCATGTCTCGACCGTCAAGATGGCATTCGATTCAAACAACCGCATCACCGCACTCAAGGTCGATACGATCGCCAATCTCGGCGCCTACATGTCGCTCTTCTCCTCGGCGGTGCCTACCTATCTCTACGCGACGCTGCTCTCAGGCCAGTATGCGATCCCGGCCATCCACGCCAATGTGCGCACGGTCTACACCAATACCGTGCCGGTGGACGCCTATCGCGGCGCCGGCCGGCCGGAAGCCACCTACCTTCTCGAACGCACGATGGAGACTGCAGCGCGCGAACTCGGGATATCACCCGCCGAATTGCGCAAGACCAACTTCATCCGGACCTTCTCCTATCAGACGCCTGTGATAATGGCCTATGACGCCGGCGACTACGAAGCCTCGCTCAATGCCGCGATGGCCGCGGCCGATTGGAACGGCTTTGCCGGACGCAAGGCGGCGTCCAAGGCCAATGGCAAGCTGCGCGGCATCGGCATGAGCTGTTACATCGAGGCCTGCGGCATCGCGCCGTCCGCCGCGGTCGGCTCGCTTGGCGCCGGCGTCGGCCTTTGGGAATCGGCTGAGGTGCGGGTCAATGCGGTTGGCACGATCGAGGTGCTGACCGGCTCCCACAGCCACGGCCAGGGCCATGAGACGACTTTTGCTCAGCTCGTGTCCGACCGGTTCGGCGTGCCGATCTCCTCGGTCAACATCGTCCATGGCGACACCGACAAGGTCCAGATGGGCATGGGCACCTATGGCTCGCGCTCCGGCGCAGTCGGCATGTCGGCCATCGTCAAGGCGCTCGACAAGGTCGAGGCCAAGGCCAAGAAGATCGCAGCCCATCTGATGGAGGCCGACGAGGCCGACATCGAGATCAAGGACGGCGAACTGGTGGTCGCGGGCACCGACAAGAAGCTGCCCTGGTTCCAGGTCGCACTCGCCGCCTATACCGCGCACAACCTGCCATCGGGCATGGAGCCGGGGCTGAAGGAGGGCGCTTTCTACGATCCGTCCAACTTCACCTTCCCGGCCGGTTGCTATATCGCGGAGGTCGAGGTCGATCCGGAAACCGGCACGACCGAGATCACGCAGTTCGTCGCGGCGGACGATTTCGGCAATATCATCAACCCGATGATCGTCGAGGGCCAGGTGCATGGCGGCATCGCCCAGGGCATCGGCCAGGCGCTGCTCGAAGGCGTCCGGTACAGCGCGGACGGCCAGCTTCTGACCGCAAGCTACATGGATTATGCCATGCCGCGCGCCGACGACCTGCCATCGTTCAACCTGTCGCATCAGAACACGCCCTGCCCAAGCAATCCGCTCGGCATCAAGGGCTGCGGCGAGGCGGGCGCGATCGGTTCGCCCCCAGCTTTGATCAACGCGATCACCGATGCGATCGGCAACAACACGCTCACCATGCCCGCGACCCCTGAAAAGGTCTGGGCGCTCGTCAACGCCTGAGGAGGAAGCCATGTACAATACGAATTATCATCGCGCTTCATCCGTCGGGGAAGCCACGTCACTATTCAGCCAGTCGGGCGAGGCTAAGTATCTGGCCGGCGGCATGACGCTGATCGCCACCATGAAACAGCGGCTTGCCTCGCCCGCCGATCTCGTCGATATCCGGCATATCGCCGACATCAAGGGCGTCGAGGTCAACGGGTCGCGTATTCGAATCGGTGCGGGCACCACGCATTTCGACGTATCGGCCTCGCAGCCGTTGCGCCAGGCATGCCGGGCGATCACCGAGCTTGCCGGCATGATCGGCGATCCGCATGTCCGGCATATGGGCACGATGGGCGGATCGGTCGCGAACAATGATCCGGCCGCTGATTATCCGGCGGCCGTGCTGGCGCTCAACGCGACGATCCATACCAACAAGCGGACGATCGCGGCCGACGATTTCTTTGCCGGCATGTTCGAAACGGCGCTGGAGGATGGCGAGATCATCACTGCCTTCGAGTTCGAGGCACCCGCCAAAGCCGGATATGAGAAGTTCCGCAACCCGGCCTCACGCTATGCGATGACCGGCGTCTTCGTGGCAAAGAGCGCCAGCGGCGATGTCCGTGTCGCGGTCACCGGGGCTGGTTCCGATGGCGTCTTCCGCCATCATGGAATGGAAGAAGCACTGAAGGCAAACTGGTCGCCGGATGCGGTCGCCTCGCAAAGCGTCGATCCCAGCGACATGCTGTCGGATATTCACGGCTCGTCGGAATATCGCGCCAACCTGGTCAAGGTCATGGCCAAGCGCGCGGTCACTGTTGCCGGTTGATGCGCCAAATCTGGTTGCTTCCGGCCCGTCTTGATCGATATCAAGACGGGCCTTTCTCGTTTAAGATAGCAAAGGTTCCACTACCACCCGAAAAAGTGATGCGCCATACCGCCGCGGAATATCCGAATCCTCATCGCAGGGGTTGACGATTGGAATGATTCAAAACAAAACGGATGGCGAATATCTGGAGCGAATGATGAATTTCGAAGCCTTTTTCAAGGATGCGCTGGACGGCCTGCACGAAGAAGGCCGCTACCGTGTCTTTGCCGATCTCGAGCGTCAGGCAGGCAACTTCCCGAAGGCGACCCGCTACACCGAAAACGGCGAGCAAGAGGTCACCGTCTGGTGTTCCAACGACTATCTCGGCATGGGCCAGCATCCCAAGGTGATCGCGGCCATGAAGCATGCGATCGAGACCTGTGGCGCTGGCGCGGGCGGTACCCGCAACATTTCGGGCACCAACCATTACCATGTGCTGCTTGAGCGCGAGCTCGCCGACCTGCATGGCAAGGAAGCGGCCCTGCTGTTCAATTCCGGCTACATGTCCAACTGGGCGACACTCGGCACGCTCTGTTCGAAGATCCCTGGCGTCATCGTGTTCTCTGACGCCGGGAACCACGCTTCGATGATCGAGGGCATCCGCCATTCGAAATGCGAGCGAGTGATCTTCAAGCATAACGATCTCAACGATCTCTCCGCGAAGCTCGCTGCTGCGGACCCCAAGGCACCGAAGATCATCGCCTTCGAATCCGTCTATTCGATGGATGGCGATATCGCGCCGATCAAGGAAATCTGCGATCTCGCCGACCAGTATGGCGCGATGACCTATCTCGACGAAGTTCACGCCGTCGGCCTCTATGGCCCGCGCGGCGGCGGCATTGCCGAGCGCGACGGCCAGATGCATCGCCTGACGGTGATCGAAGGCACGCTGGGCAAGGCGTTCGGCGTCATGGGCGGCTATATCACGGCGTCCGCCGCACTGGTCGATTTCATCCGCTCTTTCGCCTCGGGTTTCATCTTCACGACTTCGCTGCCGCCGGCAATCGCGGCCGGCGCGCTGGCATCGATCCAGCACCTCAAGATCAGCCCGTTCGAGCGGGCACGGCATCAGGACCGCGTCCGCAAGCTGCGCGCGGCGCTCGATCGGGCCGGCATTCCGCATCTCGACAATCCGAGCCATATCGTGCCCGTGATGGTCAAGGATGCGGCCAAGTGCAAATGGATCTCGGACCTGCTACTGGACAATTGCGGCATCTACGTTCAGCCGATCAATTACCCGACGGTGCCGAAGAAGACCGAGCGCCTCCGCATCACGCCGGCGCCGTATCATTCGGATGCCGATATCGAGCATCTGGTTGGCTCGCTTGCCCAGCTGTGGGCACGTTGCGCGCTGGCCCGCGCCGTGGCGTGACCCTTATCGCTCTCTGACTTCGATGAAGCCGCCTCCGGGCGGCTTTTCATGCGGCGGCGCTTGTACCAATGAGGCCGCTTGCAAGCCTCCGCGCCTCGCCATCGGCGGCGAACACGTCATCCATCGAGGATGCCGACGGTGTGGCGGCCATCCGGTCCATGACCGATTCCGTGATGTCGGCCATTTCAAGGAAGCCGATGCGGCCATCGATGAATGCTTCGAGCGCCACTTCCTTGGCGGCATTGAGCACCGCACCCTGCAATCCGCCGCGCTCCATGGCGAGCCGGGCAAGCCTGAGCGCCGGAAATCTGTCCTCGTCGGGGGCTTCGAAATCGAGCCGCGCGAGCTTGGTGAAATCGAGCCGCTCGACATTGAGTGTGGGCCGCGTCGGGAAGGACAGCGCATAGCCGATCGCGGTGCGCATATCCGGGCAGCCGAGCTGGGCGAGCACCGACCCGTCAGCATAACCGACCATCGAATGGATGACGGATTGCGGATGGACGATGACCTCGATCTGCTCCGGCCGAACGTCGAACAGGTGTTTGGCCTCGATCATCTCCAGCGCCTTGTTGAACATCGAGGCGGAATCGATCGAGATCTTCAGGCCCATCGACCAGTTGGGATGGGCGCGTGCCGTCGCCGCCGTCACATTCGCCATCGCCTCGCGGGTCCAGGTGCGGAACGGGCCGCCCGATGCGGTCAGGATGATCCGCTCCAGCGCGTGGCGATGATGCTCGTTGAGGACCTGGAAGATCGCGTTGTGCTCGCTGTCCACCGGGATCAGCGTGCCGCCGCCATCCTCGACCGCCCGGATGAACAGGTCGCCGGCGGAGACCAGGCACTCCTTGTTGGCGAGCGCGATATTGGCGCCGCGCTTGGCGGCGGCCAGCGTGGGCGCAAGCCCCGCCGTGCCGACGATCGCCGCCATGACCAGCGATGCGTCGCCGTCCGCTGCTTCCGCCAAGCCGCTGCGACCGGCCGCAGCCTCGATGCCGGTGCCGGAAAGCGCCTGCTTGAGATCGTGATACCGGCTTTCATCGGCGGTGACCGCCAGCCGGGCGTGGGTCTGTCGCGCCTGGCTTGCCAGCAGTTCGATATTGCCGTTGCCGGACAGCGCATCGACTACATAGCCCTCACCGAGCTGGCCGATGACGTCGATCGTGCTGACGCCGATCGAACCGGTCGATCCGAGAATGGTGATGCGGTTGGTCATGCCAAGCTTACCGAGCGATTCCTCATGTCCCTCTAACTACAGAGTCTTGAGGATGTGGGCAAGAAAGACCGGTCAGCCGCCATCCAGCGTCAGCAACGGCCCATAGAGTTCCGGCCGCCGGTCGCGGAACAGACCCCAGGCCCGGCGTTGCGCTTCGATGGCATCGAGGTCGAAGGTGGCGGTGAGAATTGTCTCGTCCGTGCGGTTGGCCTCGACCACTTTGGCGCCCGTGGAATCGGCGATGAAGGACGAGCCGTAGAAAGTGATCTCCGTGCCGTGGCGGCCGGGCTCGGCTCCGATCCGGTTGGAGGCAACGAGCGGCACGAGGTTGGAGGCGGCGCTGCCCTGCATGGCGCGCTGCCAATGGCCGGAGGAGTCGATCGAGGCATCCTGCGGCTCGGTGCCGATTGCTGTCGGGTAGAAGAGAATCTCCGCGCCCTTGAGCGCCATGGCGCGGGCGGCTTCGGGAAACCACTGGTCCCAGCAGATGCCGACGCCGATCGTGGCGAATCTGGTCTGCCAGGCGCGGAAGCCGGTATCGCCCGGCGAGAAATAGAACTTTTCCGTATAACCCGGGCCATCGGGAATGTGGCTCTTGCGGTAATTGCCGAGCACCTTGCCGCCGGCATCGACGATCGCCACCGAATTGAAGAAGGCCTTACCCGCCTTCTCGAAATAGCTGACTGGCAGGACCACATCGAGCTCCTCGGCGAGCCGGGCGAAACGTGCGACCAGCGGATTGCCGTCGAACGGATGAGCATGGGTGAAGAACTCGGCATCCTGGTCCTGGCAGAAATAGGGTGTGGCGAAGAGTTCCTGGATGAGGATGATTTTAGCGCCGCGTCCCGCTGCTTCGCGTATCAATGCCTCGGCGCGTTTGAGATTGCCCTCGATATCCCAGCTGCAGGCCATCTGTGTGGCGGCGATTGTCACGTTGCGCATGTCTGGAACCCTTTCGCGTATGGCGCCATGCTACCGGCGATCTGCGGTGAAAATCAACGCCATTTCCAGCGGTTAGACAGCATCCGTAACTGCTGATATCATCATTGTCACTTGATAATGGCAGATAGAGGATCCGCGTGAACCTTCCCGACTTTCTATGTATCGGCGCCCAGAAGGCAGGCACAAGCTGGCTTTACAAGGTGCTGCAGGAACATCCGCAAATCTTCATGCCGCCGATCAAGGAATTGCACTTCTTCGACCGGATCGGAACCGACGATCTGAAGCTGAGACACCGGCATCAACAACTGGCGCGCAAGGCCGTCGCCAGGGAAGAGCGCAAAGGGGACGCCGCCAACCGGAACCTCATCCGCTATCTGGAACGTGTCGTCGCCCACGATAAGGTTTCGCTCGACTGGTACCGGGAGGCGTTCTCCTGGCCGGTGGCGGAGGGGGTGCGCAAGGGCGATATCACGCCCGGCTATCTGGAGATTTCCGAAGCCGAAGTCGTCTATGCCAGGGAACTGCTCGGTGCAGCCAAGCTGATCCTGATCGTCCGCCGTCCGCTCGATCGCGAACTCTCCCAAATCAGGATGCTGGCACAGCGCGACTACGGAACCAAGGTGCCGACGAACGATGGCGAATGGATGCGCCTGTACAGGCGGATGAGGAAGCACGAAGACCGGGGCGCTTACAGCCAGGGCATTCCGCTCTGGCAGTCCCATTTCGGCAAGGAGAACCTGTTGATCCTGCCCTATGGCGAGATGCGGGCCGATCCCCGGGGTTTCCTGGCAAAGATCGAGGATTTCCTCGGCATAGAGCGGCTGGAGACATACCAATACCTGACCGCCGAGGTGCATGCCACGCAGAAGCTGGAAATACCCGAAGGGGTCGTCGCCCGCGCCACACAAAAGACGGCGGCGGAAGACGCCTATCTGAAATCCGCATTGGGCGAGGCGTTTTTCGAGCGGACGCGCTAGAGCGTTTCATTGTTAAATGGAAGCAGTTCTGCCGGAGCAGGTTTTCGTCAGGACCAAGGCGGCGGGCGAGCGTCGTACCCTTAGGTACGACCGAGACCGACGCCACCGGTTATGGCGGAAAGATGCCCGGCCCTTCGGGTTGGCTGAAACGGGCCGGCTGATCGACCGGCCGGCTTGGCCGTAGAGCTGGCTACGACGCGCGCCGGCCGGTCGATCAGCCGACTCCGTTTGAGCCACAGAACTGATTCCATTTAACAATGAAGCGCTCTAGGAACTTGCCGGAAGCTGCATGTCGGAAATCGCCACGTCATAATGCTCGACGCGATCGGTCTTGGTCAGCAGGAACCGGTCGTCATCGGCATAGTATTTCGATTGCTCGTAGTCGTCTCCGGCGAATGCCTTGATGGCGGCGATGTCTAGCCACCAGCTGAGCGTCACGACCTCAGTGACGCCTCGGCCGAGATCGCGCGAGAGGACCTGAAAACCGAGATTGCCGGGTGTCTCGCGATAGGCGCTGGCGCCTGTCGCCATGATGTAATCGATATAGGCTTTCTCATCCTCGCTGCGGATCGTTGCGTGCCAGCGCCTGAGTATCATGGTGGATTTCCTTCGATCGTGCGCCGCCAATGACCCGAGGGCCGGAGGCGGGCCGTTGAAACCTAATTCTTGACCACGGCGCAGGCAACGCCGACCTTTCGGATCGAATCGCAGAGCGCGATGGCCTCCTGCCTTGTCTCCTTGCCGATTCTTGCCTGATATTTCGGCCGCATCCCCGGCTTCACCCGCTTTTGCCGCACGATCAGGGCTTTCTCGCTCCTCAGCGGCTCGGGCAACCTGGCGACGGACTGGGTCATCAGCCGCCGCGCTATGATTGGATTGAAGTTCGCGGCAAGCTGGACAGTCCAGGGCGCCCAGTCGAGGGATTGGACGAGGATCGGCTCGCGAAGATTCCGGCTCACCGCCAACCGGATGCAGGCGCTGACGAAGGATCGCTCCGGGTCCAGCGAATCCGCGGCACTTTTCGGCGGATCGTCCTGCCATGCCTCGACCGGGTTGCCGGTAATGGCAAAAACGTAATCGCGCGTTTCCAGCGGCAGCCGGCCGTTGCGAAGAAAGGAATCAACCCGGTTTTCGCCGGCATTATAGGCAGCCGCAGCAAGCCCGAGATTGCCGAACCGGTCGCGCAATTCACTCAGGTAGCGGGAAGACGCCTCTAGCGCCTGCACCACGTCGAAACTGTTGGCCAGGCCGCGCAGCTTTGCGGTGCCCGGCATGAATTGCGCAATGCCCTCGGCACCCTTGTAGCTGACCGCATCGGCGCGAAAGAGACTCTCGCGCCAGATCAGCCGGGCAAAATATTCGGGCGGCAGGTCGTTTTCCACCGAGAACCGCTTGATGGCGCGGCACAGGTCACGTGGATAGCTTGCGGAACGGATGCAGATTCGGAGGACGCCAGGCTTTGCCGGACGTTCGAAAAGGCACTCCTTTTTGGCGACAACCGGTTGGTCCACGGAGGCTGCAGAGCCGCTGCCTCCCGACATTACGAAGACGAGGCAGCACGTGACGAGCTTTAGCAACGCTTTCACCGGTTACCTCCATCGCGCAACCAGTCCTCTTACTGCCCAGCACCGGAGCAGAATTCGGTCTGCCGCAAAACATGTCGCATGAAGCCGCCGCTGTCATCCGGAAATCTTGGGCAAGCCCGTTGCGACGGGGAGCAATCGGTCACTGATTGGAATGGCGATCCCGACTGGATTCGAACCAGTGACCCCCAGATTAGGAATCTGCTACATTGTCGAGGTTTCGAGCGTTTCAGAGGATCATGTTGCATTCGTGTTGCGCTCACGCCATGAAAGCTAGTTCTGCCGCTGCCATCTCATCGCCGTCGTCTTCTCTAGGGAATAGGTGAGAATAAAGGTCCATAGTGACGGCGATGGTCGAATGCCCCATGCGTTCCTGGACCATTTTCGGAGGTAAACCCAACCCTCCGTCTTCCTTGCGATTGATGCACCACGAGGCGAAGAAATGGCGCAGCGTATGCATGCCAGTATATTTTGCCGCGACGATCGGCCGGCCTTTTGCGTCAATTTCCTCGGTCTCCGAAGAGACGCCGGCTCTGATCCAGGCTGGGTGAAGTCCTCGCCGAAGAATGTTATTCAATTGCTCGACATTACCCTCGCCATTCGGGAAGACGAGATCGAGGACCCGGATCTTCTCGCCACAGGCGTCGACCTTTCCCATATACTTCTTCGGGCAGGAGAGCTTCCACTCCTTTAGTGCATTGACCACCATAGGAGGCGCCGGAACCGAACGCTCACCGGCGAAGGATTTTGGTTTGCCAATATCGTTGAACCGATCTGCACGCTGTTGAACGCGAATTTGTTTCTTATCGAGGTCTATGTCCTGCCATCGGAGACCGCGGAGCTCGGAGGCGCGCAGGCCACAGAATGTCGCCGTAAGGACCAAGGGACGCCAACGGCCGGCTATCGTGGTGACAAGAGCTTTTGCCTCCTCCCTCGTGGGAATGTCGACGCCGATCTTCAGGCGGCCCTTTTGGCGCTTCTCTTGGCGGCTTTCACCGGAGCCGCGGCGTGCCTTCATGTCACGCAACACGTTCCGAGCAACTAAACCGCGCTCTTGCGCGTCGGCGATCAGTGTGCCGAGACTGACGAGCACCTTTTTCACCATAGCAGGTGAGCGGCCGGCACCCCGGAGTTCATCTTCAAAGCCTCGGATCTTCGCGATGGTGAGAGCCGAAAGCTTCGAAGGGCCGACATAAGGCACTATGTGAAGCCGAAGATGACGCTCATAGTCTTCGATCGTGGCGCGTTCCAACCCCTCGGACTTGGCGCTAGCGAGCCATAACTTGCCCGCCGTCTCGATTGTCGAGCTTGCACTGTCCGCAACGTGGACGCCTTCTCGCACCTCCACAGAGGCTGTGGCAGCAAAGGTATCGGCCTCTTTTTTCTTGGCAAAAGTTTTCAGTCTCCGCTTGCCCTTAGTATCGACGTAATCGACTACCCAGGCCGATTTCGCTGCGCCTTTTGCATTCGTCCATTCGCGCTTGCGCACACTCACGATTTAGTCTCCTTCGGGTCCGCGGGTTTCAGCGTTCCGTTAAGGCGATCGGCCCACGCCTCAAGGAACTCTGAAGAAGCCTCATTCCTAAACTCCCTCAAGCGAATTTGCCTAAGATATTCAATGCGTTGTATCAAATCGCGTTGCAGGTCATTGAGTGTGTCGAAGAACACAAACTCATCGTGTCGGTCGACGAGATCTGGGTAAGCTCCTTCCAGTGTGGCTACGATCTCTGCATTCATGCTGCGACCATTGCGCTCCGCAGCGGCCTTGATGCGATCACGCATACCAGTAGGGAACCGCAGAACATACTGGTCCTGCTTCGAGCTCGGATAATCACCACGCGCCATTCTGTACTCACTCCAACACAATCATAGTGACTAACTACTTTTTCCAGTTGACTGCAAGGGAAGTAACTCACTACTATCAAACGATAGTGACTAACTATGAGAGGCAATCATGGAACCGATCGATCCGGCACTCGACCTTGTCTGGGGCTTGGAAGCAATCTCCAAACTTATCGGCCGCAGCGTCCGCCAAACCCATTACATGCTTTCCACGGGTAAGCTGCCTGCGAAGCAGGTGGGCGAGCGTTGGGTGACATCTCGCTCAAAGCTGGTCGCATTCTTTCTGGAAGACGCGGCATGAAACCGTCTCAAGCAGTTTTCCTTGACATGTCGCCTTATGAAGCCGATGGCGGTCGACTGATCGGCAGTGACCCGCGTCAAGTTCCACTAGCCGATATTCGCCTACTGGGACACAAGGAGAGCCCAATCAAAGCCATACGCGCTAAGTGCATTGATTGCTCAGGCGACAATGTTGCGGAAGCGAGGAAGTGCGTTGCCGTGAATTGTGCCCTCTGGCCTTTTCGTATGGGTTCAAACCCGTTCCATAGGTCCAGCACGTCCAGCAAACTGGAGAATCTCGTCATCTCCCGCGAAACGAAATGGCTGGAAGAGGTCGAAACCGGCCTGGACTTTATCGGCGAGGTGTCGCCATGATCGGCATCAACCACCAGGACAATCCTGCCGTCACCGAGGCCGCAATGTGGCTCAGCGAGCACGCGGTATCACCTCGACCAATTATCCCGATCCTTCGAGAAAATTTCAGCCTCTTCGCCGAGGACGGATACGTCGTGTGTGCCGCGACTATACGGATTGACCAGGGGGTTTTCGTCTGACCGGCGCCCAAACTCCGCTGTTTCTTGATTGGGATTATTTGCCCTATTGGTTGGCATTGAACCATGAGTTCGGCGGGACCCGAACAACGGCCGCGATGATCCTGGCGTTGTATATCGCCCAAGGGTGGGTGTCGTACTCCCGCAACGGAAATTTTTACGTCACCACAAATCGATACAAGTCTGAGCTCTATTCGCGAAGGAAGGTCATCCATTCCGCCGACTATCTGGTTGGTCTGGGACTGGCGTATCACGACAAAGCCAAACCTGGCACCCGCGGTTGGCAAAGCGCGCTCAAGGCGACCCCGGGACTGGTGGAACGTACCCGGCTAATCTTGGAGCAAGGCCCCCCTCTAAAGTGCCTGCCTCCTGCCGAGAGCATCATACTTCGCGATAAGGATGGTGACTATCTTGACTATCGAGACAGCGGTGAAACTCGCCTGATGCGCAAGCGACTGGCGGAGTTGAATGAACAAGTTCGCGGTACTTTGTTTACCGGCGTCATTCCTAGCGCCATGGTCCGAATCTTTAACCGTACTTTTGACCGGGGCGGGCGCTTCTATGCGCTCGGAGGGAGTTGGCAGTCGATGCCCAAAGAAGCACGTATGCAAATCACCATCGCAGGTGAACCGGTATCCGAGATCGATTATAAGACGCTGCACCCCGCCATGCTTTATGCTCAGGTTGGCTCGACGCTTCCTGAAGATTGCTATAATATTCAAGGATGGCCGCGCAATCTTGTGAAGGTCGCGCTCCTGATCCTTGTCAACTCCAAAAACAAGCACCAGGCCCGCTACGCTGTCGCTCACCACGAGCACATGCGCCAAATCGCCGAGCGTGGCAGTCAGCCTTCCTTCACCGCCGCTGACCACTTGATGGCTGAACTTCGCGCTCGGCACGGGCCGATATCCCACGCCTTTCATTCCGACAAGGGAGCAGAACTGATGCGGATGGATAGCGATATGGCAGAGGCTATAATGCATATCATGATGATGGCCGGTATCACGGTGCTTCCTGTTCACGATAGTTTTCTAGTCCAAAGATCACATGCTGACCAGCTCGAGCGGACGATGTTTCAGGTAGCTTATGAGGCTGGATTTGAGGCCCTCCGCGTGGAGCCAAAATATTGAACGGCCTCAAACCCTTAACCACGAACGGTCTTACATATGGAGAGAGGTCTGTACTCTTGGGTGTGGGTTTCGCCCCTCTCCTCGGGAGTGTCCGGCTCTTCATGGCTGTTCGAAGGTGATTTGCGCATTTTTTCGGCCAACGGCAGAAAAAATTTTGTCGAAGCGAATGAGGGACGATGGCTAGAGCGGAACACTGTCCGGTGATCGATCGGTTTGAGGCATTCATTAAGAAAGCCGAAGCTGATGGGTTGCGAGAATTCCTCTGATCGCTAGATGTTGCCATCCGATCGCCCAAAGGATGCGAGTATGCCGCGGGCTGAGCCGATCTCCGGCTATGGTGGTCACCCAAGGCAGGACGGCCCTGGCATCAGCCCAGGCGTGGCGAACCATGCTTCGGAGATGGCAACCGAGCGGAAGAAGATATCGACGATCGTGAGAAAGCTGGTTGCCATCCCGTTCTTTCACCGCGGCTCGAAGGGGGCGAGCCCTAGTAAGGACGTTGGCATTGCGGCGATCATGAAGGGTTCCGGCGCACTGTGGGCATAAAGCCCCTCCAGAAGGCGCCGGCCACACCGGAGGTCGTCCATGCGATCTTGGCTCGCATTTCCTCAGACACGCTGATCGCGCTTTGGTACTCCTCGGTTTCGCCGGTGCGTTCCGTCGCTCCCAGCTCGTCTCCGTGACGATGGAGAGCCTGACCTTCAGCGACAAGGGCGTCGACGTGTTCCTCCACCGCTCTAAGAACGACCAGGACGCCGGCGGCAATCAGTGGACCGACGATATCTTTGGAGACGCTCTTCGCGCCGGCTTCATTACCTCGGCGGCCGATAAACAGGAAAAGCCTGTTCCGCATCATGGAAGTGACCAGACATCGGGATCCGCGATCCGTCGAGACCTACCTCAGGCGCGCAAACCCATTCGCGGCTCATGCGGGGGTTGGTTTTCCTAATCATCATCATCATCGTCATCGTCTTGCGTCAAGCGCTCTAAGCCGATCCATGCCCAATCCGGCCCCGGTGCGCTTGAGACCAGAAATTCGTCTGCACCCGCGGCGGTGCGCAAGTTTATCTGCCTGACTGCTTCTGCTGGCGCATCGAAATACTCAATCGGCTTCAATCCTCTCGACATGGGTTGGTCATGACATACCATCAAAGCCATTCTCGGCGAGAGAGGGAGCGTAATCTCGATATCGCGTCCCGCTATACCGGGACTGCCGTAGATTGGATGGATTTTTGATTTTGGATGAGCCTTGGACACGGGATTGTCGGATGTGATGAAAGCGCTGCCCGCTGGCGCGAACATGACGATGCTTCGCATCTGAACCAAAATTGGCAACTCGCTCTGAATCACCGACGGAAGCAGCACTTGGATCGGGTGATCCACCAACAGCTTGACCTGGTCCATCGTCATTGTTCGCGATGATCTACTGCTCACGAGTGGAGCTGGAGCCTTGCGCCGTTCTTCAGGCGCCATCTTTGCGACGCTAGCTTCTAATTCCTCTCCGAGCTTGAGAACTTTTCTCCACTGCTTCCGATGATGATCTCGGAACCGGGGAGTTCGTGCGGACAGCGCGGAAAGGAATGCGAGCAGCTTGGCTCGCCGAACGTCCGGCACTATATTGCGGGGTTCTAGAAACTGCTTTCGAAGTGATGCCAAACCTTGCTCTACTTGCTGCAGGCCGTATTCAATTCGCAAATCTCGCGATCCGTCTGGCATGTTGATGGTGTACATGTCGGTCTCGCGGAAAAGTTTCTCCGGCGACTTCTTGATCGCGTGACCTGTTGTCGCTTCAATCTTCCACACGAACGGAGTTTGGCCGTCCGGCGTGGTGGGGTCACACCAAGCGGAAAGATACGTCTTGGGTATGAAATGCTGCTTCTTGTGCGAAGGCATCGGACCGAACCACCTTGCTATCGATAACCGTCATTTTACCAGCAATGCATGATCATGGAATCCCTTGCTGGCACTAGAGTTGGCATAGATCCCAATTTCCTGTACATAAATCTATCAAATCAATGTCATAGGCACGGCAATGCTCGAAAACCCAAAACACGAGAAGTTCGCCCAAGCCCTTGCTTCGGGCTTATCCGCAAGCGACGCCTACATCAGCGCAGGCTATAAGGCTAACAGAGGCAATGCTGCACGGATGAATGCAAATGAATACATCGTGAGGCGCGTTAAAGAACTTCAAAATGCAGTCATCAAACAGACGGCTGATATCATTTCATTCAACGCTGCAGATATGTTCAGCCAACTGATCGGTGACATTGAGGATGCTAAGAGGGCAGGGGATCATCGAGCGGCGATCGATGGTCGCAAGTTCTTGCTCAAGTGCTTTGGGTACGAGGATAGCCCTACGCTCACACATGAGCATGTTCGTGGCCAGAAGCTTATCGAGGGAAAAGATCTCGGCAGAGCGCAGATCACCGAGCAAAAGGCTGCCAAGGAATCAGCACTGTCCGCAGTTCTCAGGGCGCAAAAAAACCGAAGACAATATCTCGACAATTGATCGAATGCAGGTGAAGAGGCCTGCCCTGTCCGGTGACATCTGGCACTAGATCGACGCGACATCCATCGCGCGACGACGGGCTTGGGGAAAGTAGCTATAAAACGTCGGCCTGCTCACCCCCATCCGCTTTGCGATATCACCGACAGAGATCGTGCCTGCGGCTAGGAGCGCGCGTGCGGCGTCCAGGTCCTCGGCAGATAGCTTCTGAGGACGACCGCCTTTGCGACCACGGGCGAGGGCGGCCTTCAGGCCTTCCATCGTTCTTTCGCGGTTGAGATCTAAAAAGTATTCCGCCATGGCACCATGCATCTGGAGCGCAAACCGGCCATGGGCTGTCTCGCTGTCGAAGTGCTCAGTGATGCTTTGAAATTTGACGCCGTCCTGTCTGAGGGTGTCAATGGTCCGCATCATCTCGACCAGGGATCGTCCAAGCCGGTCCAGCTTCCAGACAACGAGCACATCTTCCGGTCTGAGGAAGGCGAGAGCAGCCTCCAGCGAAGGACGCTTCGTGCCGGCCTTACCTGACTTCTTCTCTTCGAAAATCTTCTCGCAACCGGCCTTTGCGGCGATGAACGACGAACTCGGCCGGCGCTATGGTTTGCCCTCGTTGCCTTTAAGTTTACGATACCCCTTCACCAACAATTACCGTGACAACGCACGTGGCGTCGATGTCACGACGCGGCGCGAGGTGGGCCAGAATCTGCACTCTGGCCCAACGCAGCGCTTACTTCAGGTCGCCCGAAAAAGAGTTGCCGCTGGCAGTCGTTGCAGGCACGGCCTGCATCACATCCCAGTGCTCTGCAATCATGCCGTCTTGGACGCGGAAGATGTCGATAACCGCCATGTCGCCCTGGCCAAAATTTGACGTCGAATAAAGCCAGACCAAGTCTCCATCAGCTGCGGTCCTTAGATACGTCAACGTGGTTTTCGGGCCTTTCTCAATGCCGATGTCAGTCAGGAATTTTTTCAATCCTGCGCGGCCAGGTGGGGCCATCGGGTTGTGCTGGATGTAATCCTCGCGGAAGTATTTCTCGAGCGCCGTCATGTCATGGTCGCCAAATAGTGTCTGATAGGCAGTGGTGACGAGTTGCAGGTTTGCGGCCTCTGTCGCTTCGTCGGCCAAGGCGGGCAGGGTCGATAATGCGGTGGCAACAGCTACGGCGCTTGCGAAAAGTCTGAGTTTCATTTGGTTCTCCGGTTAGTAGTGAAGGTGTTTGTAGGCTTGCGTGGGTCAAAGGTGCGCCCTGACAGCCGCCCGGCACGGGACAGTTTAGTCACTAGATTCTTATCGCCGAATAGCGGCGGGCGAACAACGTGTTTATGGAATTCATTTGATGCAGCGAACGAAGGCTGCGTTGATCTAAAGAAGACGGGCAACCTGCGCGCCGTCCAAATCCTTCTCGGACACACGAAACTGGAAAGCACAGTTCGCTACCTCGGTATAGAAATCGACGACGCGCTGCGGATCGCCGAGCAGATCGAGCTCTGAGAACGCGGCCGTCGGCGAAAGCCGGTGGTCGCCGTCGCGCCATGAGCAGTCAAGACGCCCCGAAAAGACCACTCATAGTTCAGCCAATCAAGTGGCAATGGCCACACGCCGCCGAACTTAGTGTGGATACCCCTTGTGTTGGCTGATGCTCAACCGAGGGGGTCCTAGTTTCAGAGATCAAAAATGGCACGCGAATACCAGCAGAACAAATCTCTGGCGGCACAGGCGGCATGGCCATTGCTCGTTCTCACGGCTGTGCTGCAGGCAGGTTCGGGTCTGCCGTCATGCTGGCCGTCCGCCATGATCTTCGCGGCACCACGCTTGCAGTCGCCGGCAGCATCATGCTGGGCTGGCTTTCGGCGCTGCCGTCCGTCGTTGAGCAAGGATTCGATTTTCCAGGCGATGGCAAAGTTGCACCGGCCATCTTCGTGATGTCCCCTTCTTGCGATCGCAGCTGCAACGCTTGCATGGCGCAACGTCTATCCGATCGCGGCCGCCCTCATCGCTAGCGCGCTGACGTTCGTCGGCAACTTGTTCGTCATCGCCTTCGGCGGCATCATCGCGATGTATGGCTTCGCAGCCAAGGTTCGAGGTCGAACTCGGTCGCAACTGTGGATGTCGGCCCGTCTGCGGTTACGCCGCGTATTGAAACACAGGAATTGCGATGGTGGAGGAAAACACGGATGTGTCTTCGGACACGCAAAGCGATCACGAATGGCGCTGGTCGCGCCAAGGCGTGGAGCAGCGCATAGTGGCTATGTCTCCAGCCGATGCGCTTCTCACGGTCGAGCTGTTCAACGGCAGGCATGTCAGAGATGTCTCGCAACATCTGGATGCCGGCGCATGCCTATCTGGCCTGTCACCCAGCGAGGCCGACGATATTCGGGGAAGAGTAGCGGCGCTTCGACAAAGCGCCACGGGCTGGGGGGAGAAGTACTGGGCAGAGCATCTGCGCGAGGCTCGCACTGGAATCAAGGATAGCGGCCATGACGAGGCGATATTGAAAGAGATGGCTGCTGCTCATCCGGGTTTCAGCGTCGAATTCCGCCACCTGGGGCTGAATGCCGCCGACCGCCTTTATGGCGGCGATCCCACCCCCATCCATGACCATTGCGACCGCAGGGACCTGGAAGACCGATGCAAGGGTGCGAGCGGTGATGACGACGGCCGAGTTCTTATCGCGCGCGACCGAGATTTCACGGCCGTAGCGCTGCAGTGACGTCAATTGTCTCCGAAGGACGGCCACCTCAGCGGTCCGGCGTCGTGCGGTGAACGCGACGGTGCTCACGATGATGCCGACAAGGAAAAGCAAGGCAATCGCCCATACGTTGGACGGGTCGTCTACCATGAGCGTGTAACGCGGCTCGGTGAAGAAGAAGTTATAGGAGAGAGCGCCAAGGACTGCGGAGCACAAGGAAGCTCCCAAGCTGAAATAAACCGCCGCAACGATGACCGGGACAACGAAGACCAGGGACGAATTGGGAATCGCGATGCCGCTGTCTAGGCCGATCGCCACGAGCGTTGCCACCGCCGTCATCGCGACCGAGACCACATAGCCTACGGCGGTGCGGGCTCCCGCCCGCGAAGCCATTGTGCGGGGTTCACTCGCCACAGGCAGGAAGTCGTCGGGCTCGGTTTTCAAGTTCAGATCGGACATCTCTGTCTCCCTGAGTTGTGATTGACCATAGGAGTAGCAGTGGCCCGATGCCGGGTTTCAAGTCGACCCACGGAGATTTGACTGCCATCACGAGGCTCCTTTGCCGCCATGGCTCTCGTCTCGCGAAACAGACTCAGGGTTCTTGTGCACGCCATGCTATTTGCTTTTTGGAACGCGGCGCGATGAGGTCGTCGCTTCTACGCGATAGACAAGTCCAGGTTCGACGATCCACTCGCCATCCGTGAGCGCCGAGACGTCATACCGTCCGCGCAGCTCTCTGGGCGCGACCCCGACGAAGCGGTATCTGTCTCCATACTCGCTCACGGCGATGTCGCGGATCGGTCGACCGTTCAAAGTTCCGATGACGGGGCCTTCCAGCTTGACCCCGGTGAGAATGAAGTACTCGACAGGTACCCTCGGGCTCTGGGGACCCGCCAAGGTGAGAGCGGCGGTCTCCACCTTCGGAAACGGCGACGCCACGTCTTCTAACGGTGAATTCAACTGCGCGAGCGCTTTGGAGGCCATCGAAGCGAGCAGGCGTTCTGGTGCGAACCCGGCAAACTCACCGCCGCACTCTTCCGAATGCTTATGGTTCCAAAAGGAATGCCGAACAAGCAACCCCGTGCCGCCACCAATTAAGAAATCCGGCGGCGGAAGTACTGAAGACGGCAGCAAACGCTGTAGCTCGTCGGTCGTTCGCGCACTGTGAAAAAGCAAGAGAGGACGGTGCCCGCGCTCCCACATCATCCAAGTATCAAGAAGGACACTCTCCGCCTCGCGATTGTGAAGAAGATTCTGGTCCAGATCACAGACCACGAGTTTGGGCGTTGTCGCGTTTCTCATGGCATCCTCTTTGTGTCGGCGACACACTCTTGCCGCCATCAATTTGTCGCAATGCCCCAACGGCAAAGCGCTAAATTCATCTTCAAGTCGCTCCGAATCTGAAACTAATTTCTCACTTTTGCCGAAATGTGTCAATTTATCGCTAGCAAATTGAGAGACGTTAACATTTTTTTGCGTGGAATTGATTGAGGCTAAATAAGGGCAACTTTTTGTTTTTTTTGCGTCATTCGGGATTGTGCGTCGCAGCATCACGATGCCGTGATACCGACGCTCGGGGGTGGCAGGCTTTCTGGCCACGCGACGGCGACACCAAAGAAAAGAGGTGTTTCTCTCGTAAGAGCGGTGGGCGGCCCGCACCTTGACGGCAACGCTCGGCATCGATTTCGAGTAATCCCACACATGAGGGGACAACTCTACAGAACCTAATGAGTATTAATCTTTTGCTTGTAGAAGCTGATTGGGCTCATAATTTTGGGAGAGGCGCATGCCCTGGTGGGTGGCATTACTTCTTGCGATCAGTGGCATATTGGGCGGAGCACCTTTCTGGTATGCGCGCAAACTCGCGCGCGAGGACGGGAGGCCGTCTGACATGCCGATCGTGTTTGGTGGAAGCTCAAACCTTTTCGTGGTGCCACGTGTCCTAAAGGAGCACTCCAAGCGAGGAGATCGTTGGGCCGGAAAGGCGTTGCTAATGTTTTGGGTGGGGTCCGCGATCCCGCCCGTTCTCATTTGCGGTCTCGGCATTCACGACGTCTGGTCTCGCTGAGTCGGGCACGGACGTTGGCCAGTCTTCTTCGAGAAACCGACTGAAGACACAGAATAGTTGTTGTCAGGCCATGGCTTCCGGCTTCTCGGCATAGGCCCAGGGCAACATGCTATCGATTTGGCTGTTGGTGATTTTTACGCCTAGATGCAGTCTGAGGCTGCTGGCACCATTGCTTTCCGGCTGAATGATCGATGCATGAGATGGCCTTTCAAACCCTGGTTCGTTGCGTTGGCGGCGGGTGGTGAGGCTTCGTCGTCGCAATATTGCGTTTCGGGATTGAGGTCCTTAGAATTGGCACTGCGTGTGCTGCGTGCGCTGCGGGTAATCCCGAAATCGACGGAGACTTCGATCAACCTCTCGCAAGGAGCGCGAATCCATGTCTTCGCCCGCATCCAAAGGCCGCATCCCGTCTACCCTCCGCAGTTTCCTCGACAACGAGGCTTCGAGTGGCCTCATCCTTATGGCCGTCGCGGCGCTGGCGCTTGTCACCGCCAACTCGCCGCTCGCTGCGACCTACTTCCATGCCCTCCATGTCTACATAGGACCTCTCAGTGTTCTCCACTGGGTCAACGACGCTCTGATGGCGCTGTTCTTTCTTCTCGTAGGACTTGAGATCAAGCGCGAGATGCTGGACGGCCAATTGTCGTCGTGGCCGCGTCGGATTCTGCCGGGCGGCGCGGCTCTCGGGGGAATGGTCGCTCCTGCGCTCGTCTATGCCTGGTTCAACGGCGGGAACCCGGCCACCGCCCATGGCTGGGCAATCCCGGCCGCGACCGACATCGCCTTCGCCCTCGGCGTTCTTTCGCTTCTCGGTCCAAGGGTTCCGGTGACCCTCAAGGTCTTTCTGACGGCGCTCGCGATCATCGACGACCTCGGGGCGGTTGTCATCATCGCCTTCTTCTATACGGGCGGTCTAAATCTGCTCGCGTTGGGTGGAGCGGCCGTTGTCGTCGTCCTGCTCATTGTTCTAAATCGGATGCGCGTGAACCATCTCGTCCCATATCTCGGGCTGGGACTGGTCCTGTGGATTTTAGTCTTCATGTCGGGCGTGCACGCGACGATTGCGGGCGTCCTACTCGCTCTGACCTTCCCCATCAAGATCACGCCCGGAACGCCTGAGGCCTCCGAGGCGGACTCTCCTTTGCACAGGTTGGAGCATCTACTTCACAAGCCCGTTTCGTTCCTCGTGGTTCCGATCTTCGGGTTCGCGAATGCCGGACTTTCTTTCTCCGGTGTTGGGTTGGCCGCGATGCTCGAACCCGTCACGCTCGGCGTCGGGCTCGGTCTCTTCGTCGGCAAGATCGTCGGCGTGCTCGGGTCGGTCTGGCTGATGGTCCGCGCGGGTATTGCCGATCTTCCCGGCTCCGCCAGTTGGAGACAGATGACGGGAGTTGCTCTTCTTTGCGGAATTGGCTTCACCATGAGCCTTTTCGTGGCGCTGCTCGCGTTCCACGATCCGGCCGCGCAAGACGAAGCGAAGCTTGGCATCATACTCGGCTCGACGGTCGCGGCGCTGGCAGGATGCTTCGTGTTGATGGGAAGCGAACGGCGGCCGCGCGCCGAGGTATCGTAACGGCTAGAGGAGGAGCGTCACAACGAGGCCGACAATAACCGCTGCGATGAAGAACGCGAGCACTGCGGCCAGGGTCGGGTCCATGAAGCGTTTACGAGTTTTCATTGACTGCATTCAACATAAATTCGGCTCGATTCCAATCCTTCCTAGATGGAGGGATTTGAACGCGGTGACGCCGTTGCGGTATAATGGAGACGGCTGCTGGCGCGGTGACTTCGCGTCGGGCCGAGAGCGCGTACAGTGTGCTAGTTCTTGTTGCGTCACAATACCATCTCGGCTAGAGGGCTTTCATCCACAAGGACCCGGTGAAACTCCGGGTGGCTCTTCTGGCCGCCGATCCGCCAGACAACACAGCAACGCAACCAATATTGCTCTCCAGGACCGAGTTCCGCTCGGCTCGTTGCATCAACTGTGAAAAATCATCAATGCGAACTTTTTCAACCTATCGTCAAAGAGTGGTTCTCCAACATCCGTGGCGACGTCCTTTCCGGGATCGTCGTCGCGCTCGCCCTCATTCCGGAGGCGATCGGCTTCTCCGTGATCGCGGGCGTGGACCCCAAGGTCGGCCTCTACGCCTCCTTCGCGATCGCTTGCGTCGCGGCCTTCGTCGGCGGCAGGCCGGGCATGATCTCCGCCGCCACGGCCGCGACCGCCGTCGTCATGATCTCGCTGGTCAAGGAACACGGCCTCCAATATCTCTTTGCCGCCACGATCCTGATGGGGGTCATCCAGATCGTCGCGGGATGGCTCAGGCTCGGCCGAGTCATGCGCTTCGTGTCCCGGTCCGTCATAACGGGCTTCGTCAACGCGCTCGCGATCCTCATCTTCATGGCGCAGTTGCCTGAGTTGATCGGTGTGCCGACCCTGACCTATTTCATGATCGCGGGTGGCCTCGCCATCATCTATCTTTTCCCCTACGTGACGAAGGCGATCCCTTCGCCGCTGGTCGCCATCGCCGTGCTCACCGCGCTTGCATGGTGGACGGGTATGGACCTCCGCACCGTCGGCGATCTCGGCGAACTTCCTTCCACGCTTCCCTTCCTCATGCTCCCGCAGGTGCCTCTGACCTGGGAGACGCTGCAGATCATCTTCCCCTATTCCGTCACGCTTGCGGCCGTCGGCCTGCTCGAGTCCTTGCTGACGGCGCAGATCGTCGACGACATGACCGACACGCCGAGCAACAAGAGCCAGGAATGCGTTGGTCAGGGCGCGGGCAACATCGCCTCGGCCCTTATCGGCGGCATGGGCGGCTGCGCCATGATCGGCCAGTCCGTGATCAACGTGACATCCGGCGGCCGAGGTCGTCTCTCGACGTTTGTCGCGGGCGCTTTCCTGCTGTTCTTGATCGTCGCCCTCAATGATCTCGTCCGGATCATCCCGATGGCCGCGCTCGTCGCCGTCATGATCATGGTGTCGATCGGCACTTTCTCCTGGCGCTCGATCCTCGACCTCCGGCGCAACCCGCTTCCGTCGTCTGTGGTCATGCTGGCGACTGTTGTCACCGTCGTCGCGACCCACGACCTCGCCAAGGGCGTCATCGTCGGCGTGCTGCTGTCGGGCATCTTTTTCGCGGGCAAGGTGGCGAAGTTGTTCAAAGTCTCGCGCCTGGAGAACTCGCCGAACGCCACAGTGACCTATGTCGTCGAAGGTCAGATTTTCTTCGCCTCCGCCGAGAGTTTCATCCACGCTTTCGACTTCGCGGAAACGGCGAAGAAGGTCGTCATCGATGTCAGCGCCGCGCATCTCTGGGACATCACCGCCGTTGGAGCTCTGGACAAGGCTATCCTCAAGTACCGCAAGTCAGGCATCGACGTTGAAGTGCTCGGTTTCAACGAGGCCAGCGCCGACATGGTCGACAGGTTCGCCCTGCATGACAAGGACGAGCGGCTGGCTGCGAGCTCGTCGGTCCACTAATCAAGGAGCGAGGGTCGGCCGTTGTCGATGACCCTCGTGACCGTCTATTGCGACGGCGGCTTTGGGCCAAAGGCGGAAGTCGTGTCGCCTTTGCGCCCTCGTATCGGTCATAGACTCCCGCCAAGCGACGTCTCGAAAGCGGACAATGCAGTGGAACGTGCGAGGCGGCATGTGTGCGCCAATAACGGTCATTGGCGCAGCACTCCCGAGCAACACGCTCGAATTCGCGGCCGACAGGCTTCCGCGGTGCTTGCCCCGGATATTCAGTGCATGGACCAGAGGACTGACGTGCCGGCGAGCGCGCTCTTCAGACGCTCGTTGGCTTCCACACCGTCCAGGTCCGCCGAATATTCCGGTTTCAGGCGGTCGAGGAAATACATCGTCATTTTGCCCCGGTTTTTAACCTCGAGGGCACCCCGCGCCGTGCAATCGAAATATGGCTTCACCTGTTGATACGTGCTTTCGGAAATGTTGACGTGGTCGGCTTCGTCGGTGCTCTCCATTCGCGATGCAATATTCACCGCGTCGCCCCAGACATCGTAGGTGAACTTCTTCTTTCCCACGACGCCGGACATCATGCTGCCGCTGTGCAGGCCGACGCGCAGGTGCCAGGGTCGCTCGCCGAGCGCGGCCCAGCGCTGGTTCGAGCGCATCACGAACTGCTTGATTGCGAGAGCCGCAAGGCAGCTACGGACAGCATGGTCCTTTTGGCCCGGCATCAGACCGCCGGCGCACATATAGGAGTCGCCGATGGTCTTGAGTTTTTCCAGCCCATGCCGCGCGACAATGCTGTCGAATTCCGAGAAGTACATATCGAGGTCATCGACCAGTTCCCGCGGGGAGAGTTCAGCCGCGGATCGGGTGAAGTCGACGAAGTCGGTGAACAAAATCGTCGCGGAAGGATGGTGGCGAGGTTCAACCGAGCCCTTCTCGGTCAATTCCGCGGCTATGTTGCGGGGCAGGATGTTGAGGAGCAGATCGTCGGAGCGTTGCTTCTCGGCGGCCAGATCCTGCTGCGAGCGCATAAGCTCGGCGATCTTCAGACGCAGTTCGAGCTGGGCGGTGGTCTGGCGCGCAATGCGCCGGATGCATTCGGCCGTCTCGAAGGCGAGCTCGCGCGGCGTGACATCCATGAGGCAGAGCGTTCCCAGCGCCCGGCCGCCAGAATCGATCAGCGGCATGCCAGCGTAAAAGCGGATGAAGGGTTCGGTTGCGATGAAGGGCATTTCCCTGAAACGCTCGTCGGCGATCGTGTTGGGAACGACCAGCAAGTCGCTGCGGCAGACGGCATGGCTGCAGCAGACGCCGGCGCGGGGGACCTCCTCGATATCCGGAGGAACGCCGTGACGGGATTTCAGCCAGATCTTGGTGTCGCCGACGATGTTGACCATCGCAATCGGTACATTGGCGATCGACGCAGCGAGATCGGTAAGGTCGTCGAAGCCGGGTTCGGGGGCCGTGCCGTATACGTGGTAGGCCTGCACCGCGGCCAAGCGCTCGACTTCGTTTTCGGGTACGGGAAAGTCCATGCCGGCGCTCCTCCCATCGCACGAAGGCCAAAATGCCGCGACCGCTCGGGACGGTTCTGCTCCGGCCCCTCCAGATTTGAGACCTGATGTTTTTGCGGGCCTTGCCTGCTCAACCGTTCCGACCGCTCCTCCGCAGTCGGCTACCACCTGAAACATACTCCAACTTCCCCGCTTGAGCAACGGAACGGGCACGCTGCATCCGCCAACCCTTCAGCCATACCGCCTGAAGTAGAAACAGCGGTCGTCGGTGTCGCCTTTGCGCCTTCATCTCGGTCATAGAGTCCACAGGGCCGGCGGCTCGAAGGCAGACAATGCCACGGACTGCGACTCGGCATGTTCGCGCTAAAAGCGGACTTGTCCCGAGCCGACAACACGTTACTTAGCCTTGCCTATCTCAGTGCTCGCAAAGCATTAAGAATAACCGCCACATCGATGACCTCCTGAAACAGTGCTCCCTGAACTGGCGGCAGGTAGCCAAACGCGGCGGCAGCCATCGCCCCCAGCGAAAGCCCCAGACCCGCGACAACGCTCTGGAATGCGATCATGCGGCTGCGGCGGGCGATCGCCATTGCCTCGGCGAGTGGGCCCAGTTCATCGATAAGTAAAACAACGCCTGCGACCTCCGATGACGAGGCGGTACCGTGAGCACCCATGGCGACACCAACATCGGCTGCTGCAAGGGCCGGAGCATCGTTAACCCCATCGCCAACCATCATTACCGGACCGTCGTGTTCGGCGCTGACTGCTGCAACCTTTGCATCCGGCGAGAGGTCGCCCAGAATAAGATCGACACCTAGCAACGCGCCGGCGTCTTGTGCAATATCTAGCCGGTCACCCGAGGCGAGCACAATTCTGGAAACACCGGACTGGCGCAACTCCCTGATGACCGCGCCGGCATCCTTGCGAACGCGGTCTGCCAAAACAATAACGCCCGCTAGTTTGCCATCGACCGACACCGCAACGGTCATTGAAGAAGGCCGGACCCCCGCCATGAGGTTGCGGGGATCATTGCCTGTGCAGCGCTCGTGAACAAAACTGTTTCCGCCGACGACGATCCGTCTGCCTTCGACGGTCCCCTCAATTCCAGTGCCGGGTACCTCAGCCACGTCTAGCGGCGCAGTTAACGAAAGACCGCGAGCGGCCGCCTCGCGGATCAGTGCGGTCGCGACGACATGTCCGGAGGCCTGATCGAGACTGGCGGCCAGCCTCAGTGTTTCAGCCTCCGAGCCGATCACGGTGACTTTGATATCGGTGACTTCAGCCTGTCCATGTGTGAGCGTTCCCGTCTTGTCGAGGATGACCGTACGCACCTTGGCAAGCGTTTCGAGTACAGCACCGCCCTTGATGAGGACGCCGATACTGGCCGTGCGTGACACGCCCGCGATTAGCGCGACGGGAACTGCAAGAATAAGCGGACAGGGAGTGGCGGAAACCAGGACAGCAAGGACACGACTGGTATCTTTGGTCAACAGCCAGGTCGCTGCCGCAATTGCGATCGTCAGAGCCAGAAATCCAAGGGCATACCGATCAGCCATTCGGACCATCGGAGCCTTGCTGGCCTGTGCTGATTCCACCAGCCGAACGATGCCCGCGTAAGTGCTTTCCGCAGCGGGTCGGCTGGCAATCAGGTCGAAAGGTGGTCCTGCGGATGTGGAGCCGCTGAGCGCCTCCTCGCCTTTGCGAAGGTTGCGCGGCAGGGACTCTCCTGTCAGGGCGGAGAGATTGAGAACTGCGACATCACTCACGATGCGGCCGTCAACGGGCAGCACTTCACCCTGTCGGATCAGCAGTCGGTCCGCAGGCTTTACAGACGCGATTGGGACTTCCCTTAGTGTCACTCCATCGTAGAGCATAGTCGTGTGGGCAACGCGGCCCATCAAAGCAGTCATTTCACGTCGCGCCTTGCCTTGCGCAAAAGTCTCCAACAATTGGCCACTGGCATACATCATGGCGACAACATTGCCTGCCAGCGGTTCGCCGAATGCCAGTGCTGCCGACATCGACAGCGCGGCGATGACATCAAGACCGACGTCGCCTTTCCGAAGCGAATTGACTATTTGGAAGAAGAGACTGATAAGAATTGGCGCTGTGGCAACTGACCAGGCGATGTCCGCAGAGAACGGATCTACTATCCACCAGAGTACGCCCCCCGCCACCAGTCCAGCGCCAGCGATGGTCGCAAGCACATTTGCATAGCGTGTTTTGAAAAAATTCATATCGCATCAACCTAAGTTTCTTGTCGCAGCCACATGTGCCGCATGCACCATGCGCTTGTGCGGCTGCGAAACAAACCGCAACCTCGGGCAACATGGATTGGAAGCGCGACAGATATTGAAAAGGCTTGCCTAGGCTCAACACAGTGTTCGGCATAGGCAATCACCGTATGGCACGGTCGGCTTTGATTTCGCCCCAGAGATCGTGGAACGGCAGGTCTGCAAAAGCTGCCTGCTCCATCTTAATACGTGTTAGTCTCACCCTGGCGGCGAGGGTTGGAGTTGGTCGGAAACTACCTATGAGATCGAACGATCACTCAAGTTGCTCGTCTTCCACCAGGCGCAACGGCAGCGCATGTGGCATCAGCATGCTGAGCATCGAGCGCAAGCCATGCACCTGATCGACCAGATTCAGGATGGCGCCGACGCCCTCATCGTTCACCCCGAGCCGTTGCGTCAGATCAACAATGAGCGCCGCGCGGGCGAGATCGATTTCTGAAAACTCCAGGTCCGCGAGAAGGCGGTTGGGCAACAGCCATTCCTCACCGATCCAGATCTCCAACGTGCCCTGATCGATTTGCGCGCGTTGGATGAAGTCCAACCTATTTATGATCATGACAGCATGTCCTTGCGGGGATTATAGTCGGGGCCGCTGTCCCATTGGGCGAAGAAAGCCTCAAGTTCCGCGTTGGGCGTGTTCGGCCAGTTGGTCGCCGTGGCCGCCTTGGCGGGGGCCCTTGCCCTTGAGCCGCATGACCGAACCGCTGTTCGATCCCTTTGGCACCACCAGCATCACGTCACCAGACGGAGTCGGGACCTTCAGCCGACCGCCCAGCATGGCTTCGGCAATCGTCACCGGCACGGTGATATGGATATCATCACCGTTGCGTACGAAAAAACGATGCGGATTAATGGAAATCTCCACTAACCCGTCGCCCGCGCCACCTTGTCCGGGAGATGCTTCTCCCTTACCCTTGAGCCGCAAGATCTTATCAGCCTGAATGCCAGGCGGGATTGTCAGGTCGAGCGATCCTCCATCGGGCAGGGAAATTCGTTTCTTTCCGCCATTGACCGCTTCGAGGAAATCGATGGTGAGCTTGTAACTGATGTCGCTGCCGCGCGCGGGGCGAGATCGGCGCTGGCCCTGACCAAACATGTTGGCAAAAATGTCTTCGGCGCCCGCAAAGTCAGAAAACCCCGAATTGTTTTGGTAGGGATTGCCGGTCGATGCGCTGGCGGCATAGTCCTTGTAATACGGTCGGGGCGGCGGCTCTGCACCGGACGCATCGATCTCGCCTTTATCAAAACGCGAGCGTTTGATCGGATCGGAGATAATTTCATTGGCCGCCGAGAGCTCCTTGAAGCGTTCCTCAGCCTGCTTATTTCCCGGGTTGAGATCGGGATGCAATGTCTTGGCAAGGCGACGGTATGCTTTGCGGATATCGTCATCAGACGCCGTCGACAGCACACCGAGGGTTTCATAGGGACTCTTCATCAGCATCTCCCCCGCGCTAAGGATGTCTGGTCAGCGCCCTCGTTGAACAGGACACGCAACTTAACGCTCAGGAGCGCGACTGTATAGGTTCGGAACCTACCCAGACCAAGGCATTTTCGGGTGCATATGAATTGAATGTTTCAGACCTAATCCTGTGCCTGCTCGCTCCCCGTTGTCCGATTATTTCATAACCTAAAGCCTGCGCGGCGGCTGAGGGTGCATACGAGATATGTGTCCTTTGCCTCAGCGCCGTAGCACCCATTTGCGGATCTCGCCGAACCCAAGGACGCTACTGCCCATGGCTATGCAGACGAGCCACTGTTCAAGCGGCATGGGTACTGTTCCGAACGCCACGTTCAGCGGTGCGAAGTTGACGACCGCTACCTGGAGCAAGAATGACACTCCAATGGCTGCCCACAACCACCGATTTGTGAACTTATGGTGGAAAGCGCTTGTCGTCTCAGAACGTGCGTTGAAGCAGTTGAATAGTTGAGCAAGAACAAGAACGGTGAACCCGGCAGTGCGTGCCTGATCAAGACTTTGCGTGCCTTCAATGAGCCCCCCCGGCAGGTAAAGATCGATAGTGAGGAGCGTCGTCAGCGCCATTACAAGGCCGATTGCGATCACTCCTTGCCACATGCGCGCGTCGATGGCGCGCTCGTTCGCCTTGCGAGGCGGACGCGCCATCACATCGTCGGTTTCAGGATCGATGCCCATTGCGAGCGCGGGACCAGAGTCGGTGATCAGATTGATCCAGAGGATTTGGGTCGCCAGCAAAGGCAGCACCAGCTCGCCGCCGCCGCCGCCGCCACCCAGCCCGATCACGCCAGCCCCGACGACGCCAAGGAACACTGTCAGAACCTCGCCCATGTTGGACGACAGCAGATAGCGGAGGAACTTGCGGATATTGTCGAAGATGGCGCGCCCTTCGCGTACCGCCTCGACAATGGTGGCGAAATTGTCATCGGCCAGGATCATCTTGGCCGCCTCCTTGGTGACCTCCGTGCCGGTGATCCCCATGGCGACGCCAATGTCTGCTGCCTTCAAAGCGGGAGCGTCGTTGACGCCGTCCCCCGTCATGGCCACTACGCTACCGTCGGCTTGCAAGGCATCAACAATGCGCAACTTATGTACGGGCGCCACGCGTGCATAGACCGAGGTCGTCCGTACCGCAGCCGCGAAACCAGCATCGTCCATCGCGTCCAGTTCGGCCCCAGTTAACGCCTTCGTCCCGTTTTCGACGATACCGAGCAGAGCCGCGATCCGCGCCGCAGTGCGTGGATGATCGCCAGTGATCATTATGACCCGGATGCCGGCGCGATGAGCAGCCAAAATCGCGACCGCCGCTTCTTCGCGCGGCGGGTCGATAATGCCCACAGTGCCCACGAAAATCAGGTCGTGCTCCAGCGCCTCGCTGGCTTGCGGGTCTTCGTCGGCTCCCAGGGGCCGATAGGCGACCGCCAAAGTCCGCAACGCCTCGTCCGACAGTCGCTCCACATCGGCATGCGCGCGTGCACGCTGCGCCTCATCGAACTGAGCAACGTCCATGCCTATTCGGATGCGATTGCAGTGCTGCATCAACACGTCGGGCGCGCCCTTGGAGATGAGGATACGTTCGCCGCCATGCTCGTGGTCGAGCTCGATGGTCGACATCATCTTTCGGTCGGAACTGAAGGGGATCTCACCGATGCGTTCGAAGCGTCTCTGGCGTCGGTCCCCCACGCCCAGCTTGCGCTCCGCCACGAGAAATGCGGCTTCCGTTGGATCGCCCTGTATCTCCCAGGCTCCGTCTTCCGCCAGCCGCAGGGCGGCGTTGCCGGCCAGGCTGCCTCCGCTCAGTACGACGATCTGCTCGGCGCGAAGCGCTCCTTCGGGCGCTGGGCCTCCCTCGATCTCCAGGTGGCCTAGCGGCGCATAGCCAACGCCCGTCACGCGGCTGCCGCCCGACGCAGTCATGATTCGCTCGATCGTCATCTCGGACCGAGTGAGCGTGCCGGTCTTGTCAGAGCAGATGACGGAGGCCGAACCGAGGGTCTCCACCGACGAGAGCGTCTTGACGATTGCATTGCGGTTGGCCATGCGCTGGACTCCAAGCGCCAGTACGAGAGACAGGATTGCCGGAAGACCTTCCGGCACGGCTGCCACTGCCAGCGATACGCCCAGCAAAAGCACGGTGATGACATCGGAAGGGCTTTGTATATCGGATATCACCAGCACCGTGGCGACCACGATGACGGCGATGACGACGACGGCAATGCCGAGCGTGCGTCCAATCAGCGCCACTTCCTTCTGCAGTGGTGTCGGCTGCTCCACCGCGGCGTCGAGCATCGTGGCGATAGCGCCCATCTCGGTCTGCATGCCAGTAGCGGTGATGACGGCGCGACCGGTCCCCTGAACGATCGCTGTGCCCTTGAAAACCATGCAGAAACGATCGGCGAGCGGACCGGGATCATTCAGGGCGGCGGCGTCTTTTAAAACGGCCTCGCTTTCCCCGGTAAGCGATGCTTCCTGCACGCGAAGGCTCGCAGCGAGCAGAAGCCGGCCGTCGGCGCCAACGGAGTCGCCTTCCTCCAGCAGCAGGACGTCGCCCGGGACCAACTCTGCGCTCGGGATGCGCCTTCGTTCCCCGTCGCGCAGCACTGAAGAGGTCACGGCCGTCATCCGCGCCAGCGCGGCAACGGCGTGTGCGGCCCTTGCTTCTTGCACGAATCCGAGAACGGCATTTGCCACGACGACCATGGCGATGACAATCGCATCTACCGGCAAACCTTCGCGGCCTTCGATGAGCCACGCCACAACGGCGACAACGATCGCGCCGAGCAGCAGATAAACGAGCGGGTCCCGAAATTGTGCAAGCACGTGTCGCCAGGCGGGCATCGGCGATACCGCCCGTAGTTCATTGGGACCAAATTCAGCTAGGAGCCTTGCTGCCTCCAATCCGCTCAGGCCGTTCTCGGCATTGCTGCCCAACTCTCGCGCTACAGTTTCGCCTGACAGGAGCGAGTAATCATCAAGTGAAGGAGACCGACCGTGTTCGTTCAAGAGACTACCCTTCCCCGCGCGCTTATCACGCCTTGCTCGGTAATCACTGTAGACAACAAAGTCGCCTAGGGCTCCTCATTCCTCGCGTAGATTGAACACGGCAGTTTCATTCAGGTGTGCTATGGGTTTGCTTCCAGCCGACGGTCAACCATCACACCCTGAGGTGACGAAGGGAATCAGCGATCACGACCATGCGGGGTCGGAGATCGGCGCCCCTTCGACATTGCGGAGCCGAGCTGGTTCGAAAGGCGCGTTGTGAAAATACTTGTGTTGAATTGCGGCAGTTCCAGCTTGAAGGTCGGCGTTTTCGAAATTACGGAAAAGGCGACCGAGATATTCAAAGCGGGTTACGAGAAATTTGAGGCCGGGCGCTGTTCTTACAAGATTACCAAGGACGGTGCGATCGAAACCGGGGAAGCGCCGTTTGGTGACATTGCCGCCGCCCTGGTTGCGCTCCCGCGAATTCTTGATGGCCATGGAGTTGCCCAACTGGAAGCGGTCGGCCATCGGATCGTTCATGGGGGCGAAAACTTCCGAACGACGGCTGTTCTCGACGAAGCTACCGTTGTGGCGATCGAGGCGCTGACGCCTCTGGCGCCGCTACACAATCCCGCAAATCTTCTGGCTGTGCGCATTGCAAAGCAAGTCTGGCCGAACCTGCCTCAGGTCGCTGTCTTCGATACTGCATTCCATAGCACCAATCCACCTCGCGCTACGACTTACGCCGTACCAAAAGCTTGGCGCGATGCTGGTCTGCGGCGCTTTGGATTTCACGGCACGTCGCACAAGTATGTGGCTATCCGTGCCGCTGAGGAGATTGACGTGCCGCTGCGCGATCTCCAGATAGTTAGCGTGCATCTTGGCAACGGGGCCAGTGTCTGCGCGGTCAACCGTGGAGAGAGCATAGACACGTCGATGGGGATGACACCGCTCGAGGGATTGGTAATGGGAACGCGTTCCGGCGATGTCGATCCGGGCCTGTTTGGATTCCTGTCGCGGCAGCATGCGCTGTCGATTGTGGATGTTGAGGAAGCGCTTTATTCCGAAAGCGGGCTCAAGGGACTCACGGGTTCATCCGACATGCGAGACGTCGAAGATCGTGCCAGTGGAGGTGACGCTGATGCCCAGCTCGCCATCGAATTGTTCGCCTATCGCGCCCGAAAATATATTGGAGCCTATGCGGCGGCCATGGGTGGCCTCGATGCTGTCGTCTTTACCGGAGGCATCGGGGAGAACTCGCCGTCAATGCGCCGGCGCATCTGCGATGGACTGGAGTTCATGGGTCTGCGACTCGACCACGACCGCAACCAGTGTGTCGAACTAGCCAACCACGCTGCCCCGCAGATCCAGGCCTATGGTGCCAGAGTGCGGGTGATCGTCACCGAGACTGCCGAGCAGTTGATGATCGCCCAGGAAACGGCCGCCGCATTGGCACCGAAGGCAACGGTGCCCGAACCGATCCCCGTCGCGGTATCGGCCCGGCACGTTCACCTGTCCCGACCAGCTACCGAGGCCTTGTTCGGAGCTGGATACCAACTGACGCCCGCCATTCCGCTTCGCCAGCCTGGCCAATGGGCCGCGAGCGAGCGCGTCACGCTGGAGGGACCGAAAGGTCGCCTGGAGCGCGTCGCCATCCTCGGCCCCGAGCGTCCCCGGACGCAGATCGAAATTTCGAGAACGGACGGGTTTGCGCTCGGCATTGATGCGCCCGTTCGCGACAGTGGCAAGCTGGACGGTACGCCAACGGTTCGCCTCATTGGACCTTTCGGGAGCCTCAATGCCGACGGACTGATTGTGGCCGCGCGTCATATCCATACCAACCCGGATGATGCCGGACGCCTGGGCCTCGTGGACGGCATGCTCGTGGACGTTTACATCGGCGACGAGGAGCGCGGGCTGGTGTTCGGCAAGACGCTAATCCGTGTCGGCGCCGACTCCGTAACCGAGATGCATATCGATACTGACGAGGCAAACGCCGCCGATATCCGCGTTAGCGGTGAAGGATCGCTCGTTCCCGGTCTTCGTGCCGTCGCCGTGGCGAACAGAGATTAGCGGATCTATTGCAGGTCGCTGCTCCGTGCCGAAACGACTGGCGCGCCGGCGACGCTCGCCGGCTAGGCCACCACTGGCCGCAAGTCTCATGTCTGTCGCTTCGGCATTCGTCACGGCCGGATGGACCCAAGGACCGCTTGATGCGTTAGCTTCGATAGAGACGCCAAGAACGGTGCTTCGACTTCGCGGCCGAATCCGCCCCACCACGCAAATTTTCAGGTCTGCGAACCAGGAGTCAATATGAGCGATCCCCTGAGTGCATCTGTTGCACCTGCTCGTCTTTCGCAGCGCGAATTGCATGACATCGACGCGCACTGGCGGGCGGCAAATTATCTGACGATCGGCCAGATATACCTGATGGACAACCCATTGTTGCGCGAACCGCTTCGGATCGAGCATGTTAAACCAAGGCTCCTGGGCCATTGGGGTACATCGCCGGGCCTGAGTTTCATTTACGCACATCTGAACCGGATTATCCGGGCCCGTGATGAGAACGTCATCTACGTCTGTGGGCCTGGCCATGGCGGCCCGGCAATGGTCGCCAACACCTATCTCGAAGGCACGTATAGCGAGCTCTATCCAGACATCACGCTCGACGAAGGGGGAATGCGGAAACTGTTCCGGCAGTTTTCGTTTCCGGGCGGGATACCGAGCCATGCAGCACCCGATGTGCCCGGATCCATCCATGAGGGTGGCGAACTTGGCTATGCACTTTCACATGCCTTTGGCGCGGCTTTTGACAATCCGGATCTCATCGTCGCCTGCGTGGTCGGCGATGGAGAAGCGGAAACCGGGCCGCTGGCGGCCGCCTGGCATTCGAACAAGTTCCTGAACCCCGCACGCGATGGCGCCGTTCTGCCGATCCTGCATTTGAATGGCTACAAGATCGCCAATCCGACAATCCTGGCGCGCATCCCCGAGGACGAACTGCGGGCGCTGTTCATCGGCTACGGCTACGAGCCGCTCTTTGTCGAGGGGCACGATCCTGCGCTGATGCACGAGCGAATGGCAGTTGTGCTCGATCAGGCCATGGACAAAATTCATGACATTCGGACTGCCGCGCGGGGCGGTTCGGAACAGTCCTCCCGTCTCAAATGGCCGATGATCGTTTTGCGCAGCCCAAAGGGCTGGACCGGCCCGAAAGAGGTCGATGGCCTAAAGACTGAAGGGTTCTGGCGGTCGCATCAGGTCCCGCTTTCAGGGATTGCGAAAGATCCGGAGCATCTCAGGCTTTTGGAGGAATGGCTGAGAAGCTACCGGCCGGAAGAGCTCTTTGACGCAGCAGGCGCTCCTTTTGCATCAATCCGGGAAACGGCGCCGCAGGGACGGCGCCGGATGAGCGCCAACCCCCATACCAATGGTGGTCTTTTGCGCAAATCCCTCAATCTCCCCGGATTGCAGGATCATGCATTGGTAACCGGGCAACCAGGGTCTATGAAAGCCGAATCCACAAAAGCGATGGGCGTCTTCCTGCGCGCCGTGATGGAACTTAACGACGCAGCCAAGAACTTCCGCATTGTCGGTCCCGACGAGACGGCGTCCAACCGACTGCAGGATGTCTTTCAGGTGACAGAACGCGCGTGGATGGAGACGATCCTTCCGGAGGACGTTCATCTTGGGCGTGACGGCAGAGTCCTGGAAATCCTGTCCGAGCACACCTGCCAGGGTTGGCTGGAAGGCTACCTTCTGACCGGCCGACATGGACTGTTTTCCTGTTACGAGGCGTTCATTCACATCGTCGATTCGATGTTCAACCAGCATGCCAAGTGGCTGGATGCGTGCCAGGATATTCCGTGGCGGAGGCCCATCTCGTCGCTGAATTATCTGCTGTCGAGCCATGTCTGGCATCAGGAGCACAATGGTTTCAGCCACCAAGATCCGGGCTTCATCGATGTCGCGCTTAACAAAAAAGCTGACATCGTACGCGTCTACCTGCCGCCAGATGCGAACACACTGCTCTGCGTGACCGACCACGTCCTGCGCACCTGGAATCGCATCAACATCATCGTCGCGGGCAAGCCACCGTCATGGCAGTGGCTGTCCATGGACAAGGCGATCGTTCATTGCCGGGCAGGGATAGGCGTTTGGGACTGGGCTTCGACCAGGAATGGAAGCGAACCCGACGTCGTATTGGCGTGTGCCGGCGACGTTCCCACGCTGGAAACGCTGGCTGCGGTGCAGATCCTAAAGGAGCTTGCTCCGGATTTGTCCATCCGGGTCATCAACGTCGTGGATTTGATGACACTCCAGCCAAAGGAGCATCATCCGCATGGCCTCTCTGACAGGGAGTTCGACGCGCTCTTTACGACCGACAGGCCGGTCATCTTCGCCTACCACGGCTATCCTTGGACGATTCACCGCCTTACCTATCGCAGATCCAATCACGACAACATCCATGTGCGCGGCTACAACGAAGAAGGTACAACGACGACGCCATTCGACATGACCGTCCTGAACGGTCTCGACCGCTATCACATCGTGCATAGTGTTCTTGATTGGGTGCCGGAACTGAAGAGCGTCTGCGTTGGTCTGAAGCAGGTAATGGACGGCAAGCTGCTTGAGCACCGGGCGTACATTCGCGCGCACGGCCAGGACATGCCGGAGATCCGCGATTGGCAGTGGGTGGATGAGCGCATATGACGCCTAGCTAAAGCGCGCCAAGGCAGGATGATCGCATTTAACATTCGCCCGAGGCGGACAGGTTTGGACCGCCGGGAGGCGCAAAGAGCAGGCAGTCGGGCAATAAGTTCAAACGTGTCGTCGCAATGAGAACGCAGCAGAAGAACGACTGGCCCCGGGGTTGGATTCCGATCAAGGCGTGAGCGTGTGCGACCCCGTCGCCGCCACGCCATAAGCTACCGACCGCTTTTCGACAATGCTGCCGACAAGCGGACAGACCGTTTGCGGCCCCAAATCGGTCATTTGTTCTCTGCCGCCACCACGCTCGCGAACAAGAAAGCCGGGTTTGTAACCCCGGCTTATGTCGCAAAAATAGAAAGGTCACGATGTCCATTCTAAGGTGAGCGTTAGCCCTCAAACATAAATAGTTCGGCGCTGAGTTCGCTCTTCTTGACGCCCTCCAGGATCAGCACGTCGCCGAACTTGAAGTCGATGCGGACATCCTTGCCGTCCTGCTTGGCGTACTTCATGATGTCGTCGAAGCTGTCAATAGGCTGCATAAGGTTCATAATCTGGATATCGTCCATGTCTTCGCCGGACGTATTGATATCGGTGATGATATCCACGTCACTGCCTGGAGCGTACTTACCGCCGCCAGCCACGAAGATAAACGCGTCAGTTTCGGTGCCCCCACTAAGGACATCGTTACCGGCGCCACCATTGATAATGTCGAAACCTTCGCCACCCCAAATCCTGTCGTTGCCATCCCCGCCCAATATGCCGTCGTTGCCGAGGCCGCCCCACAGCTTATCGTTTCCGCCCATACCGCTGATGGTGTCGTGGCCCCCGAGCCCATCATAGGCATTGCTTTTCTTGGAGCCGGTGTATGAATCCGACTCTTCTGTACCCAATTTCTTCTTTGCCATGCGGTATTCCTCCATTAATGATCTTTGACCAGTAAACGGGAATGCCGAATACTACAAGTACGTGCTGAAACACTTCGATTTTCTCCGCTTGACTTAAAAGGACAGTGCCGTGCCCGAATACCGCAAAGTGAAGAAGCCAGCTGAGCTAATCGGCTCGCAACTCTCCAAGGAGGAAGAGGCTCTCATTGATGCCGACGGTAACGAGGCCGCGATCGGCACGGACCTCATCAACACCAAGCATGCCGGCCAGCTTGACTTATGGTATCAGCATGAACGAACGGTGGTCCGCGCTTCCCGCGACGGTAAGACAGTCGACGCGTGGTCGATGAAGGACTACATCACCCGCACGATTGCAGGACGTGGTATCTCGCCGCGGTCAATGGCTGAGCAACGCGCCAGCGCCCGAGAGCGCGGCTTTGACAGCAACTGGCAGAAGGAACGCGGCGTCCTCCTCGCCCAGCCCTGGATGGTTTCGTGGACGGTTGCGCCTTCCTGGTCGACGAGGCCGATGAACCGTCTTTGTTCGGGCGTCCATAGGAGATTGGCGCGCCGGATCGCACACCCTCGCGTCGCCATGACGCGAGGGTGCTCTATAAATCAGTCGACGTTAATCGACCCCTTGATGGTCACATCAGCATCGTTGTCCTCGCGGACGATGACCTTCTTCTTTTTGATGACGACGTCAGGGTCCTGTTTTTCCTTGATGACAATGCTGTTGGTGGGTTCCGGGTCGGTCTGCCGGATGATCACGTCGTCGGCATAGGCGAGCGTGGCGGTGGCGAAAGTGGCTGCAAACACAAGTGCGAGGGTCTTGGTCATCGCGGGTCTCCTTGTTTTCACGATGCGATGACAACGCGGCATTGTGGTAACTGTTCCAACGCTTCCCAACACCGGTTACAACCCTCCGAGCGTGCGTTTAGGTGTCTGTGGCCCGGGTCTTCGCCACTTCCTCAAAGAGCACATGCACGATAGTAGGTAGGGTTCGGAAAGAAGGCCTGACGCACCTCAGTCGAGGCGAGGCGATTGGTCTTCTTGGAACCCGAGCCAACGAACCTCCGTTATCGTGGCAAGGAGATTTGCCATGAACGTCTCTGATGCCGACTCGAAATCACCGAAGACTACGTGACCAGGAAATATTGCGTCAGTCATCAACACGCCAAGAGGCTTCTTAGGCAATACGGCCGTGATAAAGCCGAAATCGACATACTGCTGGGAGCCAAAGGACGAACATCCGGACATCGGCGTCAGGACGTCCGGCGGACCGCCTCCGAGGTGTCATTCGGTTAGGGTTCTCAGGAAGCTGTCGTGCGTTCACTTGAACTTATTTCTCTGCGATGAGGAAATATCTGGAGCTTTGGAAGCGTTTGTCCCAGAGTTGCAGCCTCCTCGTTAGTATTCGCAAAATCTGATCCTGTTTTCGAACAGCCCGTATTCGACCGCACATGGATATGCCCAAGAGGCCACGCGAAAACGTTGCGCCCAAAGAGCCCCAGTCGCGATGAGTTTCTTCGCGGCCAGTTGAGTGCTTGAAATTTTACTCTTTCACAGCACCTGTCATCGACGACACGTAATAATCGACGAAGAAGGAATACAAGATAACGACCGGGAGCGAGCCGAAAAGAGCCCCCGCCATCAGTGATCCCCATTCGAAAACGTCGCCGCGCACCAGTTCGGTCAGCACGCCGACCGGAACGGTCTTGTTCTCGGAGGACTGGATGAAGGTGAGGGCATAGATGAACTCGTTCCAGGAAAGCGTGAAGGCGAAGATCCCCGCCGAGATAAGCCCGGGAATGGCGAGCGGCAGGATGATCTTGATGAGAATCTGCCAGCGCGATGCGCCATCCACCAGCGCGCTTTCCTCGAGTTCGAAGGGGATCGAACGGAAGTAACCCATCAGCAGCCATGTGCAGAACGGAATGAGAAAGGTCGGATAGGTGAAGATCAGCGCCATCCTGGAATCGTAGATGCCGAACTTGAAGACAATGAAGGCGAGGGGAATGAACAGGATCGATGGCGGCACGAGATAGGCGAGGAAGATCAGCAACCCCGTCGTGCGGGCGCCGGAAAACCGGACACGCTCGATGGCATAGGCGGCAAAGACCGAAGCCGCGAGTGACAGGACGGTCGATCCGACCGCAACCAGGACCGTGTTCCACAGCCAACCTGGATAGGAAGTCTCGAACAACAGGTACTTGATGTGGTCGAGCGTCGGGCCGACCACCCAGAACGGGCTGTAGTTCTCATAGTCCGTCAACTGCGAGTTCGGCTTCACGGCAGTGATGGCCATCCAGTAGAAGGGAAACAGCAATACGAAGACGAATATCGCCATGGGGATGTAGAGCAGCACCACGCGGCGGGGCAGGCTGTTGAGATAGCTCATTCCCTCCACATTGTCGGTGAGAACGCTGTCCTGTTGGATCTTGGCCATTTCTCTACTCCGCATCAATCCTGGCCGCCCTGTTGCCATTTACGGCGTTGCAGGCCGAAGAAGCTGAACATGATGGCTGCGAGCAGGAACGGGATCATGGCGACCGCGATCGCGGCACCTTCCCCCAACTGGCCGCCCGGTATGCCGCGCTGGAAGGACAGCGTCGCCATCAGATGTGTGGCATTGACCGGTCCGCCCTTGGTCAGCACGTAGATGAGCTGGAAATCGGTGAAGGTGAACAGAACCGAGAAGGTCATGACCACCGCAATGATCGGCGTCAGCATCGGCAGCGTCACATAACGGAACCGCTGCCAGCTGGTGGCGCCATCCAGCGAGGCTGCTTCCTGGAGTGATGCGGGGATCGTCTGCAGCCCCGCCAGCAGCGAGATCGCCACGAACGGAATGCCGCGCCAGACATTGGCGGCGATGACCGATGCGCGCGCGTTTTCCGGATCGCCGAGGAAATTGATCGGGCTGTCGATAATGCCAAGCTTGATCAGGGACCATGACAGAATCGAGAACTGCGCATCATAGATCCACCAGAAGGCGAGCGCCGAAAGTACGGTAGGCACGACCCAGGGCAAAAGCACGATCGCGCGGAAGAAGGATTTGAACGGCAGGTTCTCGTTCAAGAGAAGCGCCAGCCAGAGACCCAGCACGAATTTCAGGATCGAGGCGACAAAGGTATAGAGCAAGGTGTTGAAGACCGAGAGCCAGAACACCTTATCCCGCGCGAGGAAGACGTAGTTCTCAAGCCCGATGAATATGCCATCGCGGCCAATGCGCGTGTCCGTGAAGCCCAGCCATACGCCGAGTCCGAGCGGATAGGTCAGAAAGCAGACGAGAAAAACCGCAGCCGGCAACATGAACATGAAGCCGAGCGCATTGTTGTTCTGCATCATGCGGGCCATCGCCGATGGCGGCTTGCGCGGTTGGGCAGTCGGCATGAAGATGATACTCCGGCTGGTCGGGGCGGTTCATGCATCGGCGACCGCAGCCGCCGATGCATCTGTCCCAAGAGGAGGTCTGGCGCTCAGACGCGATAATAGCGATTGGCGCGGCGTTCCGCTTCGATCGCGGCGTCTTCGGGGCTCGCCTGGCCAGTGACGGCACTGGCGAACATATCGACCAGCACGTAATCGGCCATCACTCCTGCCGAGGCATAGCCAAGAGGGCCGGCGTAGCCGTTGGGTCGAAGCGTCGACGAGGCCTGGGCATAGGGCGCGTGAATCGGATCGGAAGTCCAGATCGGGTTGTTGGCGAAGGCCTTCAGCGGCTGGCAGCAATAGGCGCTGGAGCCCTGGATCCAGGCGTTCATCTGATCGGCTTCCATCATGAATTTAACGTATGCCTTCGCGGCTTCGGGATACTTGGTATGGCTGAAGAGAAGCAGCGAACTGGTCTGGTGTAATTCCACGCTCTCGCCGACCGGACCGATGGGGAAGTTGGTGGTGCGAAGATCCTTCGAGAGTTCGGCGAGTGCCGGGTCCTTTTTCGACGCATAGTAGAGCGAGACGCCGTTCGCCGTCAGCGACACCTGGCCGGCCAGGAATGCGCGGTTGTTGTTGATGTCCTGCCAGCTTTCCGTACCGGGAATGAAGGTATCATAGAGTTGCTTGGCATAATTGATGGCCGCGATCGTCTCCGGGCTGTTGATAGAAACCTTGCCGCTCTCGTCGACCATCTTGCCGCCATGGCTCCAGAGCAGCCAATGTGCATAGTTGTTGCCGTCGCCCACGGCCTTGCCGTGCGGGAAGCCGGCGGGCGTGCCCTTGGCCTTCATCGCCTTGCAGAGTTCGAGGAAGCCGGCGGTATCTTTGGGGAATTCGCTGAAGCCGGCTGCCTTCACGTGACTGTCGCGGTAGCAGATGGCGTTGCCGATCGCGGTGAGCGGCATGGCGATGAATTTGTCGCCCTTGGACGCATAGCCCTTCACTCCGTCATACCAGCCGCCATACTTGCCGCCGAGATAGTTGGCGAGTTCCGTCATGTCCACGAGCTTGTCGGGATACTGATGGGCATCGTCGAACCAACACATGACCATGTCAGGCCCCGATCCGACATTGGCCGCCACCGCCGCCTTCGGACGTATGTCCTCCCAGCTTTCCTTGTCGACGCGCACCTGCACACCGGTTGCGTCGGTGAACTTTTTAGTGTTGGCGAGCCAGGCGTCTTCGTCGCCCTTGACGAAGGGGGTCCAGCGCAGAAGTCGCAGGCTCGCGCCTTCCTCTGGCTTGTAGGCCGGCTCGGCGGCCTGGGCGAAGGACGGGCGGACGCCAAATCCGGTCAAACCCGCGACAGCGGCAGATGCTGCAAGAAATTCACGTCTCTTGATGGTCATTGTGACTCCTCCTGGTCATGTCGGGAATTCGTCGATCCGACATCCGCCTCCCGTTTTGCGGATGTGGCTGCAACGGGTTCCGGCGGTGCCGGAACGCCAATTCCTGGACCGGGCAGGAGGGCTCCTCTTCCCTCATTGCCCGGGTGCGAGGCGATATCAGTCCACCAGCCTGCTTCTGGTCTCGACGTCGAACAGATGCACATGATCGGCATCGATCGCGACATTGATGGTTTCGCCCGGCTTGGCCGCCACGCGTTCGCGGAACACGCAACTCACGTCCTCGCCGCCCAGCCGCACGATCATCTGCGTCTCGTAGCCAGTGGGTTCCGTCACCACGACTTCGACCGGTATTCCGTTCGGGTCGAGAGAAATGAATTCCGGTCGCAGGCCATAGACGAGTTCGCGGCCGGTGGCCGAGGCGGCGGCACGCCCGACGGGCAGGGTGGAGCCGTTCGACGCGATGAAGCTCTGAGGATTGGCCGGATCCAGGCGGCCCTTGATCATGCTCATCGCCGGAGAGCCAATGAAGCCCGCGACGAAGAGATTGACCGGATTGTCGTAGAGATCGAGCGGCGTTCCGATCTGTTCGACCAGGCCGTCATGCATGACGACGATCTTGTCGGCCATGGTCATGGCTTCGATCTGGTCGTGGGTCACGTAGACGGTGGTCGTCTTCAGCCGATGGTGCAGCCCCTTGATCTCGGCGCGCATGGCGACGCGAAGCTTGGCATCGAGGTTCGACAGCGGTTCGTCGAACAGAAACACCTGTGGATCGCGCACGATCGCACGGCCCATGGCTACGCGCTGGCGCTGGCCGCCTGAGAGCTGGCGCGGATAGCGGTCCAGAAGCTTGGTCAGGCCGAGGATCTCGGCGGCGGGCGTGACCCGCTTCTCGATCTCGGCCTTGGATGTGCCGCTCAGCATGAGCGAGAAACCCATATTGTCGGCGACCGTCATGTGCGGGTAGAGCGCATAGTTCTGGAACACCATGGCGATGTCCCGATCCTTGGGCGGAAAATTATTGACGACCTCCCCGCCGATCCGGATTTCGCCGGCCGAGATGTTCTCCAGTCCCGCCAGCATGCGAAGCAAGGTGGATTTGCCGCAGCCGGAGGGGCCGACGAGAATGACGAACTCGCCGTCCTCGATCTCGATGTTCACGCCCTTGATGACGGGAAATGCCCCGAAGGACTTCCTTACATCGACAAATTCAACTCCCGCCATTCAAGCTCCTCCCGAACTCCGACTTCATAGGTTTGCGTTTTCTGCAAGCTTACCGAGTATTCGCATCCTCCCCCGATTCGGACGGCCGACGGCATGGCAGGCCATGATAGCGCTACCATGGCAAGAAGAGCATCGACCGTCAACTATGATCACCCATCTCCCATCGTCTACTTTAGTGACGGAGTGACGGCCGGCCTCACGAGGAAATCTTTCGGCCATGCTCGTCGAAAAAATGAAAACTGCTCGTCCCTGCGTGTACGGCAATGACATCGTCCATCTCGATCCTGGATCGGCCCGGCACGCGAAAAACAAGCGGGGCGCCGTCTTGGAACAGGCTATGGACGTAACTTTCCGCACCGACCAACTCCACTGCGGCGACCGTCACCTGCGCATGAAAGCCCTCATTCGTTGCACTGGAAAGTTCGATTGGAGCGATGTCTTCAGGCCGAATGCCCAGCGTAGCCGCCCCGCCGGGAAGCGCGTTTTTGCGGATCAATGTCCAGCTTTTGTCTGTGTTGAGGCCGAGCAAGTTCATTGACGGGGAGCCGATGAACGTCGCCACAAATGTCGTGGCGGGATTTTCATAGAGATCGATCGGCGTGCCGACCTGTTCGATCAATCCGCCGTTCAGGACGACCAGTTTGTCAGCGAGCGTCATGGCTTCCATCTGGTCGTGGGTGACATAGACGCTCGTCGTGGCGAGCGATCTCTGCAGGCGCTTGATTTCCACCCGCATCTGGACACGGAGTTTGGCGTCGAGATTGGACAGTGGCTCATCGAATAGAAACGCGGCAGGTTCGCGGACGATAGCGCGCCCCATTGCCACGCGCTGGCGCTGCCCGCCCGAGAGTTGGCGTGGCTTGCGATCCAGAAACGCTTCGATCTCCAGTGCCGTCGCCGCCTTGGCAATGCGCGCTTCGATCTCCGGCTTAGGCATATTGCGGTTCTTGAGCCCGTAAGCCAGGTTCTGGCGGACGGTCATGTGGGGATAAAGGGCATAGTTCTGGAACACCATGGCGATATCGCGATCCGATGGCTCCAGCTCGTTGACGACCCGGTCGCCGATAGAGATCTCGCCACCGGTGATGCTTTCAAGGCCCGCTATCATGCGCAGCAGCGTCGATTTTCCGCAGCCGGACGGGCCGACCAGAACCACCAGTTCTCCATCGGCGATATCGAGTGAAACGCCCTTGATCGCTTCCACGGAACCATAGCGCTTGCGCACGTCATTGAGGACAATCCTGGCCATTACTTCTCCGTCTCCACAAGACCTTTGACAAACCAGCGCTGCATGAGAACGACGACGACGATCGGGGGAATGATGGCGAGGATCGCGGTGACCATCACGTAGTTCCAGGGCGTCGAGGCATCCGTGAAATCGACCATCCTGCGAAGACCGATGATGATGGTGTTCATCTTGGCGTCGTTGGTCACCAGAAGCGGCCAAAGATACTGCGTCCAACCGTAGATGAAGAGGATGACGAACAGCGCGGCGATGTTGGTGCTCGACAGCGGAAGGAGGATATCGCGCATGAACCGGAAGGGTCCGGCATTGTCGATGCGGGCTGCCTCCACGAGTTCTCCCGGTATCGTCAGGAAAAACTGTCGGAACAGGAATGTCGCGGTCGCCGATGCCATCAGCGGCAGTGTCAGGCCCGCATAGGTATCGATCAGCCCGAGGTCGACGATCACCTTGTAGGTCGGCAGGATGCGAACCTCGACCGGCAGCATCAGTGTGACGAAGATCATCCAGAAGAACAGCATGCGGAACGGAAACCGGAAGAACACGATCGCGAAGGCTGAGAGAAATGAAATGATGATCTTGCCTGCCGCAATGGCGAGGGCGACGACGAAGGAATTGAACAGGAGCCGCTCGAGGCTGACGCCGACAACCCGCTCCACACCGCCGGATATGGCCTCGCCGTAGTTCTCGATCATGTGGCCGCCGGGCAGGAGCGGCATGGGCGGGCGGATGATTTCCGCCGATGTCATCGTCGAGGCGATCAACGTATAATAGATAGGGAAGGCGACGATGATGATCCCGAGGATCAGCACGAGGTGGCCGATGAGATTGGCGATTGGGCGTTTCTCGATCATTTCCGCGCCTCAACCATAGTGCACCCGCTTTTCGACGAAGCGGAACTGGAAGGCCGTCAGCGCGATCACGATGACCATCAGGATCACAGACTGCGCGGCCGACGAACCCAGGTTGAGATTGACGAAACCATCGTTGTAGACCTTGTACACGAGGGTCTCTGTCGCCTTAGCGGGACCGCCGCCCGTCACCGAATGGATGATGCCGAACGTGTCGAAAAACGCATAAACCGTGTTGACGACCAGCAGGAAGAAGGTCGTTGGCGCGAGAAGCGGGAAGACGATCGTCCAGAAGCGCCTTGTACTGCGTGCTCCATCGATGGCCGCGGCTTCGATCAGCGATTTCGGGATCGCCTGCAGGCCCGCGACGAAGAACAGGAAGTTATAGCTGATCTGCTTCCAGGCGGCCGCGACGACGACCAGCGCCATGGCCTGGTTGCCGTTCAGCACCGGATCCCACGCGAAACCGCTTCGACGCAGCATAAAGGCAAGTGTGCCCATGGATGGGTTGAACATGAACAGCCACAGCATGCCGGCGACTGCGGGCGCCACGGCATAGGGCCAGATCAGCAGCGTGCGATAGAAGGTCTGCCCGCGTATCACCTTGTCTGCGGCGGTTGCCAGCAGAAGCGCCACACCCATCGAAACGAGGGCCGTCAGCAGGCTGAAGACGACCGTCACCTTCAGTGAATTGACGTAGGCAGGATCCGCCAGCACGGAGGTGAAGTTTGCCAACCCGACAAAGCCGCTTTTCATCCCAAACGGATCCTCGCGCAACGTCGATTGGAACAACGCCTGGCTGGCTGGCCAGAAGAAGAAGATGATCGTCAATATGATCTGCGGCGCGACAAGCAGATAGGGCAGGACCTTGTTGGGGAAGGCGACGTTTTGCACGGCATGCTCCTGAAGCGACTGGCAAAGATGCCGCCCACGTCACGATTGAGGCGGGCGGCAAGCGTGCTGATGTCGATCAGTTGCCGACGGCTGCGGCGATGGCCGCATTGCCGCGCTCGACCGCCTTGTGCAGGGCCGCCTTGGCGTCCTGCTGGCCGTTGAGCATTGCTTCGAATTCCTCGTTCATGATGTCGCGCACCTGCGGCAGGTTGACGAGCCGAACACCCTTGGAATTCTCCGTGGGTGCCTTGCCCATCATCTGCAGTATCGGCGTCTCGCAACCGGGATTCTTGTCGTAGAAGCCCGATTTCTTGGTTTCCTCATAGGCCGCGTTCGTCACCGGCATGTATCCGGATACCTGATGTAGGCGAGCCTGGATCGATGTCTGCGACAGGAAGCCGAAGAACTTCGCGACACCTTTGTATTCCTCGTCGCTCTTGCCCGCGAATACCCAGAGACTTGCACCGCCGGGAATCGTGTTCTGTGGCCCATGACCTTCGTAGTAGGGAAGCTGACCAATGCCGTATTTGATGCCCGACTTGATGATATCGCCCAACCCGCCCGAGGACTCCGTGAGGATGCCGCATTCGCCGGAAAGGAAGAGCTGCTTGGCCTCCGATGTGCGTCCGCCATACCGGAACGTGCCGTCCTTGGCGAGGTCCGCGATAGACTGGAAATGCTGGACGAAAAGCGGCCCGTTGAACTTGAGCTCTACGTCGTTGCCGCCAAGGCCGTTTTCATTGGTGCCATAGGAAACGTTATTCCAGGCGGCGAAATTTTCGGTCTGAATCCAGGTCAGCCAGGTCGAGGTGAGACCGCAGGTAGCTGCCCCGCTCGTCTTGATTTTCTTGGCTGCGTCGAACACTTCCGGCCAAGTCTTCGGCGGGTTGTCAGCATCGAGCCCGGCCTTCGCAAATATGTCCTTGTTGTAATAGAGGATCGGCGAGGACGAATTGTAGGGGAATGAAAGCATGGTGCCGTCAGGCTTGGAATAATAGGCCGCGATCCCGGCCAGGTATTGCGACTTATCAAACTTGGCGCCGCCCTTTTCGAGCACCTCGGCGACAGGAACGATCGCCCCTTCGGCACCCATCATGACGCCGCTACCTGCATCAAACACCTGGATGATGGCCGGCGGCTGCTTGGCTCTGAAGGCTGCAATGCCTGCATTCAGCGTTTCTGGATAGGTACCTTTGAAAACAGGAACGATCTTGTAGTCGCTTTGACTGTCGTTGAACTCCTTAGTGAGTTGATCAATCACCTCGTTGTTTGCTCCAGTCATGGCGTGCCACCACTGAATTTCTGTTGCTGCATACAATGTTGTGGGTATAACGAACGAAAGGCCGGCGATGGACGCGGCCAAGAATGCTCTCAACATAAATTCCTCCCTGAATACGGTCACAACCGCACTAAACGTACTCATCAACTGAAGGTTCCGGCCGAAGCGTTCAATTTGGCTTCAACGGTTCAATCAACACGCTAAACGGTTTTCCTTAGACTATTATTGGGGAACCGAAGCCGGTATCACACTGCCCGTTCCGCCAACTCGCAAAGGGATTCAGTTCGCGATTGGTCTAGGGGCTATTGTCGTTTGAATACGGCGATAATAGCTCTGCATTGATCGTCAGCAAGGTCGGCGGCTAACTTTGCGCAGGTGACCACTGAACGAGCACTCGCAGCCTAAAAAAATCGCGGCTTCGTCAAGAGCACCAAAGGTTCGCGTTCCCTTCCGCCACTCTGGCAGCAGACGGTCTGCTCACGGCCCCAAAGCGGCCATTCGGTACTGCGGCGCTCGGCCAGATGTTTCTCATTAGCTGTTTTGGATATGCTGATAACCCGGCCCTGACCCACGAGCATAGCCGGCCAAAGACCCTCCTTGGGTGTTCATTGCCACCAACAGGCACCGCATAAAAGAGATAACCAACTGATCTTATTGCACAACGATGGGCCGCTGGTTTTTCATCCCCCCGTGTGTCCACCCAAATGCCCGCCGATGCCATCGTTTTCGATGAAGAAGTCGCAGGTGCCCGACGGCGACATGGCAATGCGCCGTCGGGAGATGGGAGTGGGTCCCCTGGCTTTCGCCACACCACGCCCGCCAAAGCGGAATAGCCTATTCCCAGAATCGGGAAGAGTTGGCAATTACATAATCTTGGGAGTGGGCTCTCAACCCGCCTCCACGCCGCGAAGTTCGCGTACGGGAATAGTCCGCATCTGGTGGCGTTGGAGTACGCTGTTTTCGCACGTCGCCAGGCCGCGCTCGGGGTCGATGGCTAGGACTTTTCAATTGACGTTGGTGACAAGCTGGCCGGGCCGAAATCAGGCATCAAAGCTCCATAAAATGGGCCGGTCGGCGAGCCGCATGCGACTCAGGGTAGTGCCGGCCGGTGAGTTGTTTTGAAGTGATTTGGTCGTGTGTGCAACTTCTCAATATTCTGCTGGCCTAAAATATTGGGTGGCTAAGCACAATGAAAACCGGCCACGCGGAGTTCTCTCACGGCGAAACTTTGGTACGTGTTGTGATACGGATTATCGAATACTTGCTCATACCTTTGTCTAGGTCTTTCTTGGAGGCAGAGGCGACCGGACCCCCGGCGACTGTCGGCATTTGGGGACACGAAAAGTTACCATGGTGCGAGCCCGGTTCCCGATAAGATGCAGCATCTCACCTCAGTGCGCAATGTCGGTTATGGTACAATAGCCATCAGCGAGAAATGCGTCTGGAACGATCAGTGCCGAACCCGCGTTCAAGCGCCGTCCAAACCTTTGACTTGCCCGGCTGCTTCGGTGGTCGGGCCTCTTTTTTACCTTGACTTGTACGGGAGCGCACAGTTCGTAATGGCCCATACACGCCGTGAAACTTTACTCAACTAGAAAAGTTTACGGCTCTGAGGAGCATGTTCATGCCGCGATGCACGAAGCTCTTCACAGTGCCCTTCAAGTCAGTTCTAAAGCTTGACTAGCCTCCTGGCTCGCGCATCCCGGCGGATCAAAGGTTCTGGTCAGAACTTTTCGTCCACGGTCGAGTACGGTCACCTGGGCCGGTCTGCCGCTCCGGCAAACGTTCTCTGCAAAGTGGAGAGCAACTTTCTCCGCAACTTCCCGCGTCGAAAAAAAACAGACCAGACGCTGATTGCGACGAAACTCCCAGGTGCTACCTGAGCCTGTGCATTCGAATTTTATCATGATCGTGAACTCCGATTGAAAGACGAACTTCCAAAGAGAGGCGACTGAGCGACCTCGGGGAGAACCTGCCCCACACGAATTTGCACATCTCCCTAAGCATTCTCTAATGTTCGCATTCAACGTGGCTGATCCATCCAGCTGGAAGCGGGCAGATAATGCAAATGGCCCCGCCGCAGTGCAAACTAACGCAGCAACACAAGAGAACCGGCAACTCTGGAGAGGGGAATTTATCTGGCTAGCGATGCGAACCGAGTTCGAGCGCGGCGCTCCAAGATATGGTCACGCTCTTCCGGTGTCAGGACCAAGCTGATCAAGTCGGGCGCGTCATTGCCGCCGACCTGCCGCGCTGTGCGAGGCTCAAGCCCTTCTGTCTCGTGGGCGATTTCCATCATCTCAGCGACTTTGGCGTCAAGAGCGTCCGCGCCGTGGGGAAATAACCCTGCGGCTATGGCCTCGTCATATGACATCGCGTCCTCGTTGATGTTGGTCATGTGCTTTTACCTTTCGTGTGTGGGTTATGCGCCGAGCGGGGTCGCTGATCAGCGGATTTTGCAAGCTCGCAAGTATGAGCGCCATTCAAGTTGACACCAAGGCAGGGTGGCCTCACTGCGCGCTGATCTCAACGCGCCGGACCAAGGCTCAGGCAAAAGAAGTGGCGCGATTATCAGCGCGTTTCCGTGCGGGCTTTCATCCGGTCCCAATATTCCTCAGCCGCTTTTGCCGCCTCGGCTGCCGTCGGCGCGTATCCCGCGTTTGGCATGATCGGTGAGCCACGGAACGTGGGGGGATAGCTCCCAGACCAGCGCCACTGACCTTTTTTCACGCTCTCTCGGTCAAGTCTAATTCTGCCGGCATTCATGTCGCCATCGAATGCGCAATAGTCCTCAAACGGCTTTCCATCGATGTCGTTTTCATCCGGCCATGTTCGGCGCCAGCGATATTTTTTGGTCCAAGTGTCCGACATTAGAACAACATACTGTCTGAATTTGGCACTTCTTCCGGCGCATCCGGGTCGTCGGCGGGGTCGGGGTCTTCGCCAGCAATTACTGACTGGTTCTTCACCACCGCTTGAAGTGCATCCATCGCTTCGGCCGTGCTGTAGCCCGCGTCATTTGCTTCGGCAAGCAATTCAGACACGCGGTCATCTAACGCGGCGTGCAATTCGGTCTTTCTATCTGGGTCATCGAGCGCGCGGCGGGCGAGTTTCATTTAAGCGACCTCACTGTTGCTCTGGCGGTTGCCTATCGCTCAAATCGGGTGTCTGGGCATTCGTACCGGGTGAACCACCATTTAGCGGCTGGACCGTCTTAACGGTCCCTCGCGTCGTGTGCGTTTCGTCATGGATGATAAGCGATCATGCGCGTTCCCCCGTAATCGACATGCTTCAAAGCTCGAGCACAACCTTGTCGCGGCACCCGAACTTACCCCCGGTCGAGCTATGTTTGATCCGAGCGTTGTAGAATTTACTGAGTTTGCCGACGGTGCCGGCGTCAATCTCGCAGTAATGATACCAGGTCGCCTTCAGCAGGATCAGCATGTATTGGTGCTCAGCGTTATAACAGACGCGATTGACGAGGGTGCTGATGGTGCCCTGGCATTCGAATTTGGCCAAATCGACGGGACCGCGATATTTCACATCCACCGTTTCAGCGTGAGCCGTAGAGGTTCGCACTGCGAAAATCCCGACCATCGCAGCAAAGAATATCACCGCAAATAGTCTAACTGTGCGTGCGCGATTTGTGCGCCTACCATCGGAGTCGTATGTCATTGGCTGCTCTCCCCTTGCCACTCAAAAAACGGCAGGCAGCGGGCAGAGTCAAGTGACTTGGTTGTTATGTACCACGAATGAGTATCGGTGATCGTAATCCGTTCGGGTCCTTGTAGGGATAATGCTCCCAGCACCACCAGTCCGTCATCTTGGCGCCGCCCTGGTATCGATCGAAGCCGAACCCGCCCCACTTAGCGCACCGTAGGCATCGCACTTTTCATCCTAACCAATTGTTTAGGCTTAAATCGCGCCGCGCGGTCGTAGCCTTCGTGGTGCTTGTTCGAAGCCGTCTAATCCTGTAATTTAGAAAGATGGAAGAGACAAAATCAAGCGTTCCGCCTAGAGCTCATCGGAACCGCGTCCTAAAAGGTGCAACTATCATTACGGGCGTTTCGAATTCCGAAATACCTTGCAGCGTTCGTAATATGAACAAGGACGGCGCGGAGCTCAAAGTAAGCAGCAGCGCGTTGGTACCGGAACGATTTTTACTTTACGTGCCCGTTGACGGTATAGCCTACACCTGTGAACTCCGGTGGAGGTCTGGGGAGCGTGCAGGAGTGAAATTGCACGGAAAGGCTCCAAAACCGCGCTGGCATTACGGCTGACTAAAAAGGCGAGGGCGAATAAGCCCAGCAGTCTGCAATGATTTTTATTAGCACGCCGAGTAAAGCGTAGAGCGCTTTCATTCCATCTCCGGGAGTCTGCCGTTCTGAAAAAGCACCTCAGGCGGCCCATACTCGCCGATGCTGGGATCGGCGGTCCGTTGCCAGGCAACGACGCCTGCATGCTTGCTGGCGATCGACTGAGCTTCTCGTTTCGCCCGGGCCGCATCGTTGAACTCGCGTGGATCGAATGCAGGTATTAGGTTGCCTTCGTCGTCCTCGTCGAACGCGGCCATCACAATGAGTTTGCCAAGTGGTTGGTTGATGATGTGTCCTGTTCTCGGTTTGATCTCAAACTGACACAGCGTGCGCCGGAGTCAAGTGGCAACAATCATTCCGCGAAAACGGTACTAGAAACGACGGCCGTATTGTTTCACCGCCATCGGTCGCTCGATCTGTTCGTGGCGTGAGCGTGAAACAAAACATCGATAATCGATCATATCAAACCACACAACCAGCAGCGGGTAAGCGACATGGCCAAGAAATCAATCATTCAAGTCTTTCAGATCGATGACGTGCTCGACACGAGTTCAGTTGAAATGCTGTCGGCAACATCCAAGAAGGTCGTGTGCGTTGGCGGCAGCAACACGGTCGTAATTGTCGAAGGTAAGGGTCTAGAGGTTAGTGCTGGCATGATCGTTCAGGGAACGATTACTGGTCTAGTCGTACAATCGATCGACGGTGACAAGCAGATTGATATCTCAAAGACTTCCATCAATGCCGCCGTGATGTCGGCCACAGACATGGCCGACTTCCTGTCTCAAACCGTCGCCCGTATCCAGTTTGAGAACAATAAGTACATCGACTCGAACGCGGGGAACTCTGTGCTCGGCAGCGTCGGAAATGACCTTTTGCTTGGGCGTGGTGGAGACGATACGATACAGGGCTCGTTTGGCAAGGACATCCTGGTTGGCGGCGCCGGCGAGGATACCTTTGTTTTCGATTTAGGCATGGGGAAAGATACGATCCGCGATTTTGACGCGGACAACAGTGACGGCGCCCAGGACTTTCTTGATGCCGTTTTCGCCGATGCAACGATCACAAAGTCTGGCAAAAACACCTTGCTCGACTTCGGCGATGGTGATGCATTTCTGCTGATAGGGATAAAGCCAGGCGAGATCGACGCATCCGACTTCGTGGTTTAAGCGACGGAAAAGGCATACTATTAGTTTTCCGGCCGCCTCATCCATGTCGTTCCACCGTGGGCAAACGTCCCATTAGATTTGTGCACTGACGTTTTCATATCTTGCGCACGCCTGCTCAAGTTTTTGCTTAGCGGCTTCAACGTCGGCCGCAGGCGCCTTTTTCATACAGAGGTGGTCCCACGTGCGCAGCGCCTTTTGGTACTCTTCGTGAACCCGGTTCCACTCGTCAAAAAGCGGATGTTTCTCAGCAACCATGCTCACCCCCGGTGCGACCACAGAATTCCGACTCTGTTAGGCAGAGCGGCGTAAGCTATTGCCCTTTAACATGGGCGCATAATTTAAGTCATACCGCAACATCCACGACTCGTCACCCTTTCGGGCGTTCCCCACGGAACACTTCCGTGTCCGTCCCTGTTGTAGCGTCCGTCGCACGGTGGCAATCAAGCCATTCCCGCAAGGGTGGAACTTGGAGAAAAACACTATGCCTACTCAGAAAAATGATCTCGATACAACCTGGCTCGTCAATACGGACAACGACACCTGGACACTGACCAAAGGTGCCACCATCACGACTAATGCAGAACCCGGCGTGTTCGTCGATAACGACTTCACCGGCAATACCATCAGGCTCCTCGGCGATGTGGTGACGACGGGCTTTGCTCAGGTGGCAGTGCAAATTCAAGGCGACAACAACAAGCTGCGCATCGGACCAGATTCTTTTATTGACGGGTCGGCCGTTAATGTCGGCGTGGATGTCAACGGCCTGGGCACAACGGTCACAAACGAAGGTGTGATCAAAGGCATCAACTGAGCTGTGTCCGGCTATATCGGGACAACCCTCAACAACAGCGGCAGGATCGATGGCGGCTGGTCGGTCTATTCCCAGTTCGATGACTTCACCGTCAACAACAGCGGCAAGATCATTGGTGGAGACTATGGGGTGCGCGCCGAGGGCGACAACGCTGCCATCACGAACATGAAAGGCGGTACGATCAACGCTGAAACAGCAGTCGCCTTCTTCGATGCCGAGGATGGTACGCTGACCAATGCTGGCAAGATTGTTGGCGACATCTCTGGTGGTACCGGCGAGACGTCGATCGTCAACAAAGGCCTGATCGTTGGCGACATCTCGCTTGGAGACGGTGTGGACCGGATCGACACCCGTAAGGGCACGATCGACGGTCAGATCGACGGTGGCGATGGCGGGGATACCTTCCTCGTGGGCAGCAAGTCCATCAACATCGTCGAACTGGATACTGGTCTTGGAATGGACAATGTCCGATCGACCGTAAGCTTTACGCTCGCCGATAACCTCGAAACACTAACACTGCTCGGCAAGAAGGACATTGATGCGACTGGAAACAGCGGCGGCAACTCGCTACGCGGCAATTCAGGCGACAACGTCCTTCGGGGCTTGCACGGCGATGACACTCTCGACGGCGGCAAAGGAAACGACATCCTCATCGGCGGCACCGGCGAAGACGTGTTCGAGTTTGATCTGAAAACCGACCACGACGTCGTCAAGGGCTTCGAGAATGGCCTGGATCTGATCTCTTCGGACTTCATCTCCAATGAAGATGAATTCAACGATATGGTTGCAAATCATCTAAAGGTGCAGGGCGATGACCTCCTGATTAAGTATGGCGATGACACGCTGCTGATCAAGAACATGGAAAAGGCCGATCTTGATTGGGGCGACTTTATCAGTATCTGACCCTCAACACTCGACGAATTGGTCTGGGCTCCAAAGGAGCCCAGACGTATACAGCGGTCCGAACCTCCATTTACCCCGCCCGGAACGCTGAATGGGCAGTCGAGCACGATCAGTTTCACTCGGCAGGATCAACCGGCTCGCCCAATACTTCGTGGTAGATCTCTGTCACAAGGATTATGGCCGATGGCACTCGCCGCCGCGCTGCCTGCCATGGCGACAGCCGAGACTTCCCCTAGCGGAGAATTATTGGAGCTGATGGAGCGCCATCGCGTCACGCTCGGAATCTGTCAGGCGCTCGTAAACAAAGCCGATAGCGTGCACGAGGACTATGATCCGTCATGCCTCGATGCGTTCAACGCGGCCGAAAATGAAGAGGATGCGCTGTTGCTGGCGATTGCCGGCTTCCCTGCGAATTGCCAAGCGGATCATGTCGCCAAGGCGCGTTATCTGCTCGCGCGCTCGGATGCCGGAGGGTATTGGGTCAATCCGGAACTGTATGGCGCGTTGCTCGCATCATTGGCCGGAGAAAACGATTGAAGACAAACCTATTCGCTCGTGCCGCCGCTGCCGTCCTAGTGGCGGCGGTAGCTATGCCGGTTCGTGCGATCGATGTTTGCAGTGGCGGCAATCGAGCCGCCCGCAAGGTCACTTGCATCTATGACGGCGACACAGGCTGGCAGCATGGTCTAGAGTGACGGCTGCCCCTTATGCGGCGGCTTCCTTGGCGAAATAGCGCAAGGCGAGTTCTTCCTCCGTCGTAGGTTTGCCGTAGAGGTATCCCTGGAGCTCGTCGCAGCCGCAAAGCTTCACGACAGCGGCCTGGCTTTCCGTTTCAATTCCCTCGGCGGTCGCGGGAATATTTAAAGCGTTCGCCAATGCGATAGTAGCTTGCAATACTGCGCCACCATTGCCCTCCGTTTCGGCAGCAACGACCAGCGAGCGATCAACTTTCATTCGATCAAATCCGAATTCCCGAAGTGCGCCAATGCTTGCGTAGCCACAGCCAAAATCATCGAGCGCTATCTTCACCCCATGGGTTTTCAACATTTGAAACGCACGTTTCACCTGCACGGTATTCGAGATGAGAATACCCTCGGTAACTTCCAACGTAAGCCGATTTGGTTCGAAGCCATAGCGACGCAGCGTCCCAATCAGCTCATCGACGAACAGCGGGTTCCTGAACTGCAAAGGTGATGCGTTCACTGAAAGGCCGACTTCTAACCAGGGGGATGCTGCCTTTACTGCAAGTTCGAGGATCTGCATGCCCAGCAGATCAATGAGACCGCATTTCTCAGCCGCTGCGATGAACACGTCAGGAGCAACACGCCCTCTAGCTGGACTGACCCACCTCGCCAGAGCTTCGACCCCGCACATCGTGCCGCTCTTGGCATCGATCAGCGGCTGAAACGCCACGCTGAATTCCCTTTTCGATATTGCCGCACGGATATCCTGTTCCAAATCTGCAGCTTCTCTCGCGGCAGCGTCCAAGCCAGGTTCGAACGTCACCGATATGCCGCGTCCCAGCTCTTTTGCACGATAGAGCGCCAAGTCCGATCTGCGGAACAACTCCTCACGCTCTATTTGCGAGTTAGTGGTCGAGGCCGCCCCGACGCTACCGCCAATCTCCATCTGCCGTCCGTCGATATCGAAGGGCTGATCAAAGAGATTTAAAATGTTTGAGGAAATTGTTTCCAACGATTGCTGAGACGAACTCTGAGACAGAATTGCGAATTCATCGCCGCCGAGCCGTGCCGCAATCACATTTCGGGGCAGGAAATCCACAATCCTTCGCGCGACGGCAATGATCAACTGATCGCCCACCGCGTGGCCCCACGCGTCATTCACGCCCTTGAAGCCGTCCAGGTCGATCAAGTGCAGATCAATTTCGGAGGGTTTAGCTTCGTTCAAATGGGCGATCGACAGATCGATCTGTTCCAACAAGCCAGCCCGATTGTGGAGCCCGGTCAACGAGTCGTGGGTGGCATCGTAATGAGAGCGTCTTTCTTCACGCCGGACGTTTCTCACTGCGAGAAGTGCCGCTGCACAGATTGCTGAAAGCAGAACAAACAGCACCAGCGCCGCCGCAAAGGCTTTCGGCTTGACGGAGATGAAGCTGCGAGTGCCGGGCTCTTGTGCGGGCCACGTCAACTGGCCGACCAATCGCCCGCCAATGTCGGTCAACCTTGCATGCAGATGGCCGGGCCTGTCTTCGAACGATAAACCACTGATACTGAAGTTCTTGGCCATCTCCGCAATCACCTCTGGACCGAAATGCTTGGCGAAAACCAGGACCTTGAATTTTGCCCGATCTGCTTCGGGATTGTCCTCGTACGGCTGAATTGCGGAGGCGCCGATGAGAGCCAACCCCTTTGTGGTTTGGATGAACGCGACTGGCAACCTCTCTCGTTTAGGGTCTGGAGCACGTGCCGCTTTCAACAGTGCCTTGAAGGAGGAGCCGAAGAACAGGTCGGTATCCTTGATCGGTATGCCGTTGTGAAAGCCGATGAGCGCGGTCCCATCAGGCGCCACCACTACGGCGGTGTCATAGAGGGGGTAGTTCTCAGTGGTCACGCCCCAATTTTCTGTCGCCCAGGCCACAGCGTCGGGTTCATTCATTTTTGCGTACGCGTCATCCCAATAGGCATTATCCCTCACGGTGGCGCCAAGCTGCTTCTTCACCGCCTGAATCGCGCTTCTCGTCGCCGAAACAGATCGAGCGTCATCGATATTGTTCGATGTCTCTTTCATCGAGGTCATTGCGTCATTGATGAGAAACACGCCGAGGCCGATCATTGATGCGATCAGGAGACAGGCGACGGCGATGACTATTAGCCGTTTGCGGGTGGAATAACTGTATTTCGATCGAACCATGATGCACCAAAACGGAGATGCCGATCATCGGAACCAGTCGGCATCATGCCCGCGTCAGCGCTGGTAGACGCACAGTAGCGGGTCAAGCGATAAAGAAATACTAACTCACGCAGCGAGCGGCGTGCCGGCTTACCTTGTGCGGTTTCGCATGGTGTAATGTCGATTCGCCGGAGTTTCCAGATTTCGAGGAAGGGCTTGCGCAGCCGTGGCCTAACGTGGGCAACATCTGGTGTGAAGAATAAGCGCGGTCTAGTCGCTTTCAAGTTCAAACTTGTCGAGGTGATACTCAATCGCATCTAGGACGGTCATCATCTTATGCAAGTCGGGCTGGTCACCCTCATTTGTGTCGGCAATTATATCTGACAGGCAATCCTCCAGAACCGCTATGAGTCTTGGTATGCGCTGGTTCCCTGGAAACGCTCCTCGCAATGACGCGGACAAGAGGTGGCAGTAGCCCCAGCTTTTTGAAACCAAGGTCTCCGGCTGCTGGACCGATGCCCGCAGCTTCCGCACGAAATAGTCTATTTGCACCAGAGCTCCAGTCGGAGACACTCGAAGGTTCAACGAGATCGGTGTCTGCTCAATGTAAGCCTATTGCCTGCTGTATAGTTCCAGGCACCTCCATTGGTCCGATCCGGCGCCAATTTAGTACCGCAGCCATCAGACTTAGAGAGTTTTGGTTCTGCGACTAGCTTCGCGCTTTCGGTCACGTTCCATGCCGTATCGGCTCCCGATAAGCGTGCCGATCGCCGCAAGAAGAAACGGCATCAGAAATCCGCTAACGCCCAAAGCGCTTCCAAGCGCAGCGATACCCACGCCGCCTAACAGCAGGCCAGAAATACATCCTAGGCAAGCACCGAAAACAGCCCATGCAGTCTCACTTGGCCGGGCCTTTGCATATCGACCGATCCTTGCGGCGCCGCTTTTCATTTGATCTTTCATGCATCGACCCTCCATGGGATTACCGGCCAACCGACTTGAAGCACGAACTTCTAGGTGGATAATTAGGGGGATAGAACAGATAACTAAATTGCAAAAGTCCTTGTAAAGCAATACGTTACAGTTTTATAATGGTGCCCCATGCCGGAGCGGTAATGCAAATAAATGTCGCTTCGATTGCGTCCTTTCGAAGAGCTGCGACATCGCCAACGGGGCTACCCAATGCCTGAATGCCGCCAAGGCTGTTTTGGGAACTGCAGTAAGTCAGCAATTTTGTCCAAATGTTCTCAGCGGTCTCCGCCAACTGGGTCGGTCTTTGCTTTCTCAGTTAGTCCGCCCATGTTGCATTTCATGTCGCATGGATTCGCCGCGCCCATGTGGAAACCATTGGAAATCTCGGGAACTCGTTGCAACATTCACGCAACATAAAGGGTCGAGAATCACCCTTTAAGTAGTTGATTTCGTTGGCGATCCCGACTGGATTCGAACCAGTGACCCCCAGATTAGGAATCTGGTGCTCTATCCTGCTGAGCTACGGGACCATCCACGCCACTCAATACAAAAGAAGCAGCGCTTCGCCAAGGGGCTTGAGCGAAATGGCGTCGATTTGCGTCGTGCGCTTCATATTTCGTTGAATTTTCAGCCCTGTTCCCGCGGAAACAGCGGCGAGCATGGGGATGTGGGAAAACAACATCAACGGATGAGCAAAGACATCCACAAAGAACTGAAGAACTGAACGGCACTTCAACCCAACACGAACCCCCAGAGGACAAACATCATGAAAAAGTTCATCATCGCAGCCTCCGCCGCCCTCGTCGCCACCGTCTCGTTTGCCGCCACCGCAGAAGCCGGCTGGAAGCATCGCCATCATCACCATGGCTGGAAGCGCCATCATTGGGGCGTGGTCGTCGTATCCCCCCGTTACGACTATGACGACTATTGCTTCGTCAAGAAGATCAAGCGCTACGACGACTGGGGCAATGTCTACATCAAGAAGGTTCGCATCTGCGATTGATCTGATGACCTGATCGACTGACCACCAGTGCCCGAGGTTCTCCTCCCGCCCAGGCACCACCCCCAAGGACCGCCCGACCCCCTGCAACACGGCGGCCCGATGCCAGACGATCAAGAACGTTGACAATACTGATCCCCTCCCTACGGCAAGCCCGGTGTCCTCCAGCACCGGGTTTGTCGTTTCAGGTGGGTTAGCGCTTCAGCCCTCGAGTTCCTCGCGGAGCATTTCGAGTTCCAGCCACTCTTCTTCCATGCGGGCGATCTCGGCGCGCGCGGCTTCCGTCAGTTTGGCGGCCCTGGCGAACCCATCCGGGTCTTTTGTGAAGAAAGCCGGGTCGGCCATTCTTGCTTCGAGTTTGGCGACTTCCGCGTGTCTCTCCGCCATCTTCTTCGGCAGGCTCTCGATGGCGAATTTCTGCTTGTAGGAGAGCTTGGCCTTCCCCTTGGACGGCTCGTCCGACGACACAGCCGAAGCGGCAGGGCGCTTGTCGCGCTCTTCCCGCTTCCGCTCGGCCTGCGCGTCGCGGCGCTGGGCAAGCATGTCGGTATAGCCGCCGGCATATTCGATCCAGCGGCCATCCGGATTTTCCGGATCGGCCGGTGCGATCGTCGAGGTGACGGTGCGGTCGAGGAAGTCGCGATCGTGGCTGACCAGGATCGCGGTGCCGGCATAGCTGGACACGATTTCCTGCAAGAGATCGAGCGTCTCGATGTCGAGATCGTTGGTCGGTTCGTCGAGGATCAGCAGGTTGGACGGACGCGCAAGATTGCGCGCCAGGATCAGCCGCGCGCGCTCTCCGCCCGAGAGATTGCGGATCGGGGTGCGAGCCTGTTCGGGCTGGAACAGAAAATCCTTCATATAGCCGGTGACATGCTTGGCGACGCCATTGACCAGCAGGTTGTCGCCCCGTCCGTCGGTCAGGTAATGGGCGAGCGTTTCCTCGAGATCGAGATCCTCGCGCTTCTGGTCGAGCGTTGCCATTTCGAGATTGGTGCCGAGCTTCACCGTGCCCGAATCAGGTTCGAGTTGGCCGGTCAGCATCTTGAGTAGCGTCGTCTTGCCGGCGCCGTTCGGGCCGACGAGGCCGATCCGGTCGCCGCGATGGACCCGGAGCGAGAAGGGCGACACAATCACCCGGTCGCCATAGGACTTGGTGATCTTCTCGGCCTCGATCACCAGCTTGCCGGAATCGCGGGCCTCCGCCACCGTCGCCCGGGCGGAACCGAGCGCGCCGCGATGCGAGCGGTGCTCCTGGCGCAAATCCTGCAACTGGCCGAGACGGCGCATATTGCGCTTGCGGCGCGCGGTGACGCCATAGCGCAGCCAGTGTTCCTCGCGTTCGATCTGCTTGCCGAGCTTGTGCTGTTCGAGCTCTTCTTCCTCCAGCACCTTGTCGCGCCAGGCCTCGAAATGGCCGAAACCGCGATCGAGACGCCGCGACGTGCCGCGATCAAGCCAGACCGTCGCCGTCGATACTTTCTCCAGGAAACGCCGGTCGTGCGAGATCAGGATCAACGCGCTCCTGGTCTTCTGGAGTTCGCCTTCCAGCCATTCGATGGTCGGCAGGTCGAGATGGTTGGTCGGCTCGTCGAGCAACAGGATATCCGGCTCCGGCGCCATGACCTTGGCAAGGGCCGCCCGCCGCATCTCGCCGCCGGACAGGCTGGAAGGATGCTCATGGCCGGTCAGCCCGAGATGCTCGAGCAGGTAGGTGACCCGATAGGGATCGTCGGACGGTCCCAGCCCAGCCGCGGCATAGGCCTCGACGGTGTCAAAACCCTCGAAATCAGGCGCCTGGTTGAGATAGCGGACCGTCGCCGAGGGATGGCGGAACACCTCGCCGCTCTGCGGTTCGGCAAGCCCCGCCGCGATCTTCATCAGCGTCGATTTGCCTGAACCGTTGCGGCCGACAAGGCAGATTCGCTCGCCGGGTTCCAGCTGCAGGCTGGCGCCCGAAAGCAGCGGCGTGCCGCCGAAATTCAGATGGATGTCGTCGAGTTTCAGGATCGGCGGTGCCAATATCATACTCCGGAAAAATCATGCGGGCGCGCCAGGACCAGCGCGCGACCGGCGCGGAGGCTGAACGAGACAGCGCCTTCCGCGACATTGGAAATGGTGCGCGACGAGCCGAAAGGCAAATGGAAATCATCGAGCGGATAGCGCGCATTGCGGATCGTCAGGCCATCGAGCGCGTCGAGACCGAGCACGGAAAACAGGCTGGCCTTGGGTAGGTCGAGCAGCATCGATCCCGGCCAGAACGGATAGCCTTCCTCGTCGCCCGATGTCAGCAGCACTTCTATGCCGGCAGCGGACAGCGCCATGGCCTGCACGAGATGCGCCCAGGCGTGATCGGCCCGCTCGCCGCCCAGCGCGCCGACAAGCACGGCGCGGGTTGCGCCGCGTTCGAGCGCGGTCTGCACCGCAAGTTCGCCATCGGTCAGCGATTTCTCCGAGGGATATTCGAGCCGTGGTACTTCGGCATATTCGACAGCGAGTTCCTCCGTCGAGGAATCAAAATCGCCGACCCAGAGTTCGGGCAGCAATCCCAGGGCTCCCGCGTGCCTGATACCGCTATCGGCGGCGATCGTGCGCACGCCTTCGAGCTGCGTCAAAAGCCGAGGATTGACCGAAACCGGCCCGCCGAGAAGGATTGCGAATGTCGTCATGCCCGCGCTTTACGCGACGGCTGCCTGAAGGTCAATTTGGGAGGGTTGGAAGAAGTGGTTCAGTCCTGGAGCTTCTGGACCTTGTCGAAGAATTTCATGACCTGGGCGAGGTCGTGGCCGCGCTTGAGAATGCGGCCCTGGGTGTTGACGACGGAGAAGGCACCTTGTTTTGCAGCGAATTTGGGATTCTTCTCGATCTGGTAGGCCGGCAGGTCACCCGACCGCTTGAAGACGGAAAACACCGCCTTCTCCTTGAAATGATCGATGGCGTAGTCGCGCCATTCGCTCTCTCCGACCATGCGGCCATAGACCCGGAGAATCTGATTGAGTTCAAGGCGGTGGAACGTCACCGGCATCGGGTCGCGGGCGTCGCGGTATTCCCTCAGGTCGATGACGATCCGGCCTCTGCGTTCGGCCGATCCTGTGTGCTCGCCGTGATCCGACATTTGACCCCATTCGCGCAATCTGCCCGTCACCCGCGCAACGCAGGATGACGAATTGGTGACAGTTTGCCTGAAGAAGACCGAATTGCAAGATTGTTTTGCAGGAGCCGCTATCGAAAATGCAAGCAGGCTTAGATCGTTTCATTGTTAAATGGAAGCATTCTGCCGGAGCAGGTTTTCGTCAGGGCAGAGGCGATTGGCGAAGGGCATACCCCGATGTACGCCCGAGCCGATCGCCTCTGCCCTGGCGGAAAGATGCCCGGCCCCTTCGGGGTTGGCCGATACGGGCCGCCTATTCGTTCGGTCGCCTTGGCCGTAAAACTGGGCTACGACCCGCGCCGACCGAACGAATATCCGACTCCGTCTCGGCCAACAGAATGATTCCATTTAACAATGAAGCGATCTAGAGCGAAGCAGCGCCCAATATACGGCCGGGATTGCCGTTGGCATCATGCGATTGCAGGAGAATCGCGCAGCCGTCGAACCCGCGCTTGGCGAGAAGTGCGGCCGGCAGTTTGATGGTCAGGGCCTTGCCGTCCCACATGCCGACCGTCTCGAGCTTGGTCACGGCATTGCGGTAGGTGATCTTCTTGCCTTCGTTCTCGCCGGTCTTGATTTCGACCACCGTGTGCTTCTTGTAATAGGCGATGATCACGTCGGCATTGCCCGCGCCGTCGCCGATACTGATCGTCATTTCGGCGGGTGACAGGCTGGCGGTGACCGGCACGCTCAGGCGCTCGCCGCCGTTGTCGAGGCTTGCAAGCCGTGCCCTTATCTTGCCGGCGTCGGACACTTTCGCGTCGTGCAGGCCGTTGAGAATAATCTGTGGCGTGAATACATTGCGAATCCCAAGCGTCTTGGCATAACCATATTGACGCTCGGTATTCTCCTTGGCGCTGAGCGTATCTTCCCAGCCGAGATAGTTCCAATAGTCTACGTGGTAGGTGATCGTGACGACATCATCGCTTTCCGCAAGCGCCTCGATGGCCCGATCCGCCTTGGGACAGTTGGAACAACCTTGCGATGTAAAGAGTTCTACAATACCGACAGGCGCGGAACGGCTGATCTCCTCGGCGGATACGGTCCCCAAAACAAGGGTCGTCGCTGCCAATGCCGGCAGCACGATCGATATGAAAAGGGTTACGATGCGCAACATTTCCCGCTTTCTCGCCAGACAGATGCACGTGCCCAGCCCTGGTCCTCCCGCTGCATCCGGCTTGCTTATAGAACAAACAGACCTCACACATAAATCAAAATAGATTGATTGTGGCTGACGTCAGGTCACGAAAACTTGTCCTCGTGCCGGAAAACGGAATGCAGGATGGCGGCGTCCAGTGGTTGACAGAGTTCAGGAGTGCCTACAGGTTTTCGGTCGTGTGTACAAACTTGACCAATATCAGTCTTTCGGCCCGGCCGCTTTGCCATTAAGGTCCGCAGAAACGATTTGCTAATTCGGGATGATGTCATGAGCATATTAGACGAAACTGATCGCAGTCTTCTGGCTTTGCTTCAAAAAAACGACAGACTATCGCTCGCCGAAATCGGGCAGGAGTTGAAGCTCGCGCCCTCGACCGTCAACGACCGGATCAAGCGGCTGATACGCAACGAGATCATTTCGGGCTTCCATGCAGCGGTCAATCCGGAGAAGGTCGGGCTCGACCTGCTCGCCTTCGTCTTCGTCGGCTGGAACGAACCGGAGGTGGAGGCGGCGTTTCTCAAGAAGGTCGCCGCCAGCGGCGCGGTGCTTGAATGCCATCACGTAACGGGCGCCTGGAACTACCTGCTCAAGGTCCGACTGAAAAACACGCGCGAGCTTGAGCGGTTCCTGGCACAGGAGCTCAAGGGTATCGAAGGCCTGATGCGCACCGAAACCCTGATCGTGCTCTCCTCCGCCAAGGAAGTCTCCATGCTCGAAGTTTGAGCCCGACAAATTTTTTTCGAAAAAATGCATAGCCCGCCGAATAATCCGAATAGCCCGCCCGTCTTGTCTTTAGCCACCATTCCATCGCACCTGTTCCCCGCGTAACCGCGCCTCTCGGCCGATGCTGCGATAACACCTCCATTGAAACAGTATCCCACCGATGGAGAGGGACATGGCTAGGATCATCAGAGGTACGAATGGAAACGACCGGATCGACCAGAACGGTCGCCCGTCGCTCGAAATTCAGGCATTTGGCGGCAACGACACTGTGGTGCTCGACCGCGACGACGACCTCGGCGGCGACAATTTCGTCGATGCCGGCAGCGGCAAGGACACTGTCTTCAATGCCTTCGAAGGCGGCAACCAAATCACACTCGGCAAAGGTAGCGACACCTATATCGGTACCGGCTTCTCTTCGCTGGGGGGCTTCGACATCGTCGAAGGTCGCGGCGGCAACGACCAGTTCTTCCTCACCACGCTGAAAAGCGCCTATCTTGGCGGCGGCGGCAAGGACATTTTCAACAGCGAAGGCTGGGAGAACGGCTTCGACGGTGGCGCCGGCAGCGACACGATCTCCTACCAGTTCCGCCATGAAAGCACCGTCATTGGCGACACCGGCGTGATCATCGATCTCGCCGCGGGCCTTGTGCAGACCGGTGCATCGCGCACCGAGCAGATCATCTCGATCGAGAACGCCGTCGGCTCCAGAAATGCCGACATCATTGGCGGCACCGACGATGACAATACGCTGATGGGTCTGGCCGGCACCGACACTATCTTCGGCTTTGGCGGAGATGACGTGATCGTCGGCGGCGCCGGTTTTGACGCCATGCTCGGAGATGCCGGAAGCGATGTCTTCGTGTTCCAGGCCGTGACTGACAGCCTCGCCGGCCTCAATGACAAGATCGGCGATTTCACCCGCGCCGACGGCGACCTGATCGACCTCTCCGCCATAGACGCTGTCACTGGCGGCGGCGATCAGGCCTTCACCTTCCAGGGCATCGCCTCGTTCACGGGCCAGGCCGGTCAGTTGCGCTTCGCAAGCGGCGTGCTCAGCGCCGACGTCAACGGCGACCGCCAAGCCGATTTCGCGGTCAACGTCACTGGTCTGACCTCAATGACCGCAACCGACTTCGTGCTCTGATCAACGGTTCGGATCGACCACGACACGCCCCTTCACTCCGCCCTCGATGATCTTCTTCCCGAGGGCGGGCATGTCTTGAAGACCGTGTTCGGAGATCATCCTCTCGAGTTTATCCATCGGGAGATCGCTGACGAGGCGGTTCCATGCCTCAAGACGCGGCTGGTAGGGTTTCATCACAGAGTCGATGCCGAGCAGGTTGACCCCGCGCAGCAGGAACGGAATGACGGTGAAGGACGGGACAGCCGCCCCGCCCGCAAGCCCGATCGAGGCGACCGCGCCATTATACTTCATCTGCTTCAGGACGCGCCCCAGCATCTCGCCACCCACGGCATCCACCGCTGCCGCCCAACGCTCGGATTCGAGCGGCTTGCTGCTGGCTTCCGCCAATTCAGTCCGGGCGACAATTGTTTCAGCGCCGAGCTCTTTAAGATAGTCCGCAGCCTCGGCCCGTCCGGTGACGGCCGCGACTCGGTATCCGAGCTTCGCCAGGATGGCGACGGCGACCGAGCCGACGCCACCGGCCGCACCCGTCACCAGAACCTCGCCCTTATCTGGTGTCAGCCCCGCCTTTTCCAGCGCGATGACCGCCAGCATGGATGTAAGACCTGCGGTGCCAATGGCCATGGCGTTGCGCGTCGAGATCGCCTCCGGCAGCTTCACCAGCCAATCGGCATTGACCCTCGCGCGGGAGGCATAGCCGCCCCAACGCAACTCGCCGACGCGCCAGCCGGTCAGCACCACGCGGTCGCCGGGCCGGTAGAGCGGATCGGAGGACTCTTCCACCACGCCGGAAAAATCCACGCCCGGCACATGTGGATAGGTGCGGACCAGCCCGCCCTGGCCGTGCATGCAGAGCCCGTCCTTGTAGTTCAGCGTTGAATATTCGACCCGAACCGTGACATTGCCCTCAGGCAGCCGGTCGTCATCGAGCTCCTGCACGGATTGTGTGATCGTGCCGTCGTCGGCCTTCTCCACCAACAGCGCCCTGAACGTCATGTCAGCCTCCCGTCATCTCTGTTGGGCAGGAGCATAGGCATCGGCGGCGCGCGCCGCAACCGGACGGTCACGACCGAACTGCGCGAAAATAGCGCGGACCTGCGCCGTCTTCGGTAAACTGATCGTCATCAATTTGCCGCAGGATTGACTTTCACCTCTGCCCTTGCCACTTGAAGCCTGTCAGACACTAGAGATTTTCCGATGTCCGCCTTTGCCGAATTCGCCCCCAAGCCGCGCCGTGCCTCCATCGCCGTCGATGTCGGCGGCGTGATCGTCGGCGGCGGCGCGCCCGTTGTCGTGCAATCGATGACCAATACCGACACCGCCGATATCGACGGCACGGTCAAGCAGGTTGCCGAACTCTTCAAGGCGGGTTCGGAGATCGTGCGCATCACCGTCGATCGCGACGAGAGCGCGGCGGCCGTGCCGAAGATCCGCGAACGCCTGCTCCGCCTCGGCATGGATGTGCCACTGATCGGCGATTTTCACTATATCGGCCATAAACTGCTCGCCGACCATCCGGCCTGCGCCGAGGCGCTCGCGAAATACCGCATCAATCCCGGCAATGTCGGCTTCAGGGACAAGAAGGACAAGCAGTTCGCCGATATCGTCGAAATGGCGATCCGCTACGACAAGCCGGTCCGCATCGGCGTCAACTGGGGTTCGCTCGACCAGGAACTTCTGACCAGCCTGATGGACAAGAACGCCGCTGAGGGTTCGCCGATGTCGGCCCGCGACGTGACGCGCGAGGCGATCGTCCAGTCGGCGCTGCTGTCGGCCGAGCTCGCCGAGGACATCGGCCTGCCGCGCAACCGCATTATCCTGTCGGCCAAGGTCTCCAACGTGCAAGACCTGATCGCCTGCTATTCAGCCCTCTCCCAGCGCTCCAACCACGCGCTCCACCTCGGCCTCACCGAGGCGGGCATGGGCTCGAAGGGCATCGTCGCCTCGTCAGCCGCCATGGGCTACGTGCTGCAACAGGGCATCGGCGACACGATCCGCGTTTCGCTGACGCCCGAGCCGAACGGCGACCGCACAAAGGAAGTCATCGTGGCGCAGGAACTCCTGCAGGTCATGGGTTTCCGCCAGTTCCTCCCCGTCGTCGCCGCCTGTCCCGGCTGCGGCCGCACCACCTCGACCGTCTTCCAGGAGCTCGCCCAGAACATCGAGCGCGACCTGCGCAAGAACATGCCGATCTGGCGCGAAAAATATCCCGGCGTCGAGGCTCTCAACGTCGCCGTCATGGGCTGCATCGTCAACGGCCCGGGCGAGTCCAAGCACGCCGATATCGGCATCTCGCTCCCCGGCACGGGCGAAACCCCGGCCGCGCCTGTTTTCATCGACGGCAAGAAGGCGCTGACGCTGCGCGGCCCGAAAATCGCCGAGGATTTCGAGGCACTGGTGGTGGATTACATCGAGAAGCGGTTTGGGCAGAAGACGGAAGCGGCGGAGTAGTTTTAGGAAGCCTTACAGAAGGGTAACCTCGATACGAGTTAACCCACCAGCCTCACAAAATGATCTCGTATCCGTGTGAGAATCGAATCCGGACACACCGGGTCCTTGACGAAGAACCAGAATTCCCCCAGCTGATCGTTGATGCTGAACTCGTGTCCTTCGAACCGGAAGTCGATCCACGATTCGGGGATCGTGTCGAGGAAATCGACCAGCTCGGCACGCGGCAACATCTTCAAATGCTCGACCGCAGCATCAGGATAGACCGACTGCGGTAGCTCAAGAAACAGCCGGCTTCCGTCGGCCATTCTCCGGTTTATGATCGGGGAAGCCTCGGCCAACGAACGCTCAAATCCTCGCCGTCAGCAGCTTCACCCCCGCCGCCGCAAAAAACACCCCCACGAAGGCATCGATATACCGCCGCGCATGGGTATAGCCCCGCCGCACCGGGCCGGTCGAAAACAGGATCGCGAGCCCGATGAAAGTCGTCGAGCCGATCACTAGGCACCCCGCTATGAAGACCGCGAAGATCGAGGCCGGCGCACCGGGCGGCAGGCCGAGCGACAGCAGCGCGAGCCAGGAGAGAATGGCCTTCGGGTTGGTCAGGTGCAGCATCAACCCCTTGAAATAGAGTTGCCGGCGCGTCAGCTCCTTGTTGGCGAGAGCCGCGAGATGCACTTCGTCAGCCGTCATCGCCGAGCGGAACGATTTCCAGGCGAGCCACAGCAGATATAGTCCGCCGATGATCTTGAGTATCGTCAGCAGGCCGGCATAGGCGGTCAGGATCGCCGCCAGCCCGGCCGATGTCAGGCACGCCCAGATGAACGAACCGGTATAGACGCCAAGCGCCAGTGACACACCCGCCGCGCGGCCCGAGGTCATCGACGTCGCCGCCAGCGCCAGCGTCGCCGGGCCAGGGCTGACCACCGCGATGAAATAGGCCGTCCAGGCGACGGCGAGATAGGGCAGGTATTCATGGATCGGCATGGCGGCCTCGCGAGAATGCATCGCTGGAAGATAGCCGAAGCTTTCATAAGGAAAAGCGATATTTGTTGAACCGCGCATCAAGCCCGGTGATGATTGAGCAGCAGTCGCTAGCCGAGGCCCACTCACCCGCGACGTCATGCTCGGCCTTGTGCCGAGCATCTGGTGAGCGTGCTATTCGCGGCAAGGTAACCGTCCATCTCTTACTCACCAAATCCTAGGGACAAGCCCTAGGATGACGGCGGAGAGGGTTGCGCGGCCCATGAAAAAGCCGCCGGAATCGCTCCCGGCGGCCTGGTTTTGTTTGGACCTGAGCCGCTTACGCAGCCAGATCCCGCAGCACCTGCTGCAAAATCCCGCCATTGTGGAAGTAGTCGATCTCATCCAGCGTATCGATGCGGCAGATGATCGGGATGTCCCTCACCGTGCCATCGCCATAGGTGACGTGCGCGACCGTCTTCTGGCGCGGCTTGATCGTGGCCAGGCCCTCGATCGTCACCACTTCGTCGCCCTTGAGATTGAGCGACTGCCAGCTCGAACCATCCTCGAAGACGAAGGGCACGACGCCCATGCCGACGAGGTTGGAGCGGTGGATGCGCTCGAAGGATTGGGCGATCACGGCGCGGACGCCGAGCAGGTTGGTGCCCTTGGCCGCCCAGTCGCGCGACGAGCCGTTGCCGTATTCGACGCCGGCGAAGATCACCAGCGGCACGCCTTCTTCCTTGTACATCATCGCCGCGTCGTAGATCGACATCTCCTCCTTCGAGGGATAGTGGATCGTGAAGCCGCCTTCCTTGCCGTTCGGGCCGAGCATATGGTTGCGGATGCGGATATTGGCGAAGGTGCCGCGCATCATCACTTCATGATTGCCACGGCGCGTGCCGTACTGGTTGAAGTCGGCCACCGAGACGCCGTGATTGATCAGGTAGCTGCCGGCCGGTGAGGCCGCCTTGATCGAACCGGCCGGAGAAATGTGGTCGGTGGTGATCTTGTCGCCGAAGAGGCCCAGCACGCGCGCGCCCTTGATGTCCGTGACGCCGATCGCCGCCTGCTTCATGCCGACGAAATACGGCGGGTTCTGCACATAGGTCGAATTATCGTCCCAGGCGTAGGTCTTGCCTTCGGGGATCTTGACTTCCTGCCAGTTGATATCGCCCTTGAACACATCGGCATATTTCGACGCGTAGAGTTCGCGCGTCACATATTTCATGATAAATTCCTGGATCTCCTTGGAGGAGGGCCAGATATCCTTGAGGAACACAGGGTTGCCCTGCTGGTCGTTGCCGATCGGCTCCTCGGTCAGGTCGATCTGCACCGAACCGGCGAGAGCATAAGCGACCACCAGCGGCGGCGAGGCGAGGTAATTCGCCTGCACGTCGGGCGAGACGCGGCCCTCAAAGTTGCGGTTGCCCGAGAGCACGCCGGCGGCGATCAGGCCCTTGTCGTTGATCGTCTTGGAGATCGGCGCCGGCAGCGGTCCGGAATTGCCGATGCAGGTCGTACAGCCGAAGCCGACCAGGTTAAAGCCGAGCTTGTCGAGATCATCTTGCAGGCCCGACCGGCCGAGATATTCGGCGACGACCTGGCTTCCCGGTGCCAGCGAAGTCTTGACCCAGGGCTTGGATTTCAGGCCCTTGGCGACCGCATTGCGGGCGAGCAGGCCAGCCGCGATCAGCACCGAGGGGTTGGACGTATTTGTGCAGGAGGTGATGGCGGCAATCGCCACATCGCCATGGCCCAGGTCGTAATCGGTGCCTTCGACCGGATAGCGCACTTTCAGCTGGCCGGGCTTCTTGTAGTCGGTTTCGAGGGCGGCTTCGAAGCCCGAGGCAATGCCTTCGAGCGGGATGCGGCCTTCGGGGCGCTTGGGGCCGGCCATCGAGGGCACGACGCTGCCGAGATCGAGTTCCAGCGTATCGGTGAAGACGATGTCGGCGCCTTCCGAATCGCGCCACATGCCCTGCAGCTTGGAATAGTCCTCGACGAGCTTGATCCGGTCGGTCTCGCGGCCGGACATCGTGAGGTAGTTGATGGTCTCGCCATCGACCGGGAAGAAGCCGCATGTGGCGCCATATTCCGGACCCATATTGCCGATCGTCGCACGGTCGGCGAGCGACATCGAATCAAGCCCGGGGCCGAAGAATTCGACGAATTTAGAAACCACGCCCTTCTTGCGCAGCATCTGCACGACGGTGAGCACGACGTCGGTGGCGGTGACGCCTTCCTTGGCCGCACCCGTCAGCTTGAAGCCGATGACTTCGGGCAGCAGCATGGAAACCGGTTGGCCGAGCATGGCCGCTTCAGCTTCGATGCCGCCGACGCCCCAACCGAGCACGCCGAGGCCGTTGATCATGGTCGTGTGCGAATCGGTGCCGACGCAAGTGTCGGGATAGGCGGTCGTCTCGCCGTCCTCGTCCCGCGTCCAGACAGTCTGGCCGAGATATTCGAGATTGACCTGATGACAGATGCCGGTGCCGGGGGGCACGACGCGGAAATTCTCGAATGCCTGCTGGCCCCATTTCAGGAAGCGGTAGCGCTCGCCATTGCGCTCGTATTCAAGCTCGACATTGCGGGCGAGCGCGGTCGGCGTGCCGAACTCATCGACGATGACGGAATGGTCGATGACGAGATCGACGGGCACCAGCGGGTTGATCTTTTCCGGGTCGCCGCCGAGCGAGACCATGGCATCGCGCATCGCGGCGAGGTCGACGACGGCGGGTACGCCGGTGAAATCCTGCATCAGCACGCGGGCGGGGCGATAGGCGATTTCATATTCGGTCAGGCCGCGATTGGTCAGCCATGCGGCGACCGCCTCGATGTCTTCCTTGGTGACCGAACGGCCATCCTCGTTGCGGAGCAGGTTTTCGAGCAGCACCTTCATCGAGAAGGGGAGTTTTGAAATGCCGGCGAGGCCGTTCGCCTCAGCCTTGGGAAGGCTGTAATAAACAAATTCCTTGCCGTTCACGGTGAGCGTGCTGCGGCAATTAAAACTGTCGTGGGATTTTGACATGAAATGAACCCGTTTCGTCTGATCAGCTTTGAACTGACGTGCGAACGCCCGGCGCCATCAGGCGCTTGTTGGGATGCGGGTGCAGCCATTTCCGCTGTCCGCACGTAGAATTGCCCCCGCAATTCCAAGTTCGGCGCTAGGATGATAATCACACCGGCTGCTGGCGTGGTTGCTGTTGATATAGATAATTTCTCAACAAGGTGCCATACAAACTTGGGACCAAACGATAATTTTTTTGCGTTGCGGCGTGAGCCGGGTCGGAGGCGGATTTGACTGTATTGACGGTGAGCGATCTCGCGGCACGACGCGGCGAAGACCTCATCTTTTCCGGCATCTCGTTTTCGCTTCAAGCGGGTGAGGCGCTTATCGTGACCGGGCGGAATGGTTCGGGCAAATCGACACTGATCCGGGTGATCGCCGGTCTCCTTTCGCACGAAAGGGGAGAGGTTTCGATTTCCGTGGCAGGCGTCCAAGTGCCGCGCGCCGCCGAGGCCTGCCATTATCTCGGCCATCGCAATGCGATGAAGCGCGAGATGACGGTCGAGGAGAACCTCGTGTTCTGGAAGCGCTTCATGGGCGACTTCTCCGGCGGCGCTGGAGTGGAACCCGAGCAGGCCGCCGTGCAACTGGGCCTCGCCGAACTCCTGCATCTCCCCTTCGGCTACCTCTCCGCCGGCCAGCAGCGCCGCATGGCTATGGCGAAGCTGCTGTGCGCCTGGCGGCCAGTCTGGCTGCTCGATGAACCGACAGCGGCGGTCGATGTGCAGTCGGAGGAATTGTTCGCGGGGCTGATGTGGGGGCATTTGGCGAGGGGCGGGATCATCATTGCCGCGACGCATCAGGAATTGGGGCTGGAGAACGCGCAGAGGCTGGAGATGAAGGGGTTTGAGTATCACGGAGAGCTTGCGTCGTGAAATTTGACATTCGCAGCTACGAGGGGGTTGGGCCTATTCGGCTCGGCATGACGCCAAGCGAAGTTCGAGCCGCACTGGGCATGGAGTTTGAGAACTTCAGGCGAAGCGGGACGGAAACCTATCCGTGTGACTACTACACAGGCCTCCAATGTTTCGTCTACTACGACGATATACATGGGCTGGTGGAAGCAGTCGAGTTTGCGGAACCTGCACAGCCAACGCTGAACGGATTGAACCTGCTGGGCTTGCCTTTTGCCGACATGATTACGCGAATACGTGAGCTTGACGCAGATGTCGCGGTCGAGAATGACGGCTTCACTTCACTTCCGCTGGGGATTGGCGGATATGCGCCCAATCAAGATGAACCTGAACTGCCCTCAGAGAGCATCATAGTTTTCGTGCGTGGCTATTATGATTGAAGCAACTCGCCGGGGCACCCAATCATGACCGCCCTCTTCCTCCGCGACATCAAGCTCGGCATCCGCGCTGGCGGCGGCATGCTGACGGGCATCCTGTTCTTCATGATCATCGTCACCGTGATCCCCTTCGGCGTCGGCCCCGATCTCAACCTGCTCTCCCGCATCGGCCCCGCCATCCTGTGGATCGGCGCGCTGCTCGCTTCGCTCCTCGGCCTCGACCGCCTGTTCCAAGCCGAGCGTGACGATGGTTCGCTCGACCTCTTGATGATGCAGGAAACGCCGCTGACGCTCATCGTCTTCGTTAAATGCCTGGCGCATTGGGTCGCGGGCGTGCTGCCGCTGGTCATCGCGGCACCGCTGCTCAGCCTGTTCATGAACATGAACGAGATCTCGATCGGTGCGCTGGTGCTGACCCTGCTCGCCGGTTCACCTGCGATCACCTTCATCGGTGCCGCAGGTGCAGCGGTCGCCGTGTCGCTGCCGCGCGGCGGGCTGATCGTCTCGATCCTCGTCCTGCCGTTGACAATCCCGGTGCTGATCTTCGGCGTCTCGGCTGTCTATGCCGCTGTGGAAGACCCGGCCCCATTCCTGCCGCCATTCCTCGCTCTTCTGGCGCTCAGCCTGTTCTTCGCCGTGATCGGACCTTTTGCCGCAAGCCTGGCGCTGCGCGCATCGTCGGAATGACCGAATTGTGAGCGGCGCGCCTGACCCAGATCAATTGCGAGCCGCTGGTAAACAGGCTATGGAAGCGCCGATGACAGAAACCACTGCAACCCAATCCAAGCTCACCTCGCTCGCCAACCCGACGCGATTTATCGCGATTGCGAGCGCCATCCTGCCGTGGCTGGCGGGCGTGACGGCGATCCTGTTCGCCATCGGCATCTATCTCAGCTTCGCCACCGAGGGCGACTACCAGCAGGGCGAAACGGTCCGCATCATGTATATCCATGTGCCCTCGGCCTGGCTGTCGATGATGTGCTACACTGTCATGGCGATCGCCGCGCTCGGCACGCTGGTCTGGCGCCATCCGCTTGCGGATGTCGCGGCGAAATCGGCAGCCCCGTTGGGCGCCGCCTTTACCTTCCTCGCGCTGGTCACCGGCTCGCTGTGGGGCAAGCCGATGTGGGGCACATGGTGGGTGTGGGATGCGCGGCTGACCTCGGTCTTCGTGTTGTTCCTGATGTATCTCGGCCTGATCGCCTTCAACCGCGCCATGGACGATCCCGGCCGCGCCGCCCGCGTCAGCGCCATCATGATCCTCGTCGGCTTCGTCAATATTCCGATCATCAAATTCTCGGTGGAATGGTGGAACACGCTCCACCAGCCGGCTAGCGTCATGCGGCTGGATGGCCCGAGCATCGATCCGGAATTTCTCAAGCCTTTGCTGGTCATGGCGATCGCGTTTACGTTGCTGTTCTTCACGCTGCACCTGATGGCGATCCGCAGCGAGATCTGGCGGCGCCGGATTTCGGTCATGCGGCGGCATGCGGCGCGTGCGGCGCAGGCAGGCCAATGATGCCGATCGACCACAGTTTCTACGTCTACTCCGCCTGGAGTATCGCGATTGTCGTTCTCATCGCGATCACCGGTTACACGTGGCTCGAAAGCCTGCGGCTGAGACGAGAACTCAAGCGGCTTGAGGCGCAAGGCATCCGCCGCCGTTCGGTCGAACAGTCCGGAGAGCGCACGTGACGGATGCCACGCCGACGCCGCCCAGGAAATCCCGCCGCCTGATCATCGCCTTCCTGCCGCTGGCGATTTTTGGCGCTCTGGTCGCCGTGTTTCTCTTCCAGCTGATGTCGGGCAAGAACAATTCCGTTATTCCCTCCGCCCTCATCGGCAAACCCGCGCCAGTTCTGGCGCTCGCACCGCTCGAAGGCGCCATCCGCGCCGGCCAGTCCGTGCCGGCGCTCGATACGGCAGCCGTCAAGGGCAAGCTGACGCTCGTCAATGTCTGGGCCTCCTGGTGCATACCCTGCCGGCAGGAGCACCCGATCATCCTCGGTCTCTCGCAAGACCCGCGCATCAATGTCGTCGGTATCAATTACAAGGACAGGAACGACAACGCGCTCGCCTTCCTCGGCGAACTCGGCAACCCTTTTCGCGCCATCGGCGTCGATCCCAAGGGGACGGCGGCAATCGACTGGGGCGTCTACGGCATCCCGGAATCCTTCCTGGTCAGCCCGGAAGGCGTTATCCTCTACAAGCATGTCGGGCCATTCACGGATGACAGCGTGAAGAACCAGCTGCTGCCGAAGATCGAGGAAGCGCTGGACGCGGCGAAGAGTTAGTATCAGTCGTCGATACGTTGCCGTTGACTTCTTTATAGTATCTCTTTATGATACCATCAATCAGGAAAGAACGATGATCCGGTCCTATAGGAGTTCGGTTACCGAAGCAGTCGCAAGAGGCCGAGCATCAAAAGGATTTCCTGCTGATATTATGAAATCGGCGCAACGAAAGCTGACCATGCTTAACTTGGCAGCTCGTATCGAGGATTTGTTGTCTCCTCCCGGCAATCGGCTTGAAGCCTTGAAAGGCAACAGAAAGGGACAGCATTCAATCCGCATCAACGATCAGTGGCGCATATGCTTCATCTGGTCGGATGGTGGCGCGGATCAAGTTGAGATCGTGGACTATCATGATTGATCGGAAGGAATGACCATGAAACTTGGCGACATGTTGCCCCCTATTCATCCCGGCGAAATCTTGCGCGAGGAGTATCTCATCCCGCTCGAAATGACTCCCTACGCACTGGCCAAGAAGCTCCACGTTCCACGTACTCGAGTCGAACGGATTGTCGCAGAGAAAATCGGCGTTAGCGCCGATACCGCGCTTCGCCTTGGTAAGTTCTTCAAGACGACACCGGAGTTCTGGCTCAACATGCAACACAGCTACGATCTGAAAATCGCGACGGCCGCTATCAAAGATCAATTGGCGAGCATCCCCGAAATAGAGCAACTCGAAGCCGCCTAACCCGCGCCCTGCCACGCCTTGATCGCATCCAACGGCCAGACCAGCATGATGACGTTCAGCGTGAGATTGTCGCGGATGATGTAGCCGGTGTAGAGTTCCGCCGCGATGGCCAGAAGAACTGTCACCCACACCGGCAGGCGCCAGGCGAGGAGGAAGCCGAGCGCCATGAAGACCGTATCCATCGCCGAATTGAGGATCGAATCGCCGTAGTAGTCGAGCGCGATCGTGGCCGTGCGGTAGCGGTCGATGATGATGGGTGAATTTTCCAGGATCTCCCACGCAGCCTCGATCAGTGCTGCGAATCCAAGCCTGAGCGCGACCGGCCGGTTGCGAAACAGCAGCCAGCCCAGGCCGTAGAAGAGGAAGCCGTGGATGATATGGCTTGGCGTATACCAGTCACTGATATGCTGGGAATTGCCCGGCGTGTTGACGCCGCCTTCCCAGAGCTTCACATAGCCGCATTCGCAGATCCAGAGGCGGCTCATATAGCGTTCGAGCGCGATCTGGACCGCCAGGACGATCAGAAACACCACAAAAGCCGCCCAGAGGCCGCGATTGTCCTCCGGCTGGGGAACGGCAGTCGCCGTCACTCCTCGACCTCGACGGAATGTTTCATGATCAGCGGCATCTGGCTGAGCGTGAACAGGAAGGTTACCGGCATCACCACCCATATCTTGGAACTGATCCACATGGAATTGGCCAGCTTGTCGTCGGGCATGTAGTACCAGTTGAAGCCGCGCCACAGAACTTCGTTCAGCACTGCGAGAAACAGGAAGAACAGGCCCCAACGCAGCGTCAGCTTGTTCCAGCCCTCATCATCGAGCTGGAAGGCCGAATTGAATACGTAGCCGAGCAGCGAGCGACCAAAAAAGAGACCGCCGAGCAGGATCACGCCGAAAAGCGTGTTGATGATGGTCGGCTTCATCTTCACGAAAAGATCGTTCTGCAGCCAGATCGAGAGCGCGCCGAAACCGAGCACGACCACCCCGGAGATCAGCGGCATCAGCGGCAGCTTGCCGACCACGAGCTTGGAGACTACAAGAGACAGCACGGTCGCCGCCATGAACAAGCCAGTGGCGATGAAGATGTCGGAGCCGAGCGCTTTCAACGCGGGAAACCATATCGCGAGCTTTTCGCCATAGAGATTGGCGAAGAAGAAGACCGCGAGCGGACCAAGCTCGAGCACAAGCTTCAGCCCGACATTCTCCTTGTGCGCGGGCACAGTTGTCTCTTCGGTGTTCTCGGCCATCTTGTCTTCCATGGTTTTCCAAGGTTTCCGATTAGTCCCAACGGGGACGAATGGGAAGGATTATTTGTTCTGGATTCCGGCGATCGCCTCGGCGAAATCCTTGGCATTGAACGGCTCGAGATCGTCCACGCCTTCGCCGACGCCGATGAAACAGACAGGCAGCTTGTGCTTGGCGGAGATCGCGACGAGGATGCCGCCGCGCGCCGTGCCGTCGAGCTTGGTCATGATCAACCCCGAGACGCCCGCGACATTGCGGAAAATCTCGACCTGGTTGAGTGCATTCTGGCCGGTCGTCGCATCGAGCGTCTGAAGCACGGTATGCGGCGCATCCGGATCGAGCCGGCCCAGCACGCGGACGATCTTTTCGAGCTCCGCCATCAGCTCGGTCTTGTTCTGCAGCCGCCCGGCGGTGTCTATGATCAGCACGTCGTGGCCGGATTGCTTGGCCTTCTCATAGGCCTCGTAAGCAAGCCCCGCGGCATCGGCGCCCAGCTTGGTGGAGACAATGTCGGCACCGGTGCGCTCGGCCCAGATGTGCAACTGCTCGATCGCCGCGGCGCGGAATGTATCGCCCGCCGCCAGCATCACCTTCAACCCGCCGCGCGAGAGTTTTGCCGCCAGCTTGCCGATCGTCGTCGTCTTGCCGGTGCCGTTGACGCCGACGACGAGGATGACATGCGGCTTGTGATTGAGATCGAGTTCCAGCGGCCTGGCGACCGGCGCCAGCACCTTGGTGATCTCCGCCGCCATGATTTTCGAGACGTCCTCGCCGCTCACGTCCTTGCCATAGCGCTCGGAGGCCAGCGCATCTGTGATGCGGAGCGCGGTCTCGACGCCGAGATCGGCCTGGATCAGCAGATCCTCGAGCTCCTGCAGCGTGTCGTCATCCAGCTTGCGCTTGGTGAACAGCGATGTGATCTGTGATGTCAGCTGCGCCGAGGTGCGCGACAGGCCCTGGCGCAGGCGCTCGATCCAGGTCAGGCGGCGCTCGGGCTCGACGGGCAGGGATTCAGCACGCTCGGAGGCGGAAGCGAAACCCTGTGGCAGGACCGGCGGAGTGCGAGGCTCTTCGATCGGTGCGGTTTCGGGCTCTGGTGTTGGTTCTGGTTTCGGCGCAACGTCTTCGGCAGGCTCCTGGATTTCCGGCTCGGCGATTTCCAGAACCGGTTCTGCGGCGAAAGCCGCTTCGATCGGCGTCTCGGGTTCGGCGGCAATCTCCGGCTCGGCTTCGGCAAGTTCTTCCGTTACAGCCTCCGCTGCCGGGGCCTCTTCCTCGATCGCTTCCTGAAACTCGGCGACCGACTCGGCCTGGGCCTCGAGTTCCGCTTCGATCTCGTCGCTTTCCTCCTCGACGGGAAGAGGCGCGATTTCCGGCTCTTCCGGCCGCAGGACGTGGCTTGTCTCGGAGGCGATGCGGGTCAGCTCATCCGAGATCTCGGGCACCGTGGTGGAATGAACTGGCACATCCTCAGGTGCAACGACGGGCTCGATCGACTGAGCCTGCTCCACGGCTTCAGGCGCGGGTTTTTCATCCCTGCCGAAGGAGAAGATTTTCTTGATGAAGCCTAACGCCATGCGATGTTCTTTCCGGGCAGCATTTTTGCGAAGAGCGTGCGGCCGCACCCCCCTCTGTCATTTCGTGACATCTCCCCCCTTGAGGGGGAGATGCCCGGCAGGGCAGAGGGGGGTGAACTCGAACGCCACGCCATCCTCATGCCGCCTCCCGAACCGCCTCGGCAATCAGGTGCTTGCCGTTATGCCCGCTAATCCTGACATCCACCAGCGATCTTGGCGGCAGGCCCAGGCCGTCGACGACAGTGAAATTCTCGGTATGCGCCATGCCGGTATTCTCCACCAGCATGCGCTGCACCGTACCCACCATGCCGGCGAGATGTGCAAGATGCAATCGGCCGCCAGTTTCACGCAGCCGTGCCGCGCGTGCCTTCACCAATCCACGATCCAGCTGCGGCATTCGCGCGGCGGGCGTGCCCTGTCGTGGCGAGAAGGGAAACACGTGCAGCCTGGCAATGCCACATTCCTCGGCCAGAAGCAGCGAATTCGCGAACATCTCGTCGGTCTCGGTCGGGAAACCGGCAATGATGTCGGCACCGAAACTCATCTCGGGACGCAGCGATCTGGCGCGCTCCACGAACTCGATTGCGTCCTCACGGCTGTGCCGCCGCTTCATCCGCTTGAGGATCATGTTGTCGCCATGCTGGAGCGAGAGATGCAGATGCGGCATGAAACGCGGCTCATCGGAGATCAGATCCCAGAGATGATCATCTGCCTCGACGCTGTCGATGGAGGACAACCTTAGCCGGCTAATCTCCGGCACATGCTTGAGGATTGACTTGGCCAGCACGCCGAGCGACGGCATGCCCGGCAGGTCCGCGCCATAGCTCGTGGCATCGACGCCGGTCAACACGATCTCGGAATAGCCGTTTTCGGCCAGCATCCGCGCCTGATCCACCACCGCGCCCATCGGCACCGAGCGCGAATTGCCGCGTCCATAGGGGATGATGCAGAAGGTACAGCGATGGTCGCAGCCGTTCTGCACCTGGATGAAGGCGCGCACATGCCCGTCGATCAGCTTCACCATCTGCGGCGCGGTCTCGGTCACGCTCATGATGTCGTTGACGCGGAGCTTTTCGCTGGCGGCAATGCCGAAATCCGGCAGTGCACGATAGCTCGCCGCCTTCAGCTTCTCCTCGTTGCCGAGCACGGCATCGACCTCGGGCATTTCCGCGAAGGCAGCGCCCTCGGTCTGCGCGGCGCAGCCGGTGACGATGATGCGGCTTTCCGGGTTTTCCCGGCGTGCGCGTCGGATCGCCTGCCGCGCCTGGCGCACGGCTTCAGCAGTCACTGCGCAGGTGTTGAAGACCAGCGCATTGTTGAGCCCGGCCTTGCCCGCTTCCGCCTTGATGATTTCGGATTCGTAGGTGTTGAGTCGGCAGCCGAAGGTGATGACGTCGACGCCACTCACTGCGCAGCCGCCTCTTGGCGTTCTCGGACATAGCCGCCGGTCGCCGGATCGAGCTGGCCGGACCATTCCCATTCGGCCGGGCCGGTCATGACGACATGGTCGTCTTCGCGCCAGTCGATGAACAGCGGGCCGCCGCTCGGCATGTTGATCTTGACCTGGCGGCCGGTGCGACGTGTGCGGGCGGCGGAAACCGCGGCGGCACAGGCGGCCGAACCACAGGCGAGCGTCAGCCCGGCGCCGCGCTCCCAGGTCCTGAGGTCGAGCTCGCTGTCCGAGCGGATGCGGGCAATCGAGATATTGGCGCGCTCGGGAAAGATCGGATGGTTTTCAAGCAGCGGGCCGATGCGATCGAGATCGTAGTCCCAGACATCCTTCTCGACCCAGAAGATCGCATGCGGATTGCCCATCGAGGCAGCCGATGGCGAATGGAGGATCGGATTGTCGATCGGCCCTATCTGCAATTCGATGCGACGCGTATCGGCGAACTCCTCGGCGAGCGGGATCTTGTCCCAGGCGAATTCCGGATTGCCCATGTCCACCGAGATCGAGCCGTCGTCATGCTCCTCGGCATTGAGAATGCCGGCAATGGTCTGGAAGGTAAAGGCCTTGCGCCCGGTCTCGGCGGCCAGCGCCTGCACTACGCAGCGCGTGCCGTTGCCACAGGCTTGGGCAAAGCTGCCATCGGAATTGATGATATCGATCCAGGCATCGGTGCCTTGCGCCTTGGGATCGTAGACGGCCATGATCTGGTCGAAATGGGTCTCGGAATTGCCCGCGAGTGCAATTGCGGCAGCCGGCGTGACCTTGTCCTTACGAGCGCGCATGTCGACGACCAGGATCTTGTTGCCAAGCCCGTTCATCTTCGCGAATTGCGCATCCATCGTCATGGTCAGGTCATTCCTAGAGATTTCCGGCTGTATATGGGCCAAATGCGGTGAAATTGCCAGTGGGATTGTCCCAGCGGGATGAAAGGACAAGGCGCCAATCTTTGAAGGGAACCGAAGTTCCAACGATTAATGCATGTGCTGGCGCCTCTGCCAAATGACTTGAGAAATCGAATTATAATCCATCTCCTCCAGCCTCTTCACTACCATTTGGGTGTCGGTCGCCGAAGAGAGAAGTGCTTTCACCAGCTTGAGACGCGTTTCCCGGCAAAGCGGGATCGCCTTCCTCGCAAGTTCCAGATTTTCTCCCTCATCGGCGGCGAAGCGTTCACCGATTTCCTTGATGCATCTAGCGTGCGCATGCGCCTCAGGATACTCTGAAATCGGTTTCTCCGCGTGCGCCTCAATCGGAGCAACCAGCAGTGAGAACAGCGAATAGAGAATGGTCGCTCTAAGACCCGATTTCGCTAACTTTGAAACGGCTTTGATGATCGGGAGGCTGGGCATCGAATCTGGGCTCAACTTGAGTTCGTCCGAAGGCTCGCATGGACGTCTGGGCTTTGCAACTGTTCCGTTTCCTCCTCGGGTTGCATGAAGTCGGCTGGCTCAAGCGGGCACATCCACCGCTTCCCCCGACCTCAACGCCCGAAATCGCTGCACCCCAATCCCCGCATTCCCCAGCGCCTCGGCCAGTGCGGCGACCGGCTCCTCCACCGCCTCGTTGGTCAGCTGAAACGTCCCCCAGTGATGCCCCACCGCCTGCGCGATGTTCGCCAGCCGCACCCCCTCCACCGCCTCTTCCGGGTTCTGATGTTGCCCCTTCATGAACCAGCGGGGCTCATAGGCACCGATCGGCAGGATACCCAGCCGGAAGCCGCCATGCTTCTCCGCCGCCGCGCGATAGTTGATGCCGTCGTGAAAGCCCGTGTCGCCGATGTGATAGATCTTACTGTCAGGCGTCTCGATGACGAAGGCGGCCCACAGCGCCATGCGGCGGTCGCGAGAACCCCGCGCCGACCAATGATGGCAGGGCTCGGTATGCACGGTCACGCCATTGCGGAATTCCGTCCGATCGCCCCAATCGGTCACCGTGATATCCGCATCCTGCACCGCGCGGCGGATGATCGTATCGTTGCCCAGCGGCGTGATGATGGGCGCCTTGAACCTTGTTTGCAGCATCCTGAGCGAGGCGAGGTCGAGATGGTCGTAATGATTGTGCGTGACGAGGATCAGGTCGATCGAAGGCAGGTCGGCCAAGGCGATGCCCGGCGGGTTGTGCCGCTTCGGCCCCAGGAACGAGAACGGGCTGGTGCGCTCGGAGAAGACCGGATCGGTCAGGATATTCAGCCCGGCGGTCTGGATCAGCAGGCTCGCATGCCCGATCATGGTGACCCGCAGCCCCGCACCTTCGATCCGCTCCACCGGCCTGTTTCCGGCGAAGGCGCTCGGAAAGCTCTTCGGCCAGAGCGCCGGCTTCTCGCCGCCCCATTTCCATCTGATGAGATCGCGCAGCGTGCCGGGTGGAATTCCGCCGGGATTGAAGAATCGGGTGCCGTTGAAATGGTCCGATTTCGGTCCCTGGTAATAGGGATTGGTCGGCTGGCGAGATTTCGGCATGTGGTTTTCCGGTTGCTGTCTCATGGACATAGCGCGGTGGGCCACCTTTGCAAGACCCGGCGAATTGCGCGCGGGCGCCAGCAATGCTAGGGCCAGCAAGAATAATTGGCGCCGGACCACCCAAGCGGAACTCAGATGATAGAGTACAAGAACTTCATTTACCTCGACGTCTACAAGACCGGCAGCACGCATATCAATTTCCTGCTCAAGAAGATCTCGACCGAAAAGCCGGTGCGGGTGAAGCGCCATGCGCCGCTCACCAAGGGCCGGCCGTTTACGTGGAAGGGTGGCAAGCTGGTGTTTGCCACGGTCCGCAATCCGTGGGACTGGTATGTCTCGATGTGGGCCTATGGGCACACTGTGGAAAACCCGCTCTACGAGCACATCAAGCAGGGCTTCGGCCAGGAAAAACTCAACGAACTCTATGAGATGGACAATCCGAAGGTCGCGTTTCCCAAGTGGCTGAAATGCATGCACGACCCGGCGTTTCTCGCCCAGGCGCTGAAGGGCCATCGCCTGCCGACTTCGGGCCTGATGGGCTTCATGGGCTTCTACACCTACCGCTTCATGCGGGTGACGATGCCCTATCCGGAAGTGTTCCTGCGCAAGCCCTTCATCAATTCGCTGGATGGCGCCGTGGCGGCGCAAAAACGCTGGGCGATGTATGACGTGTTGATGAAGTCGGAAACGCTCGACCAGGAATTTGCCGACTTCGCGGCCAAGAACGGCCAGCAGCTCGGCTTTACCGATCGCGCCGTCGATGTCATCAACAAGCAGGCCGACAAGCACAAGAACGTCTCCAAGCGCACGCTCGAGACTTATCGCGATTATTACACCGATGAACTGCGCGATCTCGTTGCCACGCGCGATCGCTTTTTCATCGATCTGTTCGGCTACACGTTCTGAGCCAACTCACCCAAATTGACCATCCGCCGTTTCCGGCATAAAGAGCCGCCCGACGCGTTACGGAACCATCCGCCCATGATCGAATACGAGAAGTTCATCTATCTGGACGTCTACAAGACGGGCAGCACCTATATCGCCGCGCTCCTGAGAAAGCTCATGGCGGACAAGCCGATCCGCGTCACCCGGCATGCGCCGGTCACCAAGGGCCGTCCATTCTTCTGGAAGCAGGGCAAGTATGCCTTCGCTACCGTCCGCAATCCGTGGGACTGGTATGTCTCGATGTGGGCCTATTCGATCAAGCAACCCAACGTGCTGTTCTTCCGCGATGTCCGCAAGGTGCTCGGCCCCGAGAAAGCCAAGAAACTGTTCGACAACGAGAACCCCAAGGAAAGCTTCGCCACCTGGTTGCGGGCGCTTTCCGATCCGAAATTCCTCAACGAGGTGATGATCGGCCATCCCTATTCCAAGACGTCGCTCAACAAGTTCCTCGGCTTCTATTCCTACCGCTTCATGCGGGTCACCACGCCGCATCCGATCCTCGCCATGGGTTGGTGGAACATTCGCAACATGAACCAGGCGATCAAGCACCAGAAGCGCTGGGCGCTCTATGACAAGGTGTTCAAGTCGGAGACGCTGACCGAGGACTTCTCCAACTTCGTGCTGGCGAACCACGAGCGGTTCGGCATGAAGCCGAATGCGGAAAAAATCCTCAGGAAGAATGCGCCGACGCCGAAGAACACGTCGAACCGCACGCTCTCGACCTATCGCGACTATTATACCGACGAGCTCCGCGAACTCGTAGCGTCACGCGACCGGCTGGTGATCGAACTGTTCGACTACGAGTTCTGAAATTCCCGCCGCCTGAATCACAAGACCCCCGGGATGGGGGTTCCCGAGGGTCTTGTGTCTGGTCTGGAACGTCATGCCGGCTGGAGGTCCGGTTGTTTTGCTCCAGTTGAGCGCTGTGTTTCTGTTCGTGGCTTTATTCTTTGCATCATTTCGCCCCTCGCGCTGTTACATTTGCTACACGTCAGGAATCGCTGATCGGCAAACCTGACGCGGTATCGGCTTGTTGCCAGCAACCGGAATGCCGTAGTGTAAGTCACGAGCGGGACAATTCGGTGGGGGAACCATGTCGGAAATCAACAAGAGCCTGGCATTCTGGCGGTCGTTCCCGATCTTCGAGGATCTCCCCAAGGAACTGATCGCCGAGGCCGCCGAACTGGCGCAGTTTCGCCGCTGGCGCGCGGGCGCCGTCATCTTCCAGCGCGGCGACGAAGGCAATTACATGATCCTGCTCACCAAGGGCCGGATCAAGGTGTCGCTATTCACCATGCAGGGCAAGGAACTGTCGCTGCGCCATTTCGAGCCCGGCTCGCTTGTCGGCGAGATGTCGGTGCTCGATGGAGAGCCGCGTTCGGCCGATGCCGTGTCGCTGATCGCAAGCGAGGGATATGTGCTGGGCAAGCAGGAATTCCGGGCCTTCATGATGCGCAATCCGGAAGCCGCCGACGCCGTCGTGAGTTTCCTGTGCCAGCGGTTGCGCGAGACGAACCAGCAGCTCGAGACGATCGCGCTCTATAATCTCGACGCCCGCGTTGCGCGCTTCCTTCTCGCGGCGCTGCGCCAGGTCCATGGCGACGACCTGCCGGAAGAAGCGCGGTTGGAACTCGTGCTGAGCCAGGTCGAGTTCGGCGCCATCCTCGGCGCCTCGCGGCCGCGGATCAACAGGGCGATCCTGGAACTCGAGGAAGCCGGCGCCATCAAGCGCCACGGCAACATCATCGATTGCAGGATCCCGCGTCTGCTCAAGTTCGCCGATCCCGTCGATTGAGCCGGGGGCAGCAGATTTTCCGGCGTGGTCTGGCGATCAGGCGATATCGAGGTCCGTGTGGACAAAGTCGCGACCCTTGAAGAGAATCGGTGCGTTGTGCTCCCGCGCGCAGGCATAGGACAGGCAGTCGCCGAAATTGAGTTGCGCAGGATGACCACGCCCCTTGCCGTATCGGGTAAAGGCCCGCACCGCCTCCACGCCAGTGGAATCCTCTATAGCGATCACTCGGATGGACGACGTGCGAACGAAATCGTTGAAGATTGCATCCGCATCTTCAGGATTTATCCCGACAATCCTCGTGAGATTCATGACGCATTCGAGGCGAACGTGAGAGCCGGTGAATCTATCCGTGCCGGCCTTTATCGCGGAGATATATCGCGCCGCGTCATCTTCGGTGGCAAGGATGGCGATGATTGCCGAAGTGTCGATAAACATCAGTTATCCCAGAGGTCGTCTCTGGAATCGACATAATTCCTGTCGGGCGGATGCTTGGCCATGCTCCGGACTCGATCCTGCAGAGTCTTGATCTTTTCTTGAAAGGTCGGCTCTTCGCTCGCCCTCGATATCTCATTCTCGAGCGCCTGCCTGATCGCTGCCGTGATCGTCGGCGCTCCGGTCTTCTGCATCAGGTCCTGGGCCAGGGTTCGAACCCGCTCGTCTCGAATGCTCAACATTGGAGTATCTCCTTCGCATAAATGTATATACAAACATGCCTGATCTGTCCATACAAAGCAGATGATCAAGCCGGGCCGCTTGACTTTCCTGGCCCGTTGCGGTTAAAGCCCGCCCATCTGCCCGTCGATATATGTGACAGCAGCCGACCGGGACGTCGCAAGACCATGATCCCGGAGGTCAACACCCGACAGCGCGTTGCGCCCTCGGGTGCTTTTCGGCTTTGTCTCTTGTTTCGAATTGGCCCGATACCGATGTTCCGGAAAAGTGATTTCCGGACAGAAGGATTGATGGAATGTTTGAGAGCCTTCAGGAACGCCTAGGCGCGATATTGAACGGACTGACCGGGCGCGGTGCGCTGTCGGAGGCGGATGTCTCGGCGGCACTGCGCGAGATTCGCCGTGCGCTGCTCGAAGCCGACGTGGCGCTCGAAGTCGTCCGCTCCTTCACCGATCGGGTGCGCGAAAAGGCCGTCGGCGCGGAAATCGTGAAATCGATCAAGCCCGGCCAGATGGTCGTCAAGATCGTCCATGACGAACTCATCGAGATGCTCGGTTCGGAGAGTTCGACCGTCGATCTCAATGCGCCGGCTCCCGTCGTCATCATGATGGTCGGCCTGCAGGGCTCGGGCAAGACCACCACATCGGGCAAGATCGCGCTTCGCCTCACCAGCCGCGACCGCAAGAAGGTCCTGATGGCCTCGCTCGACACGCGCCGTCCGGCCGCGCAGGAGCAGCTTCGCCAGTTGGGCGTCCAGACGGGCGTCGATACGCTCCCGATCATACAAGGCCAGTCGCCCGTCGATATCGCGGCCCGCGCCGTGCAGGCGGCCAAGCTCGGCGGCCATGATGTCGTCATCCTCGACACCGCCGGCCGCACCCATATCGACGAGCCGCTGATGATGGAGATGGCGGAGATCAAGCGGAAGTCCAATCCGCATGAAATCCTGCTTGTCGCCGATGCGCTGACCGGCCAGGACGCTGTCAACCTCGCCCGCAATTTCGACGAGCGCGTCGGCATTACCGGCCTCGTGCTGACCCGCATGGATGGCGATGGCCGTGGCGGCGCGGCGCTCTCGATGCGCGCGGTGACCGGCAAGCCGGTCAAGCTGATCGGCGCCGGCGAGAAGATGACGGAACTCGAGGAGTTCCATCCCCGCCGCATCGCCGACCGTATTCTCGGCATGGGCGACATCGTCAGCCTCGTCGAGAAGGCCGCCGAAACCATCGACGCCGAAAAAGCGGCGGCCATGGCCCAGAAGATGGCCAAGGGCAAGTTCGACCTCGGCGACCTCGCCGAACAGCTCAAGCAGATGCAGAACATGGGCGGCATGGGCGGCATCATGGGCATGATGCCCGGCATGTCGGGCATGAAGGACAAGCTGGCCGGCGCCGGTTTCGACGACAAGGCGATCAAGCGCCAGATCGCCATCATCTCCTCGATGACCAAGGCCGAGCGCGCCAATCCCGATATCCTCAAGCATTCGCGCAAGAAGCGCATCGCCGCCGGCTCCGGCACCGATGCCGCCGAAATCAACAAGGTGCTCAAGATGCACCGTGGCATGGCCGACATGATGAAGGCCATGGGCGGCGGCAAGGGCGGCGGCATGATGAAGCAGATGATGGGCGGCCTCGCCAACAAGATGGGTCTCGGCGGTCTTGGCGGCGGCATGGGTGGAATGGGCGGCATGCCCGATCTCTCCAAGATGGACCCCAAGCAGCTCGAAGCGCTCGCCAAACAGGCTGAAGCCAGCGGCTTCAGGCCAGGCGGCGGAATGCCCGGTCTCGGTGGCGGCCTGCCGGGTCTTGGCGGCCCGAAGCTTCCGGGCCTCGGTGGCGGCTTCCCCGGCCTTCCCAGGAAGAAGTGAGGACGAAGGATTTCATGACCGATCCTGAAATCAAGAACCAGCTATCCGGCTATCGCCAGTCGATCGACAATATCGATGCGGCGCTGGTCCACATGCTCGCCGAGCGCTTCCGCTGCACCAAGGCGGTCGGCGTTCTAAAGGCGACCCACAATCTGCCGCCGGCCGATCCGGCGCGCGAGGAATACCAGATCGATCGTCTCCGGCAGCTTGCCAGGGATGCCGATCTGGATCCTGATTTTGCCGAGAAGTTCCTGAACTTCATCATCACGGAAGTGATCCGGCATCATGAGGCGATCGCCGCCGATATCGGTGGCGCACACGAGAATACCGCCGCCTGAGGGCAGCGGCCGGAATACCAAGACAACCGAAAACACAGAAACTAAAGACCTAAGGAGAATACAATGTCCCTGAAAATTCGTCTCGCCCGTGGCGGTTCCAAGAAGCGTCCGTATTACACCGTCGTCGTTGCCGACGCCCGTTCGCCGCGTGATGGCCGCTTCATCGAGAAGCTCGGCTCGTGGAACCCGATGCTCGGCAAGGACGACGCCAACCGCGTCGTGATCAATGGCGAGCGCATCCAGCATTGGATCGCTGCCGGCGCCCAGCCGACCGACCGCGTCCTGCGCTTCATGGACGAAGCCGGCCTTGCCAAGCGCGAAGCCCGCTCCAACCCGGAAAAGGCGAAGCCCGGCAAGAAGGCTGAAGAGCGCGCCAAGGAAAAGGCAGCCAAGGTTGAAGAAGCAGCCGCTGCTGCTGAATAATCCTGTTGCCCTTGTGGTAATGGAAGCCCTCGCGCGACCAACGTGCGAGGGCTTTTCTTTCAGAGCGCTTCAGGGCTAAATGGAAACATTCTGCCGGAGCAGGTTTTCGCCAGGACCAAGGCGATGGCCGAGCGTCGTACCCTTGGGTACGGCCGAGGACATCGCCGCAGGTCATGGCGGAAAGATGCCCGGCCCTTCGGGTTGGCTGAAGCGGGCCGCCTCTTTGACCGGCCGGCTTGGCCGTATGCTTTGGCTACGACGCGCGCCGGCCGGTCAAACATGCGACTCCGCTTGAGCCAACAGAATTGTTTCCATTTAACCCTGAAACGCTCTATGCCCGGCAAATTGTAAAAGGGCATTCTGGAAACCGAGAGAAGAACAAATGTCCAAAGGCCCGGCTACACCCGGCACACTCGTCCTGATGGCCACGATCGGCGGGGCGCAAGGCCTGCGCGGCGAAGTGCGCGTCAAATCCTATACCGGCGATCCGATGGCGATCGGCGAATACGGCACGCTCTACAATATCGAGGGCTCGCCCTTCGAAGTGCTCGATATCCGTCCGCATAAGAACATGGCCGTCATCCGCTTCCGGGGCGTCAACGACCGCAACGCCGCCGAGGCGCTCAACGGCACCGATCTCTATGTCGATCGCGATGCGCTCGACGACGAGGAGCTCGACGAGGACGAGTTCTTCTATGCCGATCTCGAAGGCCTTGATGTGCTCGATGCCGAAGGCAACAATTGGGGCACGATATCGGCGATCTTCGATTTCGGCGCCGGCGATATCCTTGAACTGACCAAGAAGGGAAGCCGGTCGCAGCTCATTCCCTTCACCGAAGCTGCGGTGCTGGAGATCGATTTCGAAGGCGGCTCGATCCTCATCGATCCCATCGCAGCGGGCCTGATCAGCGAAGACGATCCCGACGACGATAATCCGGACAGGGGCAAGGGTTGATGCCGTTCCACGCCACGGTCCTGACTCTCTATCCCGAGATGTTTCCGGGCTTTCTCGGCGAATCGCTCTCCGGCAAGGCGCTTGCCCGCGGCGATTGGCAGCTCGATACCGTGCAGATCCGCGACTTCGCGACCAGCAAGCATCGCAATGTCGATGATACGCCGGCCGGGGGTGGCGCCGGCATGGTGCTGCGGGCGGATGTGCTGGCAGGAGCGATCGATTCCGTCGGCATCGACGAACGTCCGCGCCTGCTGATGAGCCCGCGCGGGCGGACACTCGACCAAGCGCGCGTGCGCGAACTCGCCGCCAGCAACGGCGTCGTCATCGTCTGCGGCCGCTTCGAGGGCGTCGACCAGCGGGTGATCGATTCGCGCGGGCTCGAGGAGGTTTCCATCGGCGATTACATCCTCTCGGGCGGCGAACCAGCGGCCCAGATTCTGCTCGACGCGATCATCCGCATCCTGCCCGGCGTGATGGGCAACCCGGAATCCGGCACGCATGAGAGCTTCGAGAACGGCCTGCTCGAACATCCGCATTACACGCGGCCGCAGGTCTTCGAGGGGATGGAAATCCCCGGCGTGCTGACCTCGGGCAACCACGCCGCGATCGAGAAATGGCGCCATGAGGAAGCTGTGAAGCTGACCTCGGAACGGCGGCCGGATTTGGTGGCTACTATCACCAAATGAAGTCTCCGCCGGCCGAGGCCCTCAATCTTCCTCGAGCTTAATCACGAAGCGCCCTTCGATCATCGTGATGAGGGAATGTGGGCCGTGATATTTGACATGGTAGGCCGCTTGCTTTTTGCACTCCTGATCGTGTTTGATCATGTGCTCGCAAAGCCGACGCCAGCCTTGATGTGACAACGCGATCTTCTGGGCCGTGAAGATATCGACTGCAGACTCGGCTCCTACAGCGGACTCGGCCCTTACGCGTTTGATGAGTTCTGGCCAAGTCGCATTCTGCTTGAACATCTCATCGATCAAGGTTGCCAAATCGCCTTTGATCGCCATGGGGGTGCACCTCTCCTGAGTGATGGTGGGCACCCTCAACCCGTCACGAAATAATAGACCGACAGCCCCAGCCCGGCCGCGACCACGATCCAGCACAACACCGTCTGCGGCACGCGCTTGGCGACCGCGATGCCGGCATAGCCGCCGAGCGCGCAGCCGGGCACCATGACCGCGGCGTGATACCAGGCCACCGCGCCGGCCGTCGAGAAGACAACGATCGCCACCGCCGCGATGACGATGGCGAGAAAGTTCTTCAGCGCATTGAGCCGGTGATAGTCGCCACCCGTCGCGATTCCGAGCGAGGCGAGCATCATGATGCCCATGCCGGCGCCGAAGAAGCCGCCATAGAAGGACGTCGCCGCCTGGGTGACGATGCCGAGCGTGTTGGCGGCATGACGCTCGCCGGTATTCTTCGGCTTCAGCCAAGGTCCGGCGGCGAAGACCACCGTCGCGGCCAGAAGCAGCCAGGGCACCATGGCCTTGAATGTGTTGTCGGACAGCCAGACCAGATAGAGCGCGCCGCCCGTCGAACCGACAATCGAGATCAGGCCGAGGATCAGCGCCTCTTTCCAGATCTTCGAGAGATCCTTGAAATAGGCCAGCGTCGAGGTGATGTAGCCGGGAAACTGCACGATCGAGGACGTCGCGTTCGCCATGATCGGCGGCACGCCCGCCAGCGTCAGCACGCCGAAGGTCAGGAACGTGCCGCCGCCGGCAATGGCATTGACCGCGCCCGAGAAGAAGGCGGCGACGAACATCAGGGCGATCATGGCAGGGGTCATGTGGCGGGTTCCGGCAGGTGTTGCCCCTGCATAGACGGCAAGAGGCGCCCGGTGCAAGCCGGGCGCCACCCATTATCTCACACCTGCACCGCACTCGGTCGCCGCGCGCTCATCCGGAGCATGTAGTAGACCGCGCCGCCGATCGCCACGCCGAAGAACCAGCCATAGGTTCCCCACCACGAGGGCAGGTATGTGGTAAACGTCGGCAGGATCGACGAGAACAGCGCGCCGATGGCAAACGCGATGAAGGCGTTCGTGTGCCAGCCGCCCTGGAAGCGGAACTCGCCGTCCTCCTTGTAGAGCGCGTTGACATCCAGCACGCCCCGCCGGATCAGGTAGTAATCCACCATCATCACGCCGAAGATCGGACCCATTGTCGAGCCGATGAAGTTGACGAACTGCGCCGCACCCGTCTCCCACGGCGCGAAGGGATAGAGGATCAGCGCGATGATCGCCGCGATATAGCCGCCCCGCTTGAAGCTGATATGCTTCGGGAAGACATTCGAGAAATCGAAGGCCGGCGAGACGAAATTCGCCACGACATTGATCCCGAGGGTCGCCACCGCGAAGGTGAGGGCCGCGAGCAGCGCCAGGAACCAGCTGTCGAATCTTGCCGAGATCTGGTCGGGATGCAGCAGCACCTCGCCATAGACAGTGAAGGCCGCCGTTGTGGTCACGCCCGCCACCAGGCAGAAGGCGAGCAGGTTGATCGGCAGGCCCCAGAGATTGCCTTTTCTCAGCGCCTTCTCGTCTTTCGCGTAGCGCGAGAAATCGCAGAAGTTGAGGTAGAGTGCGGCGAAATAGGTGATCCATGTCGCCGCCACCGCAGCCAGTGCGGCAAACGATCCCGGTTCGCCTGGCACGCCGGCGTCCTTGGTCTTCTCAAGCAGCACGTCGCGCGGAATTTCGGCTCCGAAGGAGAAGGTGCCGGATTTCACCACGAGGTAAATGGCAAGGATCAGCATCATGATCCACACCGCAGGACCCGCCCAATCCTGGAACTTGCGCACCGTCTCCATGCCGCGCTGGATGATTAGCAGTTGCAGCGCCCAGACCACGACGAAGCAGATGAATTCGAGCGTCGAATGGCCGAGGAAATGGCTGGTCTGGTGGAAATCGAGCATCGCCGGGCTGCGGATCAGCAGCGCCACGATCGCGCCCGAGGCCGCCGCCGTCTGCGCGCCATACCAGAAGCAGGCGACGATGGCGCGCACGATCGCCGGCACGTTCGCCCCGAACGTACCGAAGGAAGCGCGCGCCAAAACCGGAAACGGCACGCCGGTCCTGACGCCGGCATTGCCGACCAGGCTCATCAGCACGAAGATGACCAGCGAGCCCACGCCGATCGCGATGACGAAATTGATGAAGCTGCCGCAGAGCAGAAACAGGCTCGCGGCGAGATAGTAGCCCCAGAGCGAATGCACATCCGAGGTCCAGACGTTGAAAATGCTGAAAGCGCCCCACTTCCGCTCTTCAGCCGGTGCGAGATCTTCGTTATAGAGATTTGGTGACGGATTCTCGACTGCCATGATAACCCCCAGTCGCTGCCCCGGATCAATATCGATCCGCCGTCCAATCTGCGCTGCGTCGGGGAATATGACAATTGTGCAGTCATATTGTTCACAGTCTAAATTCTGGACAAAGGCCGGAAACCGTCGGGCTTGCGGCCATTTTTTTGACTGGAGGGGGTGACAGTGCGGGAAAACTCGTGTATTTGCGCGCCCGGAATGGGATTTTCCCGACCAACCAGCAAACGAATGACAGACGCATTCGCCCGGCCTTCCAAGGCAATACCCGAGGCATGGCCAAAGGTATATTTCAGGCGCTCTGGCTGTTGAACCACAAATGAGGTTGTCAATGAACATCATCCAGCAGCTGGAAGCCGAACAGGCCGCCAAGATTGCCGCCAAGCGCACGCTTCCCGATTTCTCCCCCGGCGACACCGTCAAGGTCAACGTCCGCGTCGTCGAAGGTTCGCGCACCCGCGTGCAGGCCTATGAAGGCGTCTGCATCGCCCGCTCCGGCGCCGGCCTGAACGAAAGCTTCACCGTCCGCAAGATCTCCTATGGCGAAGGCGTCGAGCGCGTATTCCCGGTCTATTCTCCGCTGGTCGAAGGCGTCGAGATCGTCCGTCGCGGCAAGGTCCGTCGCGCCAAGCTTTACTACCTGCGCGATCTGCGCGGCAAAAAGGCCCGTATCTTCGAAAACACCAATGTCCGCGCCCGCAAGCTGAACGACGGCGAACGCCAGGTCATGCTGGCCGAGAAGGCCCGTCTCGAAGCCGAGAAGGTCGCAGCAGCCCAGGCTCTCGCAGCCGAGAAGGCCGCACAGGAAGCCGCCGCCGCCGCCGAGAAGGTCGCCGCTGAAAAGGCTGCCGCCGCCGAAGCCGCTGCTGCCGAGGCCGCCGCTGCCGAAGCTGCTTCCGCCGAAGCCAAGACCGAAGAATAAGACTTCCCCTCTTTACCGGGGGACAGTAAAGGCGGCATCGCAGGATGCCGCCTTTTTCATTTTGGCGATTTGAGGGATGATATGAGCGAGCACGAGACGTCTCCGGCAACTGTCATCGAAGATCGCTCGCTCGACCGCGCCGAGATCGAGACCCTTGCAGGCTCCAAACCCATCATGCTGCGCCGTTGCGATCTCGACGAAGCCGATCTCGCAGGCCTGACACTCAGCATGTGGGCGTTCGACACCTGCAGTCTCAAGCGCACCAGGCTCGTGGGCGCCAAACTCGATGAGACCCGCTGGACCGGATGCCGTGGCGCATTCGCCGATTTCACCGGCGCCAACCTGACCGAAGCGACAATCGACGCCAGCGATTTCAACAACGGCAGCTTTCGCGGCGCGACCCTGACCGGGGCTACCTTCAAGCGCTGCAAGCTCACCGGCGCCAATCTCCGGGAAACGAAATCCTTGAACGCGACATTCGAGGAAACCCTGCTCGGCAGCGCCCAGATGCCGGGCTTCTCGTTCCGGAAAGCGCGGCTCAGGAAGCTCGACTTCGAACTCGCCGACCTCACGAAATGCGATTTCCGCGATGCCGTGTTCGAGGATTGCATCCTGCGGGACGCCAGCCTCGTAGATTGCCGCTTCGAGGGTGCCGACCTGCGCGGCGCCGATCTCGGCGGTATCAGGCTGCTCAATGCCAAAGAGTTCAAGGGCGCCACGATCTCGCGCGCCCAGGCCGGGCAATTGCTGGAAGAACTCGGGTTGAAGGTGCGGTGACAACGGAACCTTTTTTATTTTTGAACAAGCACCATCTGATGAGGATCGACGATTCTGGCGCTTACGGTGTCGCCGTATTTGAAGTGCTTTTGGAACCAATCTGCAATAACGCGGTTCGAACCGACGATTCTCACGGCGCCGCCTAGATTGGCGGTGCGATCAATTCGCGATTTAATGACCTGTCCTCCAATGCCAAGTAGGACTGTGATCTGATCGCCGTCCCCTCCCAGATACTTGCTGGCGCCCACGCCGGGATTGATTATCCCTTGATAATAGTAGGCTTTGCCGAGTTTGATTTCGAATGCGTAGTTCCGGTCTGTAGATCGTGTCCCTGACTGCGGCGAATCAGGTTTTACAGCGATATCGCGCGCAGCGACGGTCGGAACCGGTTCGGCCAATTCCCTCTCTGCTTCCTCTGAAAGTACTCGACCTTTCTCGGCGCCATTCCACGGCGGCTTGAAAGCGTCGATCAACGAATCTTCCAATCCTGCAGCTATGTTGAGGTGGAAGCTGCCGTATTTAAGCTGGGCAGTTGTCCGGAAGATAAGAATACGGATCTCTTCGTTCCGAGCAAGACCTTCCTGAATGCACTTATTGCACCTAACGTTGGTACGTTGAGTGACGCCTGGTCGGCAATATCCCATCAACCGCTGCCTGACTGACCTTGCGGTCTTGCCGATGTACAGAACACGGGCCTGCGAAACAAAAGCGTAGAGAGCCTGCGGCTCATCCAGCACGGCTCCCTTCCCAAAGTCAGAAAGCTCTTTAACGCAATAGCTCAGCACTCCTGGAACGGCTCCGGATTGCCAGTGACCGATCTCGCGAAAGCCAAGTTCCGTCAACGTGTGAACGTCAAGCGCCGTCATCGTTCTCCCTCCCGTTCAGGAGAGCATGGCGCATGTCGGCCTCTCACTCAAGGTTTCGTGTGGCGCAGGCAACTTCATAACTCAACCCTCGCGTAGGCGTCGAGCGATGCAATTTGGGCGGAGTGAAAAGGGGGAACGATTTTCTACTGTGCCGCCACGCTGCTCACCGCCGGCGCCCCGTCATCCGCACCCGCCTTGATCAGCCCTTCACGCACATGCTCCACATCGGACTCCCGGGCGAAGTGCAGGGTGGTGAGGAAGGCATCGACACCGAAGTCCGGAGCGAGTGCCCGCACCTTCCTCATATGCGCGCCAGCGGCAATCTCGTCGCCGAGCCAGCCATGGCAGGCCGCCACGAAAGCGTGCTGCACCTGGTCCATCGAGGACAAGTGCATGAATGCCTCGATCGCTTCGCCGTATTGCCGTGCCGCGAAGTGCGCCTTGCCGAGATGGCTCCAGAAACGCTCGGGATGATGCGGGTTGAGCCGCATCGCCTTGCGGATCCACTCAGTGCCCTCTTCCGGTCGCCCGAGCCAGGTCAAGAGTTCGCCCTGCTGCACCACGACGAGATCGTAATTCGGATTGAGCGCCAATCCGCGCTCCTGGTGATGGCGTGCCGTGGCCAGGTCGTTGTTGTTGATATTGATGGCGGCGAGTATGCGGTGCACGTCGGCATCATTGTCGTCGAGTGCCAGCGCCTTGTCGACCTCGCCGAGGGCCAGATTCCAAAGCGCGTCCCTGTCCTCGCACCAGCCATTTACCCAGGCCTGTCCGAAAATGCAGGCCCGCCAGGCGTGGGCATGCGCGTAGTTGGGATCGAGGGTCACCGCCCGCTCGATCAGTTCCTGGGCCTGCTTGTTGTCCGCCTCGGTGCTTCTGTGGTGCAGCACCTTGGCGGTCAGCGCGCATTCATAGGCCGCCATGTTAGCGGGCTTGGTTCGGGCAAGCTGGTCGCGCTGGGCGGCCTCGACGCGTCCGGGAAGCGTCGCCGCGATCGCCGCCGTCACCTCGTCCTGGATGGCGAAGACATCGTCCAGCTTGCGGTCGTATTTGTCGGCCCAGATATGGGCATCGCTGACGGCGTCGATGAGCTGCACCGTCACGCGCACCCGGTCGCCGATCTTGCGGACGCTGCCTTCCACGAGATACTGGGCGCCGAGCTTCTCGGCCACTTCGCGCACGTTGACCGGCTGGTTCTTGTAGACGAAGCTGGAATTGCGCGAGATGACGAAGAGCTCGTGGCGGCGGGACAGTTCGGTGATGATGTCCTCGGTCATGCCGTCGGCGAAGAATTCCTGCTCGGGATCGCCGCTCATATTGTCGAAGGGCAGCACGACGATCGATGGCTTGGAGACGGCGCGCGTGGTGTCCGCTTCCTGCGGCGGTGATGCCACATCCGGCATCGGCCCGTCGAGCGCCACCCTGTAGAGATGCACGGGACGGCTGATGTTCTTCAGCATCTTCTCGCCGAGGTCCTCGAAGGCAACTTCGAGACGACCTCCGATCTGCGTCGCCACAGCCGCCGTGACGCAGATGCCACCCACGTCGGCGAGCTGCTCGGCGCGCGCGGCAATGTTGACGCCATCGCCGAAAATGTCGCCGTCGTCGAAAATGATATCGCCGAGATTGATGCCGATCCTGAATTCGATCCGGCTGTCGGCGGGCACGTCCGCATTGCGCCGCTTCATGCGCTGCTGCACTTCCACGGCGCATTTGACGGCGTCGGTGACGCTCTGGAATTCGACCAGCATGCCGTCGCCCGTCGTCTTGATGATCCGGCCGTCGTTCTTGACGATCGCCGGATCGATCAGCTCCATGCGATGGGTCCTCAGCCGCGCCAGCGTCCCCGCTTCGTCGCCTTCCATCAACCGGCTATAGCCGACCATGTCGGCTGCCAGGACTGCGGCCAGTCTCTGTTTCATCGGCTTGCCACAACGATACGCTCCCCGGAGCCCGGGGATACCAACGGTCGGGCATTCTAGCGCAGAGTGGCGCAAACGCCTATCTGAATCAGCATCGAGAGATCAAGTTGAACGCCGGCGCTCGGGAGAAAGGAACCGTCGCGGCGTTGATTTCCCGGCATAACGAATTGACGTCCTCCGCAAGACCCCCGATGATCCGACTTCATTCGCACGGATCAGATCCCCGATGCCCCACCCGCGTAAAATGTCCCTCACCCCGGACCTGGTTGCCCTTTGCTTTCGCAAGGTGGAAAATCTCGGTTATGGCAATGACTGGATACCGCTCACCGAGGCCGAGCAGGACGCCATCGCGCAGCGCCTGTTCGCGGAATGCGGCGAAGAGCCCTTGTGGGTGTTCGCCTATGGCTCGTTGATCTGGAAGCCGACCTTCGAGCATGTGGAAGACCGGCGGGCAACGGCGATCGGCTGGCACCGGTCCTTCTGCATGGAACTGACGGCCTGGCGCGGAACGCCCGGGCAACCCGGCCTGATGATGGCACTGGACCGAGGCGGCCGCTGCGACGGCGTCGCCTTCCGCCTGCCCGACGACACCCGCCTGGATGACCTCATCAAGATGGTGCGCAGGGAGATCATCTTCCAGGAAGACCTTGACATGGTGCGCTGGGTCCATGTGCGGACCGAGGCGGGCAAGGTGCGCGCGCTGGTCTTCTGGGCCGGTCCGAAGCACGGCGACGGCATTTCGCTGAAGCTGCCGCTGGAACGGGTGGCCTTTGTGCTGGCACGGGCCTGCGGCTATGCCGGTTCCTGCGCGGAATATCTCTACAACACCGTTTCGCATCTCGAGGCGCTCGGGATCAGGGATCGCAACCTCTGGCGCCTGCAACAGCTTGTCGCCGAAGAGATCGTCCAGGCCTATGGCACACCGCCAAAGGCTGCTTGAGCGCATCTCCGCCGATTGCTGAGCTGCGCTCACAAGCGCATCCCGCGACGCGCCGCTAATCCCTGCATCCCCGAGCGACTATATCCGCCCCGGTGCGCCACCAGCCGCGCGCCACGGATTTCCAACCGCCTTAGCCATGGGGATGAGCCATTGAAAACCTCCGCATATGCCGCAACCGATGCCAACACGCCGTTGCAACCCTTCTCCTTCGAGCGCCGCGAATTGCGCGCCGATGATGTCGCAATCGATATCCTCTATTGTGGCGTCTGCCATACCGACCTGCACATGGCCCGCAACGACTGGGGTTTCTCGGTCTATCCGCTGGTTCCCGGCCATGAAATCGTCGGCCGGGTCTCGGCCATCGGCAGCGCCGTCTCGCGCTTCAAGGCCGGCGACGCCGTCGCCATCGGCACCATCGTCGATAGCTGCATGCAGTGCGACCAGTGCCGTCGCAACGAGGAGCAGATGTGCCGCAAGGGCGTCACCATCACCTACAACGGCCAGGACCGGGTGACCGGCGAGATCACCCATGGCGGCTATGCCGACCACATCATTGCCCGCGAGGACTTTGTCCTGCGTGTACCCGATGGCCTCGACCTCGCGCGTGCCGCGCCGCTGCTCTGCGCCGGCATCACCACCTATTCGCCGCTGCGGACCTGGAATGTCGGCCCTGGCAGCAATGTCGGCGTGATCGGCCTCGGCGGGCTCGGTCATCTGGCGGTCAAGTTCGCGTCGGCGCTCGGCGCCCATGTCACGGTGATCACCCGCTCCGAGGGCAAGGTGGACACCGCGCACGAACTCGGCGCCAACGCCGTGCTGCTCTCGACCTCCGAGGAGCAGATGGCAGCCTCGGCCTTCGCCTTCGATGTCATCATCGACACCGTTCCCTACGAGCACGATCTCGGCCCCTATATTAATCTTCTCGATGTCGATGGCACGTTGGTCATCGCCGGATCGCTGGTCGATACGCCGAAATTCAACAACCTGCCCCTGATCAGCGGCCGCCGCAGGATTGCCGGCACGCCGAGCGGCGGCATCAGGCAGACGCAGGAGATGCTTGATTTCTGCGCCCGCAAGAACATCCTGCCTGAGTGCGAGATGATCGCCATGGCCGATATCGCCACGGCCTTCGACCGGCTCGAACGCGGCGACGTGCGCTACCGTTTCGTGATCGACATGGCCCTTCAGGCCGCCTGAGCCTCGATCCTGCGCAGGTTCGCGCGCAACGCCTCGATGAACACGGAAAGCGCCGGCGGCATCTGCCGCCGGCTGGGATAATAGATGTAATAGCCGGCAAACGGCTTGCAGTAGTCCTGCAGCACCCGCACCAGCCGTCCGCTCGCGAGGTGCTCCGCGACGATATCCTCGAACGTATAGACCAGGCCCATGCCCGCAAGCGCGGCCGACAGCATCATCTCGCCATCGTTGAGGACTAGGCTGCCGCTCACCCTGACCTCCACCTCGCGGCCGTCCTCCTCGAACTCCCATGCATAGGACGCGCCCGCCGTTCCGAGATGATAATTGACGCAGTCGTGGTCGGTGAGATCCTTCAATGTCAGCGGCTTCGGGCGTTGCGCGAAATAGGATGGCGCCGCGACCACCGCCGCGCATATATCCGGTCCGATCCGGACGCTGATCATGTCCTTGTCGATCCGCTCGCCGAAGCGGATGCCGGCATCGAAGCGCGACGCCACGACATCATCGAGACGGTCGTCGACGATCAGTTCGACCCTGACATCCGGATAATCACGACGAAAATCCGGCAGGATCGGCGTCAGCAGCGAGGTCGCCGCATGCTTGCCCGCCGTTATTCGCAGGGTGCCTGAGGGCTTCTCGCGCAACTCTCCAAGCGTTTGCAGCCCGCGATTGATGTCCTCGAAGGCTGGCCTGAGCGTCAGCAACAGCCGTTCGCCCGCTTCGGTCGTCGCCACGCTGCGGGTCGTGCGTGATAGCAGCCTGACGCCCAGCCGCTCCTCCAAGTGCCGCATCATATGGCTGAGCCCCGACGACGAAATGCCCAGCCGGGCCGCCGCGCGGGTAAAGCTGCGCTCCTCCGCGACAATCACGAAGGCTGCGAGGTCGTCGAAATCGTGTCGCTTCATTGCTGACCGGCCATCATGAATAGATGGAGATTGCGCGAATTCCCTCCTATTTATGTATCGCCCGCTAGATCGGCAACTCCGTCGAGAATTTGAGTTCCCTGAGCACGAAGCTCGACACGACCGTGCGGACATGCGGGTTGCGCATCAGGTAGCGCGTCATGAAGGCGTCGTAGCTCTCCACATCCGTCGCGCGGATCTTGAGCATGTAGTCGAATGTGCCCGACAGCGCGTAGCATTCCATGATCTCCGGCCGTTCCGCGACCACCGCGGCGAAGGACGCCACCGCCTCCTCGTGGTGGTCATCCAGCGTCACATGCGCAATCACGCAGAGCTTGAGATCGAGCTTTCGCGGGTCGAGCAGCGTCACGCGCTTGCGGATGACGCCGTCGGCTTCCATCTCCTGGATCTTGCGCCAGGCCGAACTCTGCGACATCCCGGCCCGCTCCGCGAGTTCCGCCAGCGACAGGCTGGCATCGCCCTGGACGAGTTGCAGCAGCTTCCGATCAGCAATCCCAGTTTCTTTCATGATTATCGCCGTACTTGAGATAATTTCCCACCATCATGCCGAAATCCAGCACGAAAGAAAAGAAAATCCGCTCGATGTGGCGCATAATTGCCAGAAATTTGCACTATGCGCGAGGATCCCCCATGCCCAAGGAAAGCAGCTACACCGCCAAACTGCCCGGCCCAGATGGCTACTATGCCTATGCGCCCGAGGAAGACGCGATCTGGGGCGAACTCTACGCGCGCCAGATGAAGCTCCTGGCTGGCATGGCGGCGGAGGAATATCTCGATGGCGTCAAGACGCTCGGCCTGAGGCCCGACAAGGTGCCCCAGCTTCTCGATGTCGATCGGCGCCTCAATGAGACCACCGGCTTCGGCGTCGAAGGCGTGCCGGCGCTCATCCCGCCCTCGCGCTTCTATGAGCTCTTGTCGCAGGGCAAGTTCCCGCTCGCGACCTTCCTGCGCCGCCGCGAACATATCGATTACATCGAGGAGCCGGACCTCTTCCACGAGGTCTTCGGCCACTGCCCGCTGCTGACCAACCAGAGCTATGCCAATTTCGTCCGGCGTTTCGGCGAGGCGGCCGTGAAGCTCGGCAAGGGTTATTCCTGGCACCTGTTCCGGATCTTCTGGTTCACGGTCGAATTCGGCCTGATCAATACGCGTGAGGGCCGCCGCTGTTTCGGCGCCGGCATCGTCTCGTCGCCGAGCGAAGCCAAGGCCGCCATGTCGGGCACGGAATGCGAATTCCGCCCGTTCGATCTGATGAGCGTGTTGAGAACCCCCTACCGCATCGATATCGTCCAGCCGATCTATTATGTCATCGACAGTTTCGCCGACCTCGAGACAATCGTCGAGCAGGATATCGGCGTCATGATCGACAAGGCGAAAGCACTCGGCGATTTCGCCCCCGCCTTCGAAGCCAAGGCGTCTTGATGCGCTGAGTATGGTGTGACGAAGCGAGCCGCTCGCTCCCTCTTCTCCCCTTGGGGAGAAGGTGGCCGAAGGCCGGATGAGGGGTTTTCACAGGTTAAAACCCCTCATCGCCTCGCATACGCTCGGCACTTCTCCCCAAGGGGAGAAGAGGAGTCAGCGGTCGGCTTTAATTCAGCACAGTCTCGCTATGCGCATGGCATTCCCAGCCGTTTGATCCGCGGATCCACACCGAACTGTCGGCCGCCCGCATCTTCTTAGGCTTGCCGTCCATCGTCACATTCTGGCTCACGGTATAGGCAATCAGCGCGACATCGGGCGACGGCGTCGAGACTTCCACATCATCGAAGGCATAGGATTCGAGCGTCCACTTGCCCTCTTCGGTCATCTCCCGCATCTTGTCCTTCCCGATCCGCATCACGCCCTGGGCGCCGGTGACGAGCGCGGATTTGCCGGAAAGCTTGGCCGTCTTCTTTCCGTCCTTCGATTTCATCGCATCCCAATAGGATTTCTCGAGCGCCACGATCTCGTCCGTGGTCGGCATAGCATGAACATTCATGACATTCCTCCTGTGGTTGTTGGATAGAGGGGTGGAACGTTCGTCGTCCGGGGAGGTTCCCGGCGGCGGGGAACGTGCTCACGGGTGGCGCGGGCTTCGACACATTCGTCTGCACGGCGACGGACGACAACACGATCCTGGATTTCGACGCCGCGCTGGCATCGGCAAACAGGATTTCATCGACATCAATGGCACGGCCTTCGCTATCGAAAGGTCGGGCAGAAATGCGCTCGTCACAGTCGCGGGCGACGAGATTTTGCTGATCGGCATCAAGCCGAAGGATATCGATGCCGGTGATTTTATTTGAGGGTAGCGGCTTACGAGGCGTGAAACGGCGGTGTTTCGTAAGAAACGGTGATCTTTCCTGCATGCAAAGCACAAATCAGGAACACGTCGGCTATACACTTACGAATTCTTCGCATTGGGCTCACGCCTTCTGACTCTCCCCAGGCTTCGGATTGGGAGGGGTTTTCATCAAGCGGAGCGCTGAGGATGCGCCGCAAGATATTGTCGCCTTTGTTTTCCATTTGTTGTAGGTGTTCACTCATGCGCGACTCTATTGATTACTTTGATTCGGCTTTTCCGATCCCTCTAACGGATGACGACCTAAAAGCGATCGGAGAAATTTGCGCAATTCAAGGTCAGATTGAATATCTCATGCAAGTATCTCTTTCCCGAGCAACTGCTCTTGGTATGGAGACTTCGCAATTGATCTTAGGTTCCACGAACTTAACAGCAAATGCTGAAATTTGGTTGAACCTACTCTATCACTACCGTCATGTGCTACCTAGCCTCTCCCTGCCGTGGGCAGAACATTTTTTCGAGGAGCTTTGTGATTTTATACGCGGCAGAAATGACCTGCTGCATGCCGTGTACGGATACAATACCACCTTGAATCTCAACGACGGGACACAGCGTCAAATCTTTACACTAAATCACTTTGAGCACGACGATATTGACCAAACGGCCGTAGCAATGAGAGTCAAAAACAGCGTGGCAAGCCCTACTGCGAAAATCTCGGAAATGCGCAATAAAGCCGCTCGTCTATCTCTTATAATAGCTACACATCTTCTCGGTTCCGATTGCAAGATGACGCAGACATCGCAAGATAGGCTCGGCTCACCACCTCCGCCTCGTTCTAAGTCGGCAAGACTGCGTTTGGACAAAGCGCATGCCCAGCCTCCATCGCCTCCGGAATAGATCGTTCCGGTTTTCGAGTTGCAACCAGTCACGCTTATAAAACGCGAGTTTGATCTCAGCACTTCAAACAGAATATGGGAAAATATTCCTCGTCCATCTTCCCAAATCCCCAAACCCATGCCATAATCCCTCCCGTTCCGCATCGGCTACACCTTGAGGCGTCAGGGCGAGGCGGGACCGGTGACCTTCATGGAGAAGCGACGTAAGTCTCCATGCGGGGCGTCCGCGAGAAGGGCCAGTCCTCTGGGGACGGCGGCCGAAAGGCCGAGTTTCGCCCCGGACGTGCGCTGTAGCGCGCACATGATCGTTCCCAAAGGCTCCTCAAAGGCTGCGGGACAACGGGGGCAGTGCTGGCGAGTTCGGGGATGGAGACACCGTTTGACGGGGCACGGCAACGTGTCTTAACGGCCGCGAAAGCGGCCATATAACTCGGCACGGAGACGTGCCCCGGCCGATCCCTCATGCCAGTGCAAGAGGATCGGGGATGTGCATGGTCAAACCACGGGGCGGAACGGCTCGCGTGAACGTGGAGGTATGCTTTGAGACGGAAAGCAGAGTTTGCGGCGTTTCACCCCTCACCAACTTCGGCCAAGGGTTCGCGATGCTCACCCGGCCTTCGTATCCTCTCCCACAGGGGGAGAGGTAGGGTGCCACGCCCTCAACTTTCGCATGAAGCAGGGCGGTGCCACGAGTTTACCTCTCCCCTTGTGGGAGAGGATAGCAAGCCCGCGAGAGGCGAAGCCGATCGCTGGGTGCGCTTGGTGAGGGGTGAAATTCCGGCAAACACCCAACATTGCGCCCAACAAAAAAGCCCAGCTTGCGCCGGGCTCATTGACATTCCAATCGCACCTGAAAGATCAGATCGAAAGGCCGCCGAAGCGCTTGTTGAACTTGGAAACGCGGCCGCCGCGGTCCATGAGCTGCTGGTTGCCGCCGGTCCAGGCCGGATGCGACTTGGAATCGATGTCGAGGTTCATGGTCTGACCTTCGGTGCCCCAGGTCGAACGGGTCTGGTATTCGGTGCCATCGGTCATGACCACTTTGATCATGTGATAGTCGGGATGAATTTTCTCTCTCATGACAATGTCCTGCCAGGTACAGTGGTCTTTTGCCGCAATGGCTTGCGGCGCCGGAGCCAAACGAATAAATGAAGCCGCAGTCACTCACGAGACCACGGCTTCGTTTGATGGCGAGGCCTATACATGATGGAATTCGAGATAACAAGGGCTGGCGCGCCAGAATCGGCTGCGGAACCAGCAAAAATGGAGTGTAACCGGTGGCTGAAGAGACAATCGCGAAACCGGAGAGAACACTCAAGCCGCTCACGCATCTCTTCCCCTATATCCTGCGCTACAAGGCGCTGGCCGGGGGCGCGCTCGCCTTCCTGCTGCTGGCCGCCGTCACCACGCTGATCCTGCCGACCGCCGTGCGGCGGATGATCGACCATGGCTTCACCCATTCAGATGTCAACTTCATCAATACCTATTTCGGCATGCTGATGGGGCTGGCCGTGGTGCTGGCGGCCGCCTCTGCCCTGCGCTATTTTTTCGTCATCACACTCGGCGAGCGGATCGTCGCCGATCTCCGCCGCGATGTCTTCTCACATATCACCTCGCTGTCGCCTGATTTCTTCGACGTCAACCAGACCGGCGAGATCGTCTCGCGGCTGACTGCCGACACGGTGCAGATCAAGTCCGCCGTCGGTGCTTCCGCTTCGCTCGCGCTGCGCAATTCCATCCTCTGTCTCGGGGCGATGGGCATGATGATCTATACCAGCCCGAAACTCTCCGCGCTGGTGCTGCTCGCCATCCCGCTCATCGTCTTCCCGTTGGTCGGCTTCGGCCGCTCCGTCCGCAAGCGGGCGCGCGAGGCGCAGGACAAGCTCGCCAAGGCCTCGGCCTATGCCTCGGAAGCCATCGGCGCCATCCGCACCGTGCAGGCGTTCAACAATACCGGCCAGGCCAATGACCGCTTCGCCGAAGCCGCCGAGAATGCCTTCCAGGCGGCGCGCGCCTCGACGCGCCAGCGCGCCTGGCTCACCGGCTTTGCCATCACCATGGTGTTCGGCAGCGTCGTGGCGGTGCTGTGGTTCGGCGCGCAGGGCGTGCTGGCCGGCACCATCACGGCGGGCACACTCAGCCAGTTCCTGATCTACTCCATCATCTCGGCGGGTTCGCTCGCTGCCCTCTCCGAGGTCTGGAGCGAACTCAGCCAGGCCTCGGGCGCCGCCGGTCGGCTGATCGAGTTGCTCAACGAGAAGCCCGGCATCGCGGCCCCCGAACATCCGCTGGCGCTGCCCAAGCCGCCGGTCGGCAAGGTCGAGTTCGATCAGGTGCGCTTTGCCTATCCGACGCGTCCGGGTGCATCGGCGCTCGATGGCCTCAACCTCACGGTCAATCCCGGTGAGCGGGTGGCGATCGTCGGCTCCTCCGGCGCCGGCAAGAGCACGATCTTCTCGCTGATCCTGCGCTACTACGATCCCGATTCCGGCCGCGTGCTGATCGACGGCGACGATATCAGGCAGGCCGATCCCGCCGATCTCCGCGCCCGCATCGCCATCGTGCCGCAGGACGTGACGATCTTCGCCGCTTCGATCCACGAGAATATCGCCTTCGGCGCGCCGGGCGCGGCCCGTGCCGAGGTGGAGGCAGCGGCGCGGGCGGCCCATGCCGAGGAGTTCATCCTCAGGCTCGACCAGGGCTATGACACGGAAGTCGGCGAACGCGGCATCATGCTCTCCGGCGGCCAGCGCCAGCGCATTGCCATTGCCCGCGCGATCCTGAGAAACTCGCCGATCCTGCTGCTCGACGAAGCAACCTCCGCGCTCGACGCCGAAAGCGAGACACTGGTGCAGACCGCACTCGATGCGCTGATGCAGGATCGCACGACCATCGTCATCGCCCACAGGCTCGCCACCGTGCTGAAGGCCGACCGCATTCTCGTGATGGATCAGGGGCAGGTGGTCGAGGAAGGCACGCATCAGAGCCTGGTCGACAAGGGCGGCATCTATGCCCGCCTCGCCAGCCTGCAATTCGGCATCGACACGGGCCGCCATCTGCGTCTGGCGAAATAGACCGGCTCAGCCGGCCATCGCCATCTGCCGCGCGCGATCCCGCTCGACAATCGCCCTCAGCCGCGATTGCTGCGACGTCTGCGAGAGACAGGCGCGCGGCACGACGATCGACAGCAACCGGCCGCGATCATCACGCACATTGACGCGCACCGCTTCAAGCTTGCCGCACCGCGCCAGCCGGTTCGCCACCGTGCCCGCATAGAACACCGCCGAACCATCATCGTAATGGCTGGTGCCCTCGTCGTCGGTCAGCGTTTCGCCATCCCAGCAAATATCGAAATAGTAATGCTGCATCTTGGGCCCCGAGCCACCAGCGCCCGTCCAGCGCGATCATGGGACCAATAGAGCCACACCGCATCAGAACCGGCGCTGAACCGGCCGTTCACCCGGCGTTCAGCTTCGCTGGGTCAGAGGCGCGCACAATTGTGCATAAATATTGTGTATGATAATGTGTCCTCCGCTGTGGAGATCCAACATGCAGGAATATCGCGAACGTGCTGCTTTCACCCTCTCCCGCTCTATCAAGGACGAGTTGGAAGACCGGATTGCGCCCAGCAAACGCTCGAAATTCGTCGAACAGGCCATCGCTGATGCGCTTCTGAGGGATGCGAAGCAGAGAGCGCTCGACTCCCTGCGCGATATGAAGACCTATGATGCCGGCGGACGTGACAGCGTCGAGGTGTTGCGGCAGATACGGCGTGAGCGGGCTGATTACGTCGCTTCGCGGCATCGCGCGGCAAAATGATCGTCGTTCCCGACGCGTCCGTTTTCAACAAGCTGTTTCTCGATGAGCCCGATCGGCAGCACGCGGTTGCGCTTTTCGAGCATTGCAGCGAAGCGGAAATCGATCTCGTGGCACCCGATATCCTGCGATACGAGGTCATGTCGGTAGCCATGCGGTTCGGCATCCCATTCGCGTTCGTATATCACATCTTGGACATCCAGCGATCGGCAGGCCTTCGCCTCCTAGAGCCGTCTCTGAAGGTCCTTCAGCGCGCGGAGACGATCGCAACCAGCGGACACGAAAAGTCCGGCTATCCCGATCTGCATGACAGCATTTACCACGCGCTGGCCTTGGAACTGAACGGCATTTTCGTCACGGCCGACCATCGCCATTTCGCGAAAGCCAAGGCTTTCGGGGCAATGACGTTGCTTGAGGATTGGCGAGACGCCCTCGGCCTCACGCAAAGGTGACTGGCTTTTTCGCCGGTTTGGCCGTCAAATTCCGCCCGGCTCCGGCCCGGAAATCGAATCATGAGGAGAACAGCGATGAAGACGACAGTTTTGACTGCGGCCTTGCTTGCCGCCTTCGCCATGCCCGCCTTCGCCGAAGACGCGATCAAGACGGACGATGCCGCCAGAATGACCAAGGTCGATCCCGTGACGACGAACTCGACGACGGTTCAGTCGGATATGGAAAAAGCCGCAAAGGACGGCTATTCGGGCTGCATGCGCCGCAAGACGATGGCGCAGATGATGTAGGCGCGGGGCGCCTACTCTTTCAAAGATCTTGAATCGGTTCAGGCCTTCGGGATCGGCCGGTTCGCCACGTCGATCAGCGCCTTGTGGATGTGCTCGTTGCCGGCGATAACAGAGCCGCCTTCGAGGAAATCGGTCTCGCCATTCATGCCCGATATGAAGCCACCGGCCTCGCGGATCAGGATAATGCCGGCTGCGATATCCCAGGGCGAAAGACCTTCCTGCCAGAAGCCGTCGAGACGCCCCGCCGCGACATAGGCGAGGTCGATCGCGGCGGCACCCATGCTGCGGATACCCGCCGCATCACCCATGACATGGCGAAGCTGGACCAGGAAACGGCCGTGCTGGCCGCCGCCCAGATGCGGCACGCCGCAGCCGATCACGCAATCGGAAAGTTTCTTGCGGGCGGAGACGCGCAGGCGGCGATCGTTAACGAAGGCGCCGCCGCCCTTCTCGGCCGTGTAGAGGTCGTCCGTCGCGGGATTGTAGATCACGCCGGCAACAATCTCGCCCGAGCGCTCCAACGCGATCGAGGTACCGAACAGCGGGATGCCATGCAGGAAGTTGGTCGTGCCGTCGAGCGGATCGACGATCCAGCGATGCGCGCCGTCGGTGCCCTTGATCTCTTCACTCTCCTCGCCGAGGAAACCATAGGTCGGGCGGGCCTTGAGAAGCTCTTCCTTGACGATCCGCTCGGCGCGGCGATCAGCCTGGGTGACGTAGTTGCCCGGACCTTTGAGCGAGACCTGGAGATTCTGGACCTCGCCGAAATCGCGGCTCAGTGACTTGCCGGCCTTGAGCGCGGCCTGGACCATCACATTGAGAAGGGCGGAGCGGGCCATGGGTGTTCCTTCAAATTGAAGCGGCCCCGCAAGGGGCCGAGAAAATTGCCGGGCCTGTGGCCCGTGATTGGCGCCTCAAGACCACAAACGCCGCGATTTTTCAAGTTTTTTCGCGGCTTCAGCTTTTCTGGGCGAGGAAATCGTCGGCGCGGTCGATCCCTTCCTTCTGCGTGGTCTCGTCGATCCCGAGGAAAAAGTCCTCGAGTTCGAGGTCAGCGAGACCGGCCTTGCGCGAGATGACATACCATTTCGTCGCCTCGACGGGATCGGGCCTTGTGCCAATCGCATTGATATAGAGCTTGGCCAGCTTGTTCTGCGCCACGACGTGACCGCGATTGGCGGCGATCGACATCCAGCGGAATCCTTCCTCCAAATTCCGTTCGCCGCCGATGCCGTTGATCAGCCAGACGGCCATGTCGTATTGAGCGGTATCGAACCCGGCAAGTGCCGCCTTGAGCAGCCAGGACCGCGCTTCCATGCGCTTTTCGCGCGGCAGGTCCATCTGCCAGTAGAGCTGCGAGACAGCATATTGGGCATCCGGCACGCCTTGGGCCGCCGCTTTTTCGTAATAGGGAAGGGCCTTCTTGAGACCGGGTTCGCCCGGTTCCGCCGCCACCATGATCTGGGCGATATTGAACTGTGCCTCGCGGCTACCGCCCTCGGCGGCCTTGCGCATCATCGCGTCGGCCGCCTTGCGGTCCTGCTTCACGACTTTGCCTTCGAGCAGCATCAGGGCATATTTGTACTGCGCATTGGGGTCGCCCGCCTTGGCCGCCTGATCGTACCAGAACACCGCGTCCGACGGATTGCGGCGCACGCCGAGGCCGTTGTTCAGCAATTCCGCGACCAGTGTCTGCGACGCAGCATCGCCGAGCTGCGCCTTGGGCAGCGCGATGTTGAGTGCCGAGAGGTAGAGACCGCGCTGGAAAGCGCCATAAGCGTCATCAAGCTTGCCGGTGAATGTCTTTTCCGGCGGCAGGTCCGGCAGGCCTTTGCCCATGCGTTCGAGCAGCGTGAGCCCCTCGGAAGGCTGTTCCTGCTTGTTGATGTTTTCAGGTGACGAGAAGATGATCTGTTCGGTGGTCAGCCCGGCCGGCGGCAGGCGCTCACCCTTCTGGAGCTTGCCGCTCTCAATGTCGCCATCGAGCTTCTTGCGGGCGATCTCGGATGCCGATGGCGTGTTCTCGGCATGCAGCACAGGCGCCGCCGCCATTACGATGACGCCGCCCAAGATAGCCGAAATCCAACCCCTGACCCTCTGCATGGTCTCTCTTATACCCCCAAGCGTGGCGCTTTTTGGTCAAGAATCGCGTTTGCTTCCTGAACGATCGCGGCGGCGCGGCCGGGCTCGGCAAATACCGCCAGGCGAAGGGCTGCGAATTCCGCGCCCGTTTCGGCGATATCAAGCACCGAAGCCGGGTCCGTGCCGCCCATGACGATGCAGGGAATCTCGATCAGCGACGCCCACCATTCGCCGAGCGCCAGGTTTTTCGGATGCGCCTCCGGCTTGATGTCGCCGTCGAGCTTGCCGAAGAAGATGTAATCCGGGCCCAGCTCGCCGATCTCCAGGGCGCGATGGCGCTCCTGGGCGTTGCCGCCGCCGACGATGAGTTTCGGTGTGAATTTCTCGATCGCCTCGCCGAGCTTCTCGACGCCGCCCGCTATGTGCAATCCATCCGCCTTGGCACGGCCAGCGGTCCGGCTGTCGCCTGATATCAATGCCGCCGCACCCGCCTGCTGCACCACCGGCACCAGCTTTTCGGCGAGCTTCTGGAAGGCCGTGTCGTCCAGCCCGTATTGCGGGATGATGACCGAGGCGACGTCGCCGCCCTTCAGAGCATCGGCCATGATGCGCGCCGCTTCATCCGGCTCCGCGATCTCGGGCGCGATCAGAACCAGGCGGCAGCGGGCTTCAATTGTTGACATCATGCAATCCCATCGATTCCTTGCTTTCCCGACCCACTGATCGGTTATAGGGTCAAGCTCCCACCGCTGGCTCATTCCCTCCAATCCGATAGACCGTGCCGCTACAAGGATCAACCATGGATTCGACCTTCTATATCGTCGCCGTCATTGCCGTGCTCCTTGTCGGCTTCGGCAAGGGTGGCATGGGCGATGCGCTCGGCCTTATGGGCGTGCCGATCCTGACCTTCGTGATGCCGGCCGTGCAGGCAGCGGCGATCCTGCTGCCGATCCTTGTCGTGATGGATATCATCGCGCTCTGGAGCTGGCGCGCGCACTGGAACAAACAAACGCTGCTCATCCTGTTGCCCGGCGCGCTGATCGGGCTCGCGATCGGCTGGATGACATTTGCCATCGTGCCCGACTATGTCATGCGTCTGCTGATCGGCGTGGTGGCGCTCAGCTTCACCGGCCGCTTCTTCTATAACCGCTACCTTGCGGGAAATGCCGTCCAGCCGCCGCGTGAGAATACCCCTGTCCGGGCGACGATCTGGAGCACGCTTTCGGGCTATGGCAGCTTCATTGCGCATGCCGGCGGCGCGCCGTTCCAGGTCTATGCGCTGCCGCTCAGGCTTTCGCCGAAGGATTATACCGGCACCGCCGTGCGTTTCTTCGCGATCATCAATGCCCTGAAACTCGGGCCTTACTACATGATCGGCGCCCTGAGCGTCGGCAATCTCAAGATGTCGGCCATGCTTATTCCGGTCGCGCTCGTCGCCACCACGGCAGGCGCCTTTTGCGTCAAGCGCATGAGGCCCGATGTCTTCTATCCCCTGATGTATTTCATGTGCGCGCTTGCCGGCCTCAAACTCGCCTGGGACGGGATATCCGAACTCGCAGGCCTGCTTGGCTGAGAGCGACTTGATGCAATGCGAAATTTTTTAAGTGCAATGCACAAATAGACTTGTCCTCACCTGGGCTCTGTCATAGCGTTCACCCATGAGTGTTGACCCTTTTGCCGCGATCTCAGATCCCAACCGCCGGTTCCTGCTCGAGGAACTCCGGCGGTCGCCGAAGACCGTCAACGAACTTGCCGCCATGTTGCCCGTCTCGCGGCCTGCGGTTTCGCAACACCTCAAGGCGCTTCTCGACAATCATCTGGTTACGGTGGAGAATCAGGGGACGCGGCGTCTATACGCGATCAATCCGCAGGGCTTTCAGAAAATCGGCTTCTGGCTCGATCAGTTCTGGGTCTGAGAGCCGCCGTTTCAATCACTCTTGAGTAGAGTAGCCGCTGAACGGCCCGCGCCCGTCGATCTCTATACGTTTCCTGGCGGAGGCGGTGTCCAGCGGCTCATTACTGGAAACTAGGGTTGAGTGGGATTAATGCCTTGTCTGGCCACGCAGACGCTCGATCTGGTCCTTGACCTTCAGCTTCTGTCTTTTCAGTTCCGCGATCTCTGTGTCGGCGGTTGAGGGGTGGAGCATTGCGGAGTGGAGCTCTTGTTCTAATGCTCCATGCTTTTTTTCAAGCGTCTCGATATGAGCCTCAATGGTCATACTTCATTCCTTCCCATATTGCCCACATCCGACCATCCACCCGTCGGATGTTTCAGGCTAGAACCGGCGGAGTGTGCCACGTAAATTAGCAAATGTCGAAGGAGAAAACTTCGAAAAGGAAAACTTCCCGTAAACCGCTATTGTGTGATAGGAGCAGATCGATGCTCGTGTGGAGATTGGGGAAATCTCCACGCCAGGAGATACGGGGACTTGACGGAATGCCAGACCAGGACCAGGCAGAACTCAGATTGTCGGCAGCGAGGTTGCGACAGGAACATGAGGATTACGACACTGCCATCAATGCGATGATCGCCACAGGTTGCGACGCGCTACGGATCCAGCGGATGAAGAAGAAGAAGCTTGCGATCAAGGACAGATTGGTCCAGATCGAAGACCAGATCGTTCCCGATATCATCGCCTGACGAAAGGCTTGGCTCGCATGCGTTTTTCGAAGCCTCCGGTCGCCATTATCATGGGTAGCCAGTCCGACTGGGAGACGATGAAGAATGCCGCCGATACGCTCGATGCCCTTGAAATTGCTTACGAAGCGCGGATCATCTCGGCGCATCGTACGCCCGACCGGCTGGTGAATTTCGCCAAATCCGCGCGCGACGAAGGCTTCCAGGTGATCATCGCCGGTGCGGGTGGCGCCGCCCACCTGCCGGGCATGGCGGCTGCCATGACCCCGCTTCCGGTGTTCGGGGTTCCGGTCCAGTCCAAGGCGCTTTCCGGCCAGGACAGCCTGCTCTCCATCGTCCAGATGCCAGCCGGAATTCCGGTTGGAACCCTCGCCATCGGCCGTGCCGGGGCGATCAATGCGGCCCTTCTTGCCGCCGCCGTCCTGGCGCTCGGCGATGACGAACTGGCCGATCGGCTCGACACCTGGCGCGAGGAGCAAAGCGCCTCCGTGGCCGAATATCCCGTCGACAAATAGGCCTGACACAATGACAATCAAGACCATAGGCATCATCGGCGGCGGGCAACTCGGCCGCATGCTGGCGATGGCCGCGAGCCGCCTCAACTTCCGCACGGTGATCCTCGAACCGCAGGCCGATTCGCCGGCGGCGCAGCTCGCTAACGAGCAGATCGTCGGTGCCTATGACGACCGTGCGTCGCTGGAAAAACTCGCCTCCCTCAGCGATGTGATCACCTACGAATTCGAAAACGTGCCGGTCGAATCCGCACGCTTTCTCGAAGGCCTGAAGCCGGTTTATCCGCCGTCGAAGGCGCTGGAAGTGGCGCAGGACCGGCTGGTCGAAAAGAGTTTCCTCAATCAATGCGGCATTCCGACCGCGGGCTTCCGCGCCGTCGATAGCCAGGCCGATCTCGATGCGGCGCTCGCCGCATTCGGCGGCACCGGCGTGCTCAAGACACGGCGCATGGGCTATGACGGCAAGGGCCAGATCGTGTTTCGTGCCGGCGACAGCTCAGCGGGCGCCTATGACAAGCTCGGCGGCGTGCCGCTGATCCTCGAAAGCTTCATTGCCTTCGAGCGCGAGATCTCGATCATTGCCGCGCGCGCGATCAACGGTCATATCGAATGCTATGACGCTGCCGAAAACGTCCACCGAAACGGCATCCTGCATACCTCGACCCTTCCGGCCGAGGTCTGGGAGGGTACGACGGCCGATGCCCGCTCCGCCGCCATCAAGCTTCTCGACGCACTCAATTATGTCGGCGTGGTCGGCATCGAGTTCTTCGTCGGCGCCGATAATTCATTGATCGCCAACGAGATCGCGCCGCGCGTGCACAATTCCGGCCACTGGACGGAAGCAGCCTGCGTGATCTCGCAGTTCGAGCAGCATATCCGCGCCGTCGCCGGCCTGCCGCTCGGCGATCCCGCCCGCCACAGCGACTGCATCATGCAGAACCTGATCGGCGACGACATCAACGATGTCCGGCAATGGGCATCGGAGAAGGACGTCTTCATCCATCTCTACGGCAAGACCGAGCCGCGCCCCGGCCGCAAGATGGGCCATATCACCCGGCTCACCGGGCGGGTTTGATCACTTGACGCGTCTGATGACTTGGGCACTTGCCAAGAGCCGGATTTTCATGTGAATTCCTGCCGCCACAATTTTACCGGAGCCACACCAATGACCTCGCGCCGCCAGTTCCTGATCGGTCTTACCGTTGCCGCCCTCATGCCGCTTGCAGCCCATGCGGCTGGTCTGCCGGATCTCGGCGGCAAGAAGGTCGTCGTCGTGACCGAAAATGCCTATCCGCCGCTGCAGTTCATCGACCCCAAGACCAGCAAGCAGATCGGCTGGGAATATGACGCGGTGAACGAGATCGCCAAGCGTTTGAATTTCAAGGTCGAATACCAGAACACGTCCTGGGACGCGATGATCCAGGCCGTCTCCGACAACCAGTACAACATGGGCATGACCGGCATCACCATCAACGACGAGCGCAAGGCGAAGGTCGATTTCTCCGATCCCTATATGCGCTCCGAACAGTTCATGCTGGTCCGCGCCGACGAGAAGCGCTTCACCGACGCCGCTGGTTTCAAGACGCTGAATGACGGCCTGGTCGGTGCCCAGCCCGGCACGACACCGTTCTACACCGCCGTCTACAGCGTGCTCGACGGCAATGAGCAGAACCCCCGCATCAAGCTGTTCGAGACATTCGGTGCGACGGTACAGGCGCTCAAGGCCGGCGACGTCGATGTCGTGCTGACCGACGGCACCGCCGGCAAGGGCTATGTCGATGCCTCGGGCGGCGCGCTGAAGCTGACCGGCGGGCCACTCGGCACCGAGGATTTCGGCTTCATCTTCCCCAAGGGCTCGGATCTCGTGGCTCCCGTCAATGCGGCCATCGCCGCGCTGAAGGCGGATGGCACGATCGACGCGCTGAACAAGAAGTGGTTCCTCGACTACAAGATGGGTCAATAGCCGGGCCGCCGTCCATATGGCGGCTCCCAATCCAACGCCGAATTCCGGAGAGGGCGACTTTCCTTATTGGCTTGTTGCCCTTGTTGTTCTGGGTGCCGCGATCGGCGTCGCCGTCGTCGTCAGCGATCTCTACACCCAGGTTTTCGTGACGGTGTCCAAAGGCCTCGGCATCACAGTGCTGGTGACGTTGATCGCGTTCACGCTGGCAACCTGCGTCGGCCTCGCCATCGCGCTGCTCGGCCTATCCGACCTTAAGGCGCTCAGGCAGTTCTCACGCTTCTATATCGAGCTGATCCGAGGCATTCCGGTGCTGGTGCTGCTCTTCTACATTGCCTTCGTCGGGGCGCCGGGCTTCGTCCAGGCATGGAATTTTTTGATCTCGCCGCTGGTCAATGCCGGCCTTGTGGAACCGCTTCTGGTGCGTGAAGTGTCGCTGATGTGGCGAGCGATCATCGCGCTGACCATCGCCTATTCCGCCTTCATCGCCGAGATTTTTCGCGCCGGCATCCAGTCGGTGGATAAAGGTCAGATCGAGGCATCCAAGGCGCTTGGTCTCTCACGCTTCCAGCGCTTCCGTTTCATCGTCTTTCCGCAGGCGCTGAAGGTGATCTTCCCGCCGCTCTCCAATGATTTCGTGGCGATGGTCAAGGATTCGTCGTTGGTCTCGGTGCTCGGCGTCGCCGACATCACCCAGATGGCCAAGGTCTATGCCGCCGGCTCCTTCCGTTTCTTCGAGACCTATTCGATCGTCGCCTACATCTACCTCGTCGTCACCATCGGCCTGTCGCTGGTGCTCAGGCAGATCGAACGGCGCATGCGCGAGGCGCAGCCGGGGCGATAAAACGACAAACCCGGTGCTGGAGGACACCGGGCTTGGCGTAGGGAGGGGATCAGTGGTCACGTCTTGATCGTCCGACTTCGGGCCGCCTTGTTGCAGGGGGTCGGGCGGCCCTTGGGTTGCGGTGCCTGGGCGGGAGGAGAACCTCAGGCACTGGTCAGTCGATCAGGTTTGGCGATCAGGCCGGACGATCAATCGCAGATGCGGACCTTCTTGATGTAGACATTGCCCCAATCGTCGTAGCGCTTGATCTTCTTGACGAAGCAATAGTCGTCATAATCGTATCGGGGGGAGATGACGACCACGCCCCAATGATGGCGCTTCCAGCCATGGTGATGATGGCGATGCTTCCAGCCGGCTTCGGCGGTGGCGGCAAACGAGACGGTGGCGACGAGGGCGGCGGAGGCTGCGATGATGAACTTTTTCATGGGTTTGTCCTCAGGGGTTCGTATTGGGTTGAAGTGCTGGTGCAGTCTTCTTCGTTTCTTTGTGGATGATCTCTCTCATCCGTTGATGATGTTTTCCCACATCCCCATGCTCGCCGCTGTTTCCGTGGGAACAGGCGCTGCAAATTCAGCGCAAAGAAAAAGCCCGGCGATGGCCGGGCTTAGAAAATCATCGAACTTGAAGTCTTGGATCAGCCGATCTTCTGGCCGGTCTTGGCCCAGTCGGCGAGGAAGGTTTCGAGGCCCTTGTCGGTCAGCGGGTGCTTGACCAGTGCCTTCAGCGTCGCCGGCGGCACGGTCACGACGTCGGCGCCGATCAGGGCGGCATCGCGGACGTGATTGATGGTGCGGATCGAAGCTGCGAGGATTTCGGTCTCGTAGCCGTAATTGTCGTAGATCTGGCGGATTTCGCGGATCAGGTCCATACCGTCGATGCCGATGTCATCGAGGCGTCCGACGAAAGGCGAGATGAAGGTCGCGCCGGCCTTGGCGGCGAGCAGTGCCTGGACGGCCGAGAAGCAGAGCGTGACATTGGTCTTGTGGCCTTCGGACGACAAAGCCTTGCAGGCCTTGAGGCCGTCGAAGGTGAGCGGCACCTTGATGCAGATGTTCGGTGCGATCTTCGAAAGCACCGCCGCTTCCTTCATGATCTCGGAATATTCGGTGGCGGTCACTTCCGCCGAAACCGGACCCTCGACGATGTCGCAGATTTCCTTGGTGACTTCAGCGATATTGCGGCCCGACTTCAGGATCAGCGACGGATTGGTCGTGACGCCGTCCAGCATCCCCAAGTCGTTGAGTTCCTTGATTTCCTTGATTTCGGCTGTATCGACGAAGAATTTCATGTCCATTCACTCCCTATCAATCGCAGAGTCCACTTTTTGTTCTCTTTGCGGTTTTCCCCAGCCAAAAGCAAGTGCTACTCATGGCCCATGGGAAAAGATTCGTTCGATCTGTTCGGGACGCCGGAACGGCCGCGCGCGGTGCCTGTGATGGTGCCGCTGCCGGTGCCCAAGCCCTATACCTATATGGTGCCGGAGGGCATGCATGTCGAGCCTGGCGCGATCGTTCAGGTGCCGCTTGGACCGCGTCAGGTTTTCGGCGTGGTTTGGAATGAGGAGGCTGGTGACGCTGTCGATCCGAAGAAGCTGAAATCGATCACGGCGGCCTTCGAATGCCCGCCGCTGGGCGCCGACATGCGGACGTTTCTCGACTGGATGGCGTCCTACACGCTCTCGCCGCCGGGGCTGGTGGCGCGTATGGCGCTGCGCGCGCCCGCCGCCTTCGATCCGGAGCCGATGGTCGAAGGCCTGAGGCTGACGGACATGCGGCCCGAACGGCTGACGCCTGCCCGGACACGGGTGCTGGCGCTCGCCGAGGAGGTGCCGGTCTGGACGCGGCTGGGGCTGGCCCATGCGGCCGGCGTCTCCGTATCGGTCGTGGATGGACTGATCGCGCAAGGCGTGTTCGAGACGGTGTTCATGTCGCCACCACCGGTCACCGCGCCGCCCGATCCGGATTATGCGGCGCCGGCGCTCGAGAGCGACCAGCAGGCTGCTGCGGATGAACTGATTTCGGCGGTGAAGAAAGGCGGCTTCGGCGTCTCGCTGATCGATGGCGTCACGGGTTCGGGAAAGACGGAAGTCTATTTCGAGGCGATCGCCGAGACGCTGCGGCAGGGCAGGCAGGTGCTGATCCTGCTGCCAGAAATCGCGCTGACGCCGGCCTTTCTCGAACGCTTCCAGGATCGCTTCGGCGCCAAGCCGGCGGAATGGCATTCCGACCTTTCGCCGCGGATGCGCGAGAAGGTCTGGCGGCAGGCTGCCGAGGGTCAGGTTCGGGTTGTCGCCGGGGCGCGCTCGGCGCTGTTCCTGCCGTTCGAGGATCTCGGACTTGTCATCGTCGATGAAGAGCACGATCCCGCCTACAAACAGGAAGACCGCGTCTTCTATAATGCGCGCGACATGGCCGTGGTGCGCGGCCGGATCAGCGATTTTCCGGTCGTATTGGTATCGGCGACGCCATCCGTCGAAAGCCGGGTCAATGCCGATCAGGGCCGTTATACCTATCTGCATCTCGCAAGCCGGTTCGGTGGCGCGACGATGCCGGACCTGCATCTCGTTGACATGCGGCGCTTTCCGCCCGCGCGCGGCGGCTTCCTGTCGCCTGTGATGATCAAGGGGATCGCGCAGACCGTGGAGCGCGGCGAGCAGGCGCTGCTGTTTCTCAACCGCCGCGGCTATGCGCCGCTGACGCTTTGCCGGGTCTGCGGTCATCGCTTCCAGTGCCCGAATTGTTCGGCCTGGCTGGTGGAGCATCGATTCCGTGGACAGCTTCAGTGCCATCATTGCGGCCATCAGGAAAAGTCCCCGGATGCGTGCCCGGAATGCGGCACGCTCGATCATCTCGCGTCCTGCGGGCCGGGCGTGGAGCGGATCGCAGAGGAGGTCGAGAAGCATTTTCCCGACCAGCGGATCATCGTGCTGTCGTCGGATATCGTGATGGGTGTCAAGCGGCTGAGGCTGGAGCTTGAGGCGATCGCCAAGGGCGAGGCCGATATCGTCATCGGCACGCAGCTGGTCGCCAAGGGGCACAATTTCCCCAACATGACACTGGTGGGTATCGTCGATGCCGATCTGGGCTTGGCCAATGGCGATCCGCGCGCCGCCGAGCGGACATTCCAGCTGCTGTCGCAGGTCACGGGCCGCGCCGGGCGGTTCGGGCTGAAAAGCCGGGGGTTGATCCAGACCTATCAGCCTGCCCATCCGGTGATGCAGGCGATCGTATCGGGTGATCCGGAAGCCTTCTACGAACGCGAGATCGTGGAGCGCGAGAAGGCGCTGATGCCGCCCTTCGGCCGGCTCGCCTCGATCATTGTCTCGGCCGACAGCCGTGCCGATGCCGAGGGGCATGCACGCGGACTGCGGCAGGCGGCGCCGCAGGTGTCGGGCATATCAGTGCTCGGCCCGGCCGAGGCGCCGCTGGCGCTGGTGCGCGGCCGCCACCGGTTCCGGCTGCTGGTACATGGCAAGCGCGGGGCGGATATGCAGGCCTTCGTGCGGACGATGATCGGCAATGGCCCGAAGGAGCGCGGCGGCATTCAAGTGCAGCTCGATATCGATCCGCAGAGTTTTCTCTAGGAGGCAGTTTACGACTGTTTGTCGTGGACGACGCGGTTGCGGCCCGACTGCTTGGCACGATAGAGCGCCCGGTCGGCACGCGAGAGCGCGCTTTCGATGCTTTCCGCGCTTTCGAGCGCTGCGATGCCGATGCTGGTCGTGACCGAGAGGAAACCAGCGGCCGTTTCGAATGGATGCGCGGCGATCGATGCTCTTATACTCTCGGCAATCGCGGCACAGTCGTTGTCTTTATCGACGAGAACGGCGAATTCCTCGCCGCCGAGGCGGGCGAGCAGGCATGACGGCGGCAGGCAGCGTCCGATGCGCTGCACGAACAATTGCAGCACCTGGTCGCCCGCACCATGGCCGAAGCGGTCGTTGATCCGTTTGAACCGGTCGATGTCGATCATCAGGAGGGCGAGCCCCTCGGCGCCACCACTGGCAAGCGTCCGCGACGCTCGTTCGAAGAAGCTGCGCCGGTTCAGCGCCGCGGTCAGTTCGTCGGTCTCGGCGAGCTTCTTCAACTCGCTGGCATAGGCGCGCTCGCGGGTGAAATCGAGATACATATTGACGTGGAACTTGCCGATCGTGCGGTGACGGAACTGAATCGTGCGTTTCGTGCCATCCTTGTGCGTGATGTCGAGGTCGAAGGGCGTCATTTCGCGATTTTCCGCGCGCGCCGCGGCGATCTCGGTCTCCCAGCGGCCGCGCGCATAGGCGCGATATTCGGGATCGGGATAGGCGAGCCGCCACCAGTCCTCCGGGGTCGCGAGATCGCGCGTCGTCCAGCCGAACAGATCCAGGCAGGCGGAATTGGCGAACTGGATGTCGTCGTCGAGATCGGCGATTTCGAGGCCGAAGGGCATCCAGTTCAACAGTCCCAGCAGGTTTTCCTGCCAGCCGGCCAGCGTCACAGCCCCGGCGGGCGGCGCTTCGACAAAGGTGAACAGCCGCAGAAGCTCACCATCGACATCCAGCCGGCTCACCCGGACGACAAGCAGCCGCTCCGCGCCATCGATGCTGGCACGAAGCAGGAATGGCTCACTGGGAAAGCCGTTGATCGATCGGTTCCAGACCCGGCTGACCAGCGTCTCGGCCTCGCGTCCGACGAGACGGTGCAGGGGCAGGCTGGCAAAATCGTCGATATCGTGTCCGAAGAGTTGGGCGGCGGCGGCGTTGCCGGAGCGGGCGCGGAGTTCTCCGTCGGCAACGAGTACCATCGGCACGCCGACGCAATTCATCCAGAACCTGACATGCTCCGATGTCAACCGGACGCCCTGCTCGTGGACGTCGGGGGTCACCTTCAATTCGGCTGTGCTGCGCTGGATGGTCATCAAAGCCCTGGAATTGGCAATCGGCTGGCGGCATTGGGATTTCAATCTATCCAAACGGCATAACCAAAGGGTATAAGCGCAAACCAAATTCACTGAATTTCATTGGAATGGTTAAAACCGTCATTCCCTCGCTTTCCGGCCTGTGCAATAGATCTGGAAACCCACGGGGATTTGAGGGGATCCATGGAACTCGCATTGCCGGCATTTCCGTCCGAGCCGTGGCCGCAGGCTGCGTTTCTCGCCGTTGTTATCTTGATCATCGCTGGCCTCGCAATGCTGATCTTTCCCGGTACGAGCGGCCGGCTGCTTGGGCTCGAGAGCCGCGAGACGCGGCCGGGCGGTATTGGCGAGGTGCGTGCGGCAGGCGGATTCCTCGGCGGATTTGCGGCGGCGGCGCTGATGTTCTTCGACCAGCCGGTGCTGGTGACCGCGCTCGGTGTGGCGGTCGGCGTCGCGGCCTTTGCCCGCATTATCTCGCTGATGTCGGACACATCGGCGAGCCTGCTCAATTTCCTGCTGCTGATCGTCCAAGTGATCTTTGCCGTCGTCATGCTCACCTTCTTCTTCGATGTGATCACGCCTGAGATGGTACTGGCCATCCCGACCGAGGGCATGGCGCGGTTTGTCTTCTTTACCTTTGCGGCGGCGGCCGTGATCGGCTTCCTTGTTCTGTTTGCCCCGCGCATCGCCATGAGCGTGGCCGGGCTGTGGGTAACGCCCGAACGGCCGGGTGGCATTGCCTCGATCCGCTCCACCGGCGGGTTCCTGCTGGGACTGGGGCTGTTCGGCATGGCGATAGCGGGGCTCTGGGAGAGCGGCTTCGTCATCTTTCTGATGCTGTGCTTCGGCTTTGCGGCGGCGCTGGTCCTGTCGGTAGTCGGAAGGATCGTGGCCCTGGTGCTCAACCGTGGAAATCTCGTGTTCGGCGTGATTGCGCTGGCCATCCAGGCTGCCGCAGCGGTGGTGGTCATTCTCTATGTTTCGAGCGCGATGTGATCGTGCCTCCGGGCGCCTTCGGGGAATAATATTCTCCGCCGGGAATCATATGGTTGCTGGATTGGCAAATAAATGCGCAACAGCGGTAACATTCGGTAATATCCTGTGTTGCGAGTCAAAATCACCTATGCTAGATGGCTTGCGAGTTTTCGGGGTATATGGGCCAAAAGGCCTGTGAAGACCCGAAAAAATAAAACAATTTCAAGGTTTTAATGATTGCGGTTGCGCCGCAGCAATGAAAACCGCAGGGAATGAGGGAAACTCAGCGAGTGGCAGATTCATCGCAATCCGTTTCCGGCGTGGCCGAGCGCTACGCCTCATCACTTTTCACGCTCGCCCTCGAAGAAGGCGCGGTTCAGGAAGTGGCCACCGCGCTCGACAATTTCCAGGCCATGATCGACGGCTCCACCGACCTGCAGCGGCTCATCAAGAGCCCGGTCTTCTCGGCCGACGAACAGCTCAAGGCAGTCGATGCCATTCTCGCCAAGGCCGGCGTTACGGGTCTTGCCGCAAACTTCATCAAGGTCACCGCCTCCAACCGCCGCCTGTTCGCCGTACCCGGCATGATCAAGGCGTTCCGGGAGATCCACGCGCGTCATCGCGGCGAGATTTCGGCTGACGTGACCACCGCGCATGCGCTGACCGCGGCGCAGGAAACCGAATTGAAGGCGGCGCTCAAGGGCGTCACCGGAAAAGACGTGACGATCAATGTCGCTGTCGATCCCACCATTCTTGGTGGCCTGATCGTCAAGCTCGGCTCGCGCCAGATCGACACGTCGCTTCGCACCAAGTTGTCTACACTTAAGCTTTCACTGAAAGAGGTCGGCTGATGGATATCCGCGCCGCGGAAATTTCCGCAATTCTCAAGGACCAGATCAAGAATTTCGGCAAAGAGGCTGAAGTCACCGAAGTTGGCCAGGTTCTTTCGGTCGGCGACGGTATCGCCCGCGTATACGGCCTCGACAATGTCCAGGCGGGTGAAATGGTCGAATTCCCCGGCGGCATCCGTGGCATGGCGCTGAACCTCGAAGCCGACAATGTCGGTGTCGTGCTCTTCGGTAACGACCGCGACATCAAGGAAGGCGACACCGTCAAGCGGACCGGCGCCATCGTGGACGTGCCGGTTGGTCCTGAACTGCTTGGCCGCGTGGTCGATGCGCTCGGTAACCCGATCGACGGCAAGGGCCCGATCAATGCCAAGCAGCGTTCGCGCGTCGATATCAAGGCTCCCGGCATCATTCCGCGCAAGTCGGTGCATGAGCCGATGTCGACCGGCCTCAAGGCCATCGACGCCTTGATCCCGGTCGGCCGCGGCCAGCGCGAGCTCGTCATCGGCGACCGCCAGACCGGCAAGACCGCGATCATTCTCGATACGATCCTCAACCAGAAGGCCATTCATGACAATGGTCCCGAGGCCGAGAAGCTCTATTGCGTCTACGTCGCCATCGGCCAGAAGCGTTCGACTGTCGCACAGTTCGTCAAGGTGCTCGAAGAGCGCGGGGCGCTGCAATATTCGATCATCGTTGCCGCGACCGCCTCGGACCCGGCTCCGATGCAGTATCTCGCACCGTTCGCCGGCTGCGCCATGGGCGAATATTTCCGTGACAATGGCAAGCATGCCCTGATCGGCTACGACGACCTTTCCAAGCAGGCCGTTTCCTACCGCCAGATGTCGCTGCTGCTGCGCCGCCCGCCGGGCCGCGAAGCCTATCCGGGCGACGTTTTCTACCTGCATTCGCGCCTCCTCGAGCGCGCTGCGAAGCTCAATGAAGAGAACGGCGCCGGCTCTCTGACCGCTCTTCCCGTCATCGAGACCCAGGGCAACGACGTGTCGGCCTTCATTCCGACCAACGTGATCTCGATCACCGACGGCCAGATCTTCCTCGAAACCGATCTGTTCTACCAGGGCATCCGTCCGGCCGTTAACGTCGGTCTGTCGGTGTCGCGCGTCGGTTCCGCCGCGCAGATCAAGGCGATGAAGCAGGTTGCCGGCTCGATCAAGGGTGAGCTTGCCCAGTATCGTGAAATGGCCGCCTTCGCACAGTTCGGCTCGGACCTCGATGCCTCAACCCAGCGCCTGCTGAACCGTGGTGCGCGCCTGACCGAACTCCTGAAGCAGCCGCAGTTCTCGCCGCTCAAGACCGAAGAACAGGTCGCGGTGATCTTCGCCGGCGTCAATGGCTACCTCGACAAGATCGCCGTCAACCAGGTCGGCAAGTTCGAACAGGGCCTGCTTTCCTACTTCCGGAACGACGGCAAGGCGATCCTTGAGACGATCCGCACGGAAAAGCAGATCTCGGACGACACCCGCGCCAAGCTCAAGTCCGCGATGGACAGCTTCGCCAAGACCTTCGCCTGATAGGCAGAGTAAGGACGGATAACGGATGCCTTCACTCAAGGATCTGAAAAACCGCATCGCCTCGGTCAAGGCGACGCAGAAGATCACCAAGGCGATGAAAATGGTCGCCGCGGCGAAGCTTCGGCGTGCCCAGGAAGCTGCGGAGGCGGCACGGCCCTATTCGCAGCGGATGGGCGCGGTTCTGGCCAATATCGCACAGGCTGAAGGCGGCGGCGCCGATGCGCCGGCGCTGATGACCGGTACCGGCCGCGATGACGTTCACCTGATCATTGTCGCGACCGCGGAGCGCGGCCTTTGCGGCGGCTTCAACTCGCAGATCGCTCGCACGGCCCGCGACCATATCCGCAAGCTTCTCGCCGAGGGCAAGAAGGTCAAGATCATCTGCGTCGGCAAGAAGGGCTTCGACATCCTTCGCCGTGAATTTGCCAGCCTGATCATCGAGCGCGTCGACCTGCGCGAAGTCAAGAAGATCGGCTATGTGAACGCAGAAGCGATCGGCCGCAAGGTGACCGCGCTGTTCGAAAACGGCGAGTTCGATGTCGCGACGCTGTTCTATTCGGAGTTCAAGTCGGTTATCTCGCAGATCCCGACCGCACTCCAGCTGATCCCGGCAAGCGCGCCTTCCGTGACGGCCGCCGACACCGGCGCATCTGCCGTCTACGACTACGAGCCGGATCCGGGCGCCATCCTCGGCGATCTCATTCCGCGCAACATCACCGTGCAGATTTTCCGGGCCTTGCTCGAGAATGTCGCCGGCGAGATGGGCGCCAAGATGAGCGCGATGGACAACGCCACGCGCAATGCCGGTGAGATGATCAACAAGCTGACGCTCAGCTACAATCGCCAGCGTCAGGCCCAGATCACCAAGGAACTGATCGAAATTATTTCGGGCGCCGAAGCGCTCTAAGAGTTAGGAAAGAGGATATATCATGGCTCGCGCAGCTACGAAGAAATCCGCTGTGGAAACCACTGCAGCAGCAGGCTCCGTCGGCAAGGTGACCCAGGTCATCGGCGCTGTCGTGGACGTATCGTTTGCCGGTGGCGATCTGCCGGCGATCTTGAACGCTCTCGAAACCCAGAACCAGGGCAACCGCCTGGTTCTCGAAGTCGCTCAGCATCTCGGCGAGAACACCGTTCGCACGATCGCCATGGACTCGACCGAAGGTCTCGTTCGCGGCCAGGTCGTCACAGACACCGGTGCTCCGATCATGGTTCCGGTCGGCGCCGAAACGCTCGGCCGCATCATGAACGTCATCGGCGAGCCGGTTGACGAAGCCGGTCCGCTGGTCACGCCCTACAAGCGCGGCATCCACCAGGACGCTCCGTCCTATGTCGAGCAGTCCACCGAAGCACAGATCCTCGTCACCGGCATCAAGGTCGTCGACCTGCTGGCACCTTACGCCAAGGGCGGCAAGATCGGCCTGTTCGGCGGCGCCGGCGTCGGCAAGACGGTTCTGATCATGGAACTGATCAACAACGTCGCGAAAGCGCACGGCGGTTACTCGGTATTCGCCGGCGTCGGCGAACGTACCCGCGAAGGCAACGACCTCTATCACGAAATGATCGAGTCGGGCGTCAACAAGCTAGGCGGCGGCGAAGGCTCCAAGGCAGCCCTCGTTTATGGCCAGATGAACGAACCGCCGGGTGCCCGCGCCCGCGTCGCTCTGACCGGCCTGACCGTCGCCGAAGACTTCCGCGACAAGGGTCAGGACGTGCTGTTCTTCGTCGACAACATCTTCCGCTTCACCCAGGCGGGTTCGGAAGTGTCGGCTCTGCTCGGCCGTATTCCTTCGGCCGTGGGCTATCAGCCTACGCTCGCCACCGACATGGGCACCATGCAGGAGCGCATCACGACCACCACCAAGGGTTCGATCACCTCGGTGCAGGCGATCTACGTCCCCGCCGACGACTTGACCGACCCTGCGCCGGCAACCTCGTTCGCCCACTTGGATGCAACGACGGTTCTGTCGCGTTCGATTGCGGAAAAGGGCATCTACCCGGCCGTGGATCCGCTCGACTCGACCTCGCGCATGCTCGACCCGATGGTTGTCGGCGAGGAGCATTACGAAGTGTCGCGCCGGGTGCAGACGACCCTGCAGCGCTACAAGTCGCTGCAGGACATCATCGCCATCCTCGGCATGGACGAACTCTCCGAAGAGGACAAGATCGCCGTTGCCCGCGCCCGCAAGATCGAGCGTTTCCTCAGCCAGCCGTTCTTCGTCGCCGAAGTGTTCACCGGTTCGCCGGGCAAGCTGGTTGCGCTCGAAGACACGATCAAGGGCTTCAAGGGTCTCGTGAACGGCGACTACGACCACCTGCCGGAAGCTGCCTTCTACATGGTCGGCACGATCGAAGAAGCGGTCGAGAAGGCCAAGAAGCTGGCTGCCGAAGCCGCTTGATGATGCCAGGGGCGCAGCTATGCTGCGCTCCCGAGGGCGCGGAGACTTGCCGCGCCGACCGCCTTTCAAAGCGCATAGCGCTTTGACTTCTTGTTTTGAGCATGTCGTTATCGCAAAACCGCTTCACACTTTTGCGCGACATGCTGCAGAGAAAGTGAATTCGAATGGCTGAAAGCTTCAATTTCGAACTCGTATCGCCCGAGCAACTGCTGCTCTCGGCCAAGGTCACGGAAATCGTGCTTCCGGGTTCGGAAGGCGAAATGACCGTCATGGCCAATCACTCGCCTGTAATGACCACGATCCGTCCCGGCGTCGTGACCGTGAAGCAGGAAGGCGGCGAGACGCAGAAGTTCGTGGTGTTCGGCGGCTTTGCCGACATCCTGCCGACAAGCTGCACGCTGCTGGCCGAATCCGCGCTTCCCGTTGCGGAATTCCGCAAAGACGCGCTGGCAAAGCGTATCGAGCTGGCGAAGGCCGATCTCGAGATCGTGCACAGCGACGAGGGCAAGACGCGCGCGGCGCAGCTGGTTTCGGACCTCGAAAGCCTGGCTTCCGTCGCCGCCTGAGCGATCTGATCCGACCTGATCTATGCGAGCCCTCGGCAATGCCGGGGGCTTTGCTTTTTGCCCCTTCAAACCTAGATTTTATGTCGCATTTGACTGTCTGAAATGGCGCGCGAACGCGATAGTTTCGCGGGTGAGATGATCCGGGCTGCGGGTCGTTCGCTCCCGGAGACATTAATGCAATTTTCGCTTTCCGCCATTCCGGACATCAAGTTCGGAGCCGATGAAATCAACAATCTCGCCAGCCACGCCAAGAACCTCGGCGATATCAGGAAAGCCGCCATCGTCATGGATGGCTTCCTCGCCAGCAGCGGACTTGGCGCCAGGGTGACCAGCGCGCTGAACGATGCCGGCATCGAGGCTGTGATCTATTCGGGTTTCGCGGGCGAGCCCAAGCTCCAGCATGTCAAGGATGCGAGCCAGGTAGCAGCCGGGGCGGATCTGGTGATCGGCATCGGTGGCGGCTCGGCACTGGATATCGCCAAGATCGTCGCCTGCACGGCGGCTTCCGGCGAAGATGCCATGCATTATGCACTCGCCGCCAATCCGCTGCCGAAGAAGCCGCTCAAGAAGATCGCCATCCCGACTACCGCCGGCACCGGTTCCGAGACCTCGGCGACCAACATTTTCGCCGGGCCCGAGGGCAAGAAGCTCTGGATCTGGGGTGCGGAGAGCAAGGCCGATCTGGTGATTCTCGATCCGGCGCTTACCGTGTCCCTGCCGCCGAACCTCACGGCATGGTGCGGGATGGACGCCTTCATCCATGCCTTCGAGGCCTCGACCAACCGCAATGCGCATCCGGGCGGCAAGGTGTTCGGCCATGAGGCCATGCGGCTGATCGCCGCCAACCTGCCGACTGTGGTGAACGATCCCGGCAATGTCGAGGCGCGGGGCAAGGTTCTGCTCGGCTCCTGCTATGGTGGCGTGGCGATCGACAATTGCGGTACCGCGATCGCGCACAATATTTCCCATGCGATGGCCGGGCTTGCGCCGATCCATCATGGTCTGGCGACCGCGCTCGGTTTCGAAGTGTCGATGCCCTGGCTTGCCGAGGCCGATACCGCCGACCTGAACGAAGCCGCCAGGGTGCTCGGCCTGAAGAGTGCATCGGAAATACCTGTATTCGTTAGCCGGCTTATGGATGCCTGTGGCATCAAGCGCGCGATCCCAGCGGCGTTCGATAAATGCACCACCGCCGATCTCGCGGGCGAGATGAAGGCACCAGAGAACCAGCCGATGCGGCGCTCGACGATCCGTGACGTCTCCGACTCCGACCTCGATACATTCGCCCAAGCGATCATGACAATGCAAAGGGAAGGCTGAGATGACCGGTCAATATACGCGCGAATACTGGCAGTCTGCGCTCGACGCGACCACGCTCAACGGCCGGATGTTCATCAACGGCGGGTTCGAGGACGCGGCCGACGGCACGACCTTCGTCCGCATCCGCCCGATGGACGGCAAGCCGGGCGGCACATTTGCGCGCGGCAAGGTGACGGATGTGGATCGGGCGGTGGCAGCGGCACGTGCCGCTTTCGAATCGGGCGTTTGGCAGCGAAAGGATCCGGCCGAGAAGAAGCGCATCCTGCTGAAATGGGCCGATCTCATCCGGGAAAACCGCGAGGAACTGGCGCTGCTCGAAACGATCGATGTGGGCAAGCCGGTGATGGCGTCGCTCAATGTCGACGTGGCGCTCGCCGCCAATTGCATCCAGTATTATGCCGAGCTTTGCGACAAGCTCTATGACGAGGTCGCGCCGACCGGACCCAATGACCGGGCTATCGTGCGCAAGGTGCCGCTCGGTGTCATCGGCGCCATCACGCCGTGGAACTATCCCTTGATCATCGACAGCTGGAAGCTCGGCCCGGCGCTCGCAGCAGGAAATTCGGTGGTGTTGAAACCCGCCGAGCAATCGTCACTGTCGGCGATCCGCATCGCCGAACTGGCAAGCCAGGCCGGCCTGCCGGATGGCGTGCTGAACGTCGTCACGGGTTATGGCGAAGAGGCGGGGCAGGCGCTGGCGCGGCACATGGATGTCGACATGATCGCGTTCACCGGCTCGACCGAAGTCGGCAAGCTGATCATGGGTTATGCGGCGCAGAGCAATCTGAAGCGCGTGGCACTGGAACTCGGCGGCAAGTCGCCTATCGTCGTCTTTGCCGACGCTGATCTTGACGCTGCCGCGTCCGCTGCGGCCTGGGGCTGCTTCTACAATGCCGGCGAGACCTGCCATGCATCGACACGGCTGCTCGCTGAGCGGGGAATCATGGATCAACTGGTCAGGAAGATCGAAGAGGTAACGGCGCGCGAGATCACGCTCGGCCATCCCTTTGAGCCATCGGCGCAGATCGGAGCGCTGATCGAGGACGCGCATCTTGAAAAGGTGCTCGGGATGATCGAGGCCGGCGAAAAGGAAGGCTCGAAACGTGCCTTCGGCGCGGAGCACGTCATGGCCGAGACGGGTGGTTCCTATATGTCGCCCGGCGTCTTTGTCGCCAAGTCCAACAGTGACTCACTGGCACGCAATGAAATCTTCGGACCTGTGTTGACGGCCATCGCCTTCGACGGTGAAGAAGAGGCGCTGAAGCTCGCCAATGACACGAACTATGGGTTGGCTGGAGCGGTGTTCACGTCCGACATGGGTAAGGCGCATCGTGTGTCCGAAGGCATTCACGCCGGCACGGTGTGGATCAATACCTATGATATTTCGAGCCTTGCTACGCCGTTCGGCGGCTTCAAGCAGTCGGGCTTCGGTCGCGACCGTTCGGTGCATGCCATCGACAAGTACTGCGACTACAAGACGATCTGGCAACGCTATGCCTGAGAGCAAAGGGCGGCCTCGCTCGCCTGCTTGCTCCGGAAAACAGCAACAAAAAAGGGCGCCACCGGCGCCCTTTTCCTTGAACCTGATAAGGATCAAATGATCTGAATGTGATCTTCGGGATTGGCCTTGAAGTCGGCCTTCGAGACATCCTTGAGGACGATCTTGTTGCCGCCGCCGAGATTGATCTCGACGTCGCCGTTCTTGAACTTGCTCTGCTTGATGACGTCGGCAACATTCTTGATGGTCTTCGATTTGGTGATCTGGAGAAGATCGTTCTCCACATCGAAATCGGTGATCACATCCTTGCCGGACTTGGCACCGAAGTTAAACGTGTCGGCACCTTCGCCGCCCGACAGATAATCATTGCCGGTGCCGCCGCCGAGCAGGTCGTCGCCGTCGCCGCCGTACAACCAATCATTGCCGCTCTGGCCGGCGAGCTGATCGTCGCCATCGTTGCCCAAGAGCAAATCGTTGCCCTGAAGGCCCTGGATTTCATCGTCACTTCCGGTGCCTTCCAGAACGTCAAAGCCCGCAGTTCCAGTTATCGTTGCCATGTTTTTTCCTTTCCCACTCTACGAATCAGACGAGTCTAGCGTATTACCCGGCGTTCTCGCATAGCCTGCCATATTTTGCAAATGACAATATCTGTAATCGGGACGGTAAGGGTCCCTTAACATATATTCGTCACGAACTTTTGGTTAACGAAGCCACCGGTTGTGTGCTGGAATACACCGCTTTTCTCCTTTGTGAAAGAGCTAAGGTGATCCGAAGGCGATATGGGCGGTATTTTTCCGGGCATGAATGCAGCTTTTTGCGGTCGCGAAATATGCAAGGTGACGCACCGGCGGTTCCGTCTGGCAAACGCGATGCTTTGACTGTATAAGACGATGAAATTGCCAATGAGAATGGGTTGTGATGCGGCCAGAACCAGTTGCGCTTCTCCAGTCCGCGCGGAAGATGTTCCTGCGCGGCTTCATCTATGCCGGGGCGGTGAGCTTCTTCCTCAATTTCTCGATGCTCATCGGCGCAATCTTCATGATCCAGGTCTATGATCGTGTCCTGCCGGCCCAGAGTTACGACACGCTCTATGGCCTGATGATCATCGGCGGGTTGGGCATCCTGATCTACGGCCTGCTCGATTTCGTCCGCAACTGGACCTACACGATCATGGCGCATGGATTCGCACAAAAGTTGAATCTGCCCGCGCTTCAGGCCGGTGTCATACGCTCGATCGAGGGTGGCGTGCATGAGGGTGGTTCGGTCATCAAGGATATTGCCGAGCTTCGCGCCTTTATTTCCAGCCATTCGATTTCGGTTCCTCTCGACGCGTTCTGGTCGATCGTCTTTCTTGCCGCGCTCTATTTGATCCACCCGGTTTATGCCGCGGTCGCGGTTGGCTTCATCCTGGTGATGATCGCACTCAACTTCGTGACCGACGTCTTGACGCGTCCGGCGATCCGGGCCGCGAACGAAGCGCAGGCCCGGCACGTTCAGGAGGTGGCGAATTCGCTTCGCCACGCCGAGGCGATCGAGGCCATGGGCATGTTGCCGGCGCTCGTGCGCACCTGGCGCCGCTCGCAAGCAGAGATGCTGGAGTTCTCCAAGACCGCCGACGTACGTTCGCGAGTGGTGCTGGCGATATCCAGGTCATTGCAGAAGAGCCTGCAAATGGTCATCATTGCGACCGGTGCATTTCTGGTGCTCAATCACTCGGTTACGACAAGCGTGCTGTTTGCCGGCATGGTTCTCACCAGTCAGGCCGTCTCGCCGTTCGGACATATGATCGAAAGCTGGCGCCATTGGGTCGAAGCCTTTCATGCCTGGGGCAGGATCAAGAAGCTGATAGAGACGGAAGGATCGGCGCGGCAGAGCATGCCGGCGCCTGTCGCGGATGGCGATCTCTCCGTCGAGAACCTGGTCTACCTGCCCGAGGGTCGCAACATTCCCGTCCTGCGTGGCATAAACTTCAGCCTCAGCCCCGGCGAAGTGCTGGGCATTGCGGGACCGTCCGGCGCCGGCAAGTCCACGCTGGCGCGGTGCCTGACCGGGATCATCAAGCCCACCGTTGGCGGTGTGTTTCTGGATGGTCATTCGACCTATCTGTGGGAGCGCGGTTCCTTCGGCAAGGCGGTCGGCTATCTGCCGCAGAACCTCTCGATCATCGACGGAACGATCCGGCAGACGATCGCGCGGATGCAGGACAGCGATCCGCGCGATGTCATCCGTGCGGCGCAGGCGGCAGGCATTCATGAGTTGATCGGACGGCTTCCGCACGGCTACGACACGCCGATCGCCGAAGGCATGCACATGCTTTCCGGCGGCCAGATGCAACGGCTCGCGCTGGCCCGCGCGCTCTATGGCGACCCGAAACTGATTATCCTGGACGAGCCGAATTCCAATCTCGACAACAATGGCGAGCAGGCGCTTATCGCGGCGGTCCGGCAGGCCCGCGCGCGTGGTGCGATCATCATCATGATCGCGCATCGTCCTTCGGTGATGGCCGTGGCGGACAAGATGATGATCCTCGAACATGGAGCGATCAAGCAATTCGGACCGCGCACCGAAGTCATCGAGATGATCGAGCCACGCTCGCAAGACCGGCAAAAGCGGATTCGCGCGGTCACCGGAAACGGAGCGCAATAAATGGCCGAACAGGTAACGCTTTCGCCCGCCGAGTATCGCTATTCCGCCCCTGACAAGGCGGCGCTCAGCGAATGGGAAGACGTGTTGAAGGAAGAGCAGAGCAACCAGGTGACGTTGCTCGGGCCTATCCTGCTCGGCCTGTCGATCCTCGTCCTGGGCATCGGCGGCTTCATGGCTTGGGCAGCCTCAACTGAAATGGCCTCTGCTTCGGTCGCGTCCGGCCGGGTTATTGTCGAGAGCAATACCAAGACCGTGTCTCATCTGGAAGGTGGCACGCTGAAGCAGCTCCTGGTTCAGGACGGCGACAAGGTGCAGGCCGGCGCCCTGCTGGCCACGCTGGACGTCACCCGCAGCCAGTCGTCGCTCACGCAACTCCGCCATCTCTATTTTGCTGCCCAGGCGAGACAGGCCCGTCTGGTCGCCGAACGTGACGGGAAAAAGACCTATGACTTCGACGCAAAGACGCCTGATGGGGTGGATGCGTCGGTTGCGGATGGCGTGCTCGCGACCGAGAAGCGCCTGTTCACCGAGCGCACAAGCCTCTACCGCGACCAGATCGCCGCCGACGAGTCTGGTATCGCACAGCTGGCAAGCCAGCGGGTCGCGATCGAGGCGCGCAAGAAGTCCAATATCGAGCAAGCCGCTGTGGTGCGCCGAGATTATGAAACGTATGTTGATCTTCAAAAGAGGAAGCTGATCACCAACGCCATGCTGAACGACAAGAAACTCCAACTTGTCGAACTCGAGACCCGGATTGCCGAAACGGAAGCTGCGCTCGCGGAAAACAGCCAGCGGAAAACCCAGCTCGCGCTGTCGCTCACCAACCGGCGAAACGAGTATCTCCGTGATGTCTCCCAGAACCTGCAGCAGGCCCAGGCCGAGATCTCCAGCGTCCGGCAGCAGATCATCTCGGCCGAGGATGTCGTCGCCAAAGCCGCGATCCGGGCGCCGCTCGATGGCACCGTTGCCAATATCAAGATCCGTACGCCGGGCTCCGCCGTCATCGCCGGTCAGGCTGTGCTCGACATCGTGCCTGCCAACCAGCCGATGGTGATCGAGGGCCGTGCGCGGGCCATAGACATCGACCAGATCCGCCTTGGCCAGCAGACGGAAATCAGACTGAGTTCCTTCGGCGCCGCCGAACTACGACCGCTCATCGGCCATGTGACATATATTGCGCCTGACAGCATTGTGAATGAACAGACCGGCGAGGTGACTTTCGCGTTCCGCGCGAAGATCGACCCGGCGGAACTGAAGAGCCAGCCGAATCTGTTCCTCTATCCGGGCATGTCGGCCGAGGTCTATATCGTGACGGGCGACAGGACGGCACTCGCCTATCTGGCAGAGCCGATCAGGAAGAGCTTCTACAGGGCATTCCGTGAGCAGTGACAGTGCGCGCAGCCCGGTTGCCGGGGTGTTCTGGCTGATCGGCGAACGCGTGCTGCTCCTTTGGGGGCAAGGCGCCGATGGGGCATTCCAGCACGCCAAACAGCTCGATTTCCGCGTCGGCAATATATCCGTCACGGCCTTCCAGATGGCGCCTGATTTCAATGTCTTGACGCTTGTTGGCAGCCGGCGGCAGGTCTCTGCTCTGGAAGAGTTCGCCTCCGCCGCGGGCCTTTCGGTCGGGGATCAGGCGTCATTGATCGCTGCGGTCTTCGGCACCGTAGCGCCGATGTTCCGGCTGCTGGACGACGAACGGTTCAAGGCGCTGACCGCGCTCTTCTTTGCAACGCCCGGCCTGGCCAAGGGGCACGCGCATGTCGATGCCGTGTCCGGCATCAATACAGCGATCGTCACCGTGCCGGCCCGTGCGCGGATTGCGGAGGGTGACATCATCGTATCGCAGGGCGAAACGCTCGGCATTGGCAGAGTGCGGTCGGTCGCGGGTTTTCTGGCGCGCGACAACGATGGTCAGCGGCTGGCGGCGATCGACTTCTCCACGCCACCGGTCGAAGGTCCTTCGCTCGCCGTTACGGCGCGTGGCCTCGCTCTTCTGGACCTCGTCGTCGAGCGCCACGAAGATATCGGGGCATTCCGCAAGCTGCACGCTTCGTCTTCTCCCGATCGCGTCAGCCTGCTCCACTCCGCAGACGATGATGCTGCCATGGAACTCGACGTCCTGACGCGCCGGAACGCCGGTTCGGCATCAATCTCGGAGCCGGTGCTCGGTTTGCGGTTTCACATTTCGGCTTTCGCCTCCATGCCGCACGGGCTTTTCGTCGCGGGCTGGTTCCATGATCCGGATGGTCTCGTCGAGACGATGACGGCGATCGATCACAGCCTCGCCGATGCAACCGTTTCCGATCGATGGATGCTGCATTCCGGACAGACCGGCGCCAAGGACGCGCGCGTCCAGGTGACCGGCTTCGCAGCTTTCCTGCCGCGCCGCGAGGAAGAGCGTGCACCTTCCTCCGTACGGTTTCGTGTTGGCCTCGCCAATGGCGAAAATCATTTCGTCGACGCTCCACGATCGGCCCAAGATCTTCTCAGCCAGCGCAAGACGATCCTCAACGCCGTCGCCGGCCATGCCTTCGATCTCGATGTGCTGCGGAATATCTACCAGCCCGCGCTGGCGCCGTTGCAGCACGCGCTCAACAGCCGGCAATTCGTTCGCGAGACGTTTGAATACGGGCCAAAATCCTCGCGGAAAATCTCTGTCGTCATCCCGCTCTACAGGGAAACCGGCTTCATCCGGTCGCAGCTCATCGCTTTCGACGTCGATCCCTTTGTCCGTGCCTCGTGCGAGATCGTCTATGTGATCGATGATCCGCTTATCGCGCTGCGGGTCAGGAACACCCTGAGCGGATCGGTCCATGTTCATCGGCTGGATATCAAGCTGGTCGTGCTGGGACGAAACGGCGGCTATGCGCTCGCCAACAATTTCGGCGTCGATGCCGCGGATGGCGAGACGATCGTACTGATGAACTCGGACGTCATTCCGGAGGGTAATGGTTGGCTGGAGCCGCTGGTGGACAGGCTGGCAACGCTTCCCGCCCGTTCCGTGATCGGTCCGAAGCTGATCTATGCCGACGAAAGCCTGCAACATGCCGGCATGTATTTCTTCAGGCTCGAGACCAGTCACTGGCAGAACATGCATTATTTCAAGGGCTACGGTCGCGCGCTGCCAGCGGCCGACAAGGAGCGGGAGGTGCCGGCGGTAACCGGAGCCCTGATGATCCTGCGAAAGGCCGACTATCTCGCTGCCGACGGGTTCACATCCGATTATGTCGTCGGTGATTATGAGGACAGCGACCTTTGCCTGAAGCTCAGGGCAATGGGCGGCACATGCCTCTACATGCCTGATGTGGCGCTCTTCCATTTCGAGCGGCAATCGATGCAGGACAGCACCGTCGAGCGGGATCTCGGCTCGACGATCTATAACCGGGCGCTGCATACCGACCGCTGGAACGACACGATCGAGGTCCTGATGGCACGGTTCGACGAGGTCGACGATGCCATCTAGCAAGCGCATATTGCAGATCGCGCATAGCCATCCCCGGTTTCATCCCGGCGGCACGGAACTGACCGCACTGGCGCTGCATCGCGAGGCGCTCGAGCAGGGGCTCGACAGCTGGTATCTCGGCGCGCTCGATGGCACCCAGATCACGCCCAACCAAGGCACGATGATGATCGCGCTGACGCCTGATCAACGCGAGTCGGCGCTGTTCGTCAACAACTTCATCCGCTTCAAGCTCGAGCAGCAGGAGCATCATGGCCTCCTCCGGGAGTTCGCCGAATATCTGAAGTTCGTCCGGCCGGATGTGGTGCATATCCATCACGTGCTGAACTTCGGGCTGGAGGCGCTGCATGTGCTGCGGAACGTGTTGCCCGAGGCGAAAATCATCCTCAGCATCCATGATTTCTATCTGATCTGCGCCAATAACGGACAGCTCTACAAGCACGACAAAAAGCAGCGCTGTCCCGGGCCGACGATGGACCAGTGTTTGAAATGCTTTCCCAACCGCAACGCCAATGATTTCGCCATGCGGGCGCTGGATATCCGCAACGCGCTTTCGCTCTGCGACAATCTCGTCTCGCCATCCTATTTCCTGAAGGACAAGCTCGACCGGTATCTTGGCGTGCCGATGGAAATCAGCGTCGTCGAGAATGGCTATCTCGGCAGCGATCCCGCGATCGCCGATCTGCCGGTGCCGCGTGCGAACGGCGGTCCGGTGTTCGGATATTTCGGCAATATCTCGGCCGTGAAGGGCCTCGCCGACCTGCTCGACGCCGCTGACCTGCTGATCGAAAGCGGCAAGGCGGAATTCAGCATCCATGTTCATGGCGCCCAGCTCTTCGAGGACAAGTTTCTCGCAGACCGGATGGAAGCCGCGAAACTGACGCTTGGCCGGAAGATCACTTTCTTCGGCGGCTACCAGTCCGACGAACTTGTGTCACTCCTGGCGAACGTCGATTGCATGGTCTTCCCGTCGGTCTGGTGGGAGAATGCGCCGCTGGTGGTCTATGAGGCGCTTCATGCCGGCCGCCAGGTGATCGCATATCCGCATGGCGGCGCGCCCGAGATACTTGAGCGCTATGGCGCGGGCATCATTGCGGAGCGATCGGACCCGGCCGCGCTTGCCGAGGCGATGGCAAAAGTCATCGACAACCTGTCGCTGACCGAGATTTCCCTGAACCGACCGATCCCTTTACGAAGCGACCTTCTCGCCGCCTATGGCAAGTTCTATTTCGGCTGAGCCAGCACGCGGGCGAGCAGTGCGTCGTGCCGGGCCAGGGCGAAGTCCGCTGCCCAGCGCTCTTCGATCGTGCGGCGGGCATTCGCGCGCATCGCTTCGATTTCAGGTCCGCCGTTCAACGCCTCTTCGATACGGGCGGCAATGCCTTGCGGGTCGAAGAAGTTCGCAAGCAGGCCGTTCTCCCGATCACGGATGAATTCGCGCACCGGCGCGGTATCGGAACCGATCACCGCGCAGCCGGTCGCCATGGATTCCAGCATCGACCATGAGAGTACGAACGGCACAGTCAGATAGACATGCGCGGACGAGATGCGCAGCACGTCGCGGTAATTCGCGTAATCAAGCTTGCCGAGGAAATGCGTGCGTGAGGGATCGATCGCGACCGATTTCAAGACCTCGTGGAAGTGATCTTCGGTGCCATGCCCGGCACCGTAATACACCATCCGGTCGCCGAGGATCAGTGCCTCCACCAAGGGGTCGCGCGCCTGAAGTGACGCAAGCGCCTCCATGAATGGCTCGAAGCCGCGGAAAGGATCGGCGCCCCGCGCAACATAGGTTACGACGCGGTCGCAGCGGGTTACCTTTCGCCCATCGGGAAGGGCGAAGGAGGCCGCCGGCTCGGGCGAGAAGAATTCCATATTCACGCCATCGGGCGCCACTTCGATTGACGGGCGGATGGAGGCGGGGAACTGCGACTTCTGGAATTCCGTCGGTGCGATCAGCAGATCGCCGGCCGCAAGATCGCCGAGGATCGGCAGGTTCATCAGGCTGGTTGCGATGCGGATGCCGATGGGCCGTGGGGCCGGGTTGAGAAATTGGGTGCTTTCGGCTGTGTTGTTGTAGAACCACTCGCAGTATTTGATGAATTTCGCCTCGGGAAAGGCATCGTGCAGATAGGCGGCGCTTCCCCAACCCGTATGCGAATAGACGACATCCGGCACCCAGCCTTCCTGCCTGAGCGTATCGGCCTTGCGCGCGAGGCTCACAGCCTCGCGGATGAACCGCTCGGTGCCCGCAAGTGCCCGCTTTTCGTCGCGCTCCGGCGGAATCTCCTCGCCGTATTCGATCAGCCGGATGCCGTCGACCGGGTCGCTCGACCGCCCATCGCGAAGCCCGCGATGAAATGCGATCACATCATGCTTGCCTTCGTCCAGGAAGTGCTTCGCCAGCCTTGCGAACTGGCCTGGGAAATATTGATGGACGAAAGCGATCCGCATCAGAAAATGCCGAGAAAGCGCTTCCTGCGCTTCTTCTTTTCAACGACAAGCTGGCGCATCATCTCGTCGATCCTGACAAAGAAGACCTCGGCCGATTCCATGCGATTTTCGAGCCTGATGAGACGCTGCGCCAGATCATCGGGCAGATCGGGCATCTCGGCATGGTCGCTGGTAGGTCCCCGCTCTTCCATTCTCTCTTTGATGCCATCCATCTCCTGCTTGAGAAGGATGAGCGCGCTGTCGTAACGCTTGGTGAATGAGTTGAAGAGGGCGTCCAGCGTACGATCGTCATTGGTCGCGATTGGAAGCGCGATCTCGCCATGCTTCTGTGATTGCGCGATGACCATCAGTCCGTTGACCGATGTGATGTTCGAGGGCAGTTCGATTCTGAAGGCATGGTCGCCGGCGCCGATGCCTGATTTCGGCAGATCGGGCCTCAGAATGTTCGCGATACCGGTCGCCACGATCTGGGTCCCGAAATTCACACGGATAATCACATGTTCGCCGGGGGCCTCCTTATTGAAGGCCCAGCCGGTCAGGTGGGAGTTCGCGAAGTTATCGACGCGGCCAGTCAGCATTCGGAATTCCTCATGTCACAGGTCGAAGCGGGCGATCACCGGAACATGGTCCGATGGTTTCTCCCAGCCTCGCGCTTCCCTTAATATCTCGATTTCCTGGAGTTGTGGCCCGAGATCGGGCGACGACCAGATGTGGTCGAGCCTGCGGCCCTTGTTCGCGGCCACCCAGTCGGCGGAGCGGTAACTCCACCATGTGTAGAGCTTCGCCGGTTCGGGCGTGTATTGCCGCATCAGGTCCAGCCAGTTGCCGCGTGCAATGACCTCTTTCATTCCGTCGGTCTCGACAGGCGTGTGGCTGACGATCTTGAGCAACTGCTTGTGCGACCAGACGTCATGTTCAAACGGGGCAATATTGAGATCTCCGACGAGGATCGAGGAGACGCCTGCTTCCGCTTCGGAATGAAGCCCCTTCATCTCCTCGATATAATCGAGCTTGTGGGCAAACTTCGGATTGATCTTGGGATCGGGCTCATCGCCGCCGGCGGGCACGTAGAAATTATGCAGCCGGATCGTCCTGGTACCGGCGCGGAATTTCACCGAGACATGCCGGGCATGGCCGACACTGCCATGGTCGCGGCGGTCGTGTTCCTCGAGCGGCAGGCGGGAGACGATGGCCACACCATGGTAACCCTTCTGGCCGTGGATCGCCTGGTGCAGATAACCGCGATCGTTGAACGGCGCGATCGGGAACTGGTCGTTCTCGCACTTGGTTTCCTGCAGGCAGAGAATATCGGGCTGCTTTTCATCCAGGAACTTCTCGACGATCGGCATGCGGAGCCGCACCGAGTTGATGTTCCAGGTGGCAATCGTCAGCGGCATGCAGGCAGTCTCCGGGCACGTGAATCGCGCCGGACACTAGAATCTTTCATTGCTAAATGGAATGCGGCAATCAGCGGCCGTTGCCGCCCATGTTGTGTACTTCGTCATAGGGAATGCGGAATACCGCCTTATCGAAGGTGATGCCCGTCTGGGTATTGAAAATCATCACCGACGTGTCCTTGCCCTGGTTGTCAGTGATCGTCCACTGCCGCAGGTCGTAGCTCTTGGGGTCGAACATCATGGTGATCGTAGAATCGGCGAAGATAGACCTGTCGCCGAGCTTGATGGTGATCAGGTCGGCCTCTTCCTTGACGTCGCGGACCATCTTGCCCTTGAGGTCGATCCGTTCGTCGAGGAGAAGGGCGAGTGGCGTCTTGGACAGCGGATAGATATCCCATGTCTTGAGCTTGCTGTTGCCGATCACCACCGATTTACCGTCGGCGATCACCCGCATGGGAGACGGCTTTTCGTAATTGAAGCGGACCTTGCCGGGCCGTTCGAGGAAGAACTTGCCGGCCGTCTGTTCGCCGCGCGGGCCGAACTGCACGAATTCTCCCTGCATGGTTTTGACCGAGGAAAAGTGATCGGCGATCTTCTGGGCGATTTCGTTGTTGGCGGCCTGGGCGACCGAGAGGGGTAGCATCGCGAGAAGTGTGAAAGCAGCGGCGCCCGTGACGAGATTGCGTCGCGTAAGGCCAGCCTTTGCCATCATGTTCTTCATCTCGAATCCATCCATTCCAGTCTCCTTTTCCGCTCCTATCTGGAGAGAAAGTACGGCGCCTTCAAGGCGCGCGTTTCGTCGCAGGCTGCTTGAAACCAGTAACGCAGAAGCCTTGCCCGGAGTTCACCGGGCGAGGATGTCCTCTTCCGTCGGCACCAGGATCTCGCGCTTGCCGGCATGGTTGGCCGGGCCGACGAGACCTTCCTTCTCCATGCGCTCGATGATCGAGGCGGCGCGGTTATAGCCGATGCCGAGACGGCGCTGGATGTAGGAAGTCGAAGCCTTGCCGTCCTTCAATACCACGGCGACCGCCTGATCATAAGGATCATCGGAATCGGCCAGATTGCCGATGCTTCCGGATGCGCCGTCGTAGCCGCCGCCTTCACTATCCTCGTCATCATCAGCAGTGATCGCGTCGAGGTATTGCGGCGAGCCCTGACTCTTGAGGAAGGCCACCACTTCCTCAACTTCAAGGTCCGAGACGAAGGGGCCGTGAACGCGCTGGATACGTCCGCCGCCTGCCATATAAAGCATGTCGCCCATGCCGAGCAGTTGCTCTGCGCCCTGTTCGCCGAGAATGGTGCGGCTGTCGATCTTGGAGGTGACCTGGAAGGAGATACGGGTCGGGAAATTCGCTTTGATCGTGCCGGTGATGACGTCGACGGACGGACGCTGCGTCGCCATGATCACATGGATGCCGGCGGCACGGGCCATCTGGGCCAAGCGCTGGACCGCACCTTCGATATCCTTGCCGGCGGTCATCATCAGGTCGGCCATTTCATCGATGATGACGACGATATAGGGGATCGGCGCGAGATCGAATTCCTCGGTCTCGTAGATCGCCTCACCGGTGTGACGGTCAAAACCGGTCTGTACGGTGCGGGTGATCTGCTCGCCCTTTTCCACCGCCTTCTGGACGCGCTCGTTGAAGCCGTCGATGTTGCGGACGCCGATCTTCGACATCTTCTTGTAGCGATCTTCCATCTCGCGGACGGTCCATTTGAGCGCGACGACGGCCTTCTTCGGGTCGGTGACAACAGGAGACAACAGATGCGGGATGCCGTCATAGACCGAGAGTTCGAGCATCTTAGGGTCGATCATGATCAGGCGGCACTGTTCCGGCGTCATCCGGTAGACGAGCGACAGGATCATCGTGTTGATGGCGACGGATTTGCCCGAACCGGTGGTTCCGGCGACCAGCAGATGCGGCATCTTGGCGAGGTCGACGACGACGGGTTCGCCGCCGATAGTCTTGCCGAGCGCTACCGCGAGCTTGCACTTGGACTGGTCGAAATCGCGTGAGCCGATCATCTCGCGGAAGAACACCATTTCGCGGATCTTGTTGGGCAGTTCGATGCCGATCGCATTGCGGCCGGGAACGACCGCGACGCGGGCGGCAATGGCGCTCATCGAGCGGGCGATATCGTCGGCGAGGCCGATGACGCGGGACGACTTGATGCCGGGAGCGGGTTCGAGTTCATAAAGGGTCACGACCGGGCCGGGGCGGACATGGATGATGTTGCCCTTGACGCCGAAATCCTCCAGCACGCCTTCGAGGATACGGGCGTTCTGCTGCAGCGCCTCGTTGGACAGCGACGCATCGCGGGCGATGGCCTTGGGTTCGGTGAGAAGTTCGATCGGCGGCAGGTCGAAGCCATCGTTCTTCTGGTTGGCGCGATGCTGTACGCCCGACTGCGCGCGGGTGGCCTGCGGCGCCGGCTGCGGAGCAGCGGCACGGGCCGGCATCGGCACCTTGCGGGGCGAGCGGATTTCCGGAGTCATGCCCCAGTCCGCGCCATCGTCTTGGTCGTCATCGGCAAGGATGCCTAACGGGCGGTCGAGATCGAAGGGCGGTTCGTCATCCTCGTCACCCATCTGGGGTGCCGAGACGATACGACGCGCCGACGAGGCGGAATTCCGCGTTTCGCCGAACATCGAGGGTTCGATACGGCCGCGATTTGCAGGAACGGGTACGACACCGCGGTCGTCCTCGTGCATCAGGCCGAATTCTTCATTGTTCAGATCATAAGGTTCGTCGAAGCTGCGCTTCACGGGCTTTCGGGCCGGCATTCCCGTCAGGCGGCGAAGGCGGGCCTGGGCGGAGTAGAGCGCGTGGGCGGCAAAGCCCTGGATATAGGCGAAAGGCGATTCGCGCTCTTCGTCCTCGTCGTCGTCCTGCGCGACCGCCTGCTGCGTCTGCGGCTTGACGATCTTGACCGGCATCGAGGGTGCGTTTGCCCTTTCGATGCGCTCGGGCTCGGATGTGACAATCAGGTTGGCGGAAAAGGCGAGCAGGCCGATTGCCGGCGTCGCGCAAATCGTGCCGATCACCATCGCGGCGATGCCTTCGGGATAGGAGCCGATGAAGAGCGCCGGGAACTTCAGAATGAGATCGCCGAATACGCCGCCGAGGCCATTGGGGATCGGCCAGGTGACCGGTGGCTTGAAGCAGGAGAGCGCGGCGGATGCCAGCACCGAGCCACCGAACCATGCACCCGCGCGCGGCCCGACGCGGTGGACCTGGACATTGAGCACCATCATCAGCGCCCATGCGAAGACCGGCAGCAGCGCCAGCACCGCGCCGAGACCGAAGAACTGCATCATCAAGTCGGTGAAATATGAGCCGGCCGAACCGAGTATGTTGGTCGGTTCGCGTGAGGTGGCGTTGGAGTAACTCGGATCGAGCACGTTCCATGTCGACAGTGCCGCGACGGCCAGCCCGAGCACGGTCAGCAGCGATATGCCGCCGATCGCCTTGGCCTGGCGCCAGAGAAATGAAGTCACAGTGAAGCGAACAGATCGGCTGTCATAATCGGCCGGAATGCTTCTTGCCATGGGTCGGTCACTCGCAATCGTAGAAGGCGCGCAAGGACATGCGCAATATTAGATGCTGCGAGAGTAGCCGGGGACGGTTAATCGACGCTTAACCATGCGGCGCAGGACACTGTTAATCCCGCTGAATTCGAGATTTTGGCGTCAGCTATCAGCCAAGGTGCGCCATTCCGAGACGTAGGCTGCCAATCTCGGGTCGGGTGACAGGGAGGCCTTGCGGCTGCCGGACTGGATTTTGGCGTCGCGGCCGACCGCCAGCAGGGCGGTGCCGGCGGCTGTGCCTGTAATGCCCGAGCCGCCGGTCATGATATCGCGGCCGGTCATCACGTTGAGTGCTTCGAGATAGGTCGTGTTGCGGGCAAGCGGGCCTTCGACGATGACGGGACCATCGGCGCCGATCAGTTCCAGCGAGACCGCGGTCATCATGCCGATATAGAGCGACACGGCATAGAGATAGGCGCCGGGTGACAGCGAGGAGGGATCGCCATTCCAGCTCGACTTGCGACCAGTGTAAGGGCCAGAATCATCCGGGAAGGCCGGCAGCAGCATGACGCCTTGGTCGAGCACGGCGTCGCGGTCCGCAGTCGTGATTTCCGCAGTGCCATCCGCCTTCAGTATGGAAAAGGCGCGGCCGCCCATGAAGCGGGCCGACGGCACCGGGTCGCCGAAGGCGTTGACATTGACCAGGGTGTCGCGCTCCTCTGACAATGTGACCTGCTTGCCGCCGACGGAGAAGCAGATCACCCAGGTGCCGGTTGAGACGACCGAGAAGGGCGGATGATCGGCCTTGAGATGGGTGAGCAGCGAGGCGTTGGAATCATGGATGCCGCTGAAGACCGGCGTCGTGGGGGATAGTCCGGTCTCTTCCGCCAGCTCGGGCTTGAGATTGCCGAGCACATCGAAGACGCTGCCGATCGGCGGCATCAGCCTGCGCCAGTCCATCGTGTCCACAAGCGAGGAATATTCGCGGCGGAAGGGGTTCCAGAGATCGGTATGGGCGCCGATCGACGTTGGCTCGGTGGCGCGCACGCCGGTCAGCCGCATCGACCAATATTGCGGGTAGGGGATGATCGAGGTGGCGCGGGCGAATTCGGCTGGAAAAGTCCGGGCTTGCCAGAAAAGCTGTGCGCCGACATTCAGTCCGGCTGACAGCATCGGCGAGCCGGTTTCCGAGAATGGCGGACGGATGGCCTGGTATTCGTCGCGCAGTGATTCCGGGCCGTCGAATTCGTAGTCGAGAACGGGCAGCGCAAGATTGCCATCGGCATCCACCAGCGTGATCGAGGCGCCATGCGCGGTGATCGCAATCGCGTCGATGGTGGTCTGCCGGTTGATATCGCCGAGTGCGCCGAGGATGAAGGTCCACAGGCCCTCGATATCGTAATGCGGATAGGGGCCGGCGCGGATCACCCGGTTCTCGATCGATCGCACATGGCTTTCGCGACCTTCCGCGAGATCGAACAGCGCGACCTTGCCATTGGTCTTGCCGATATCGATCACGGCAACATTGCGGATATCTGGCATGGCCCCTCCCGGCGTCATCAATGCGCTTGCGCCTTGCGGCGCTGGCCGATCCTACCGGCAATCACCGGGACCGCAATGACTAGGATGAGGAGGAGGCCGATGAAGATCGACATGACGATGCCGGGTACGTTGAGCAGGCCAAAACCGAATGTGACCAGCCCCATGATGATGGCGGCCAGAACGATGCCGGGGATGGTGCCGGAGCCGCCATTGATGTTGATGCCGGCGAGCACGACCATGGTCACCGCTTCCAGTTCCAGGCCGGTGGCAATCGAGGGACGCGTCGAGCCTAGGCGCGAGGTGAGACAGACGGCGGCGATGCCGCTCATCAGGCCGGTCAGCAGGAAGAGGATGAATTTGACCCGCGCGACTTTCACGCCGGAGAAGAGGGCCGCCACGGGATTGTTGCCGATCGCATAGGTCACGCGGCCGAAACTGGTGCGGTGAAGCAGGATATAGAACAGCACCGCCATGACTGCGAAAAGCGCCAGCTCGAACGAGAACACCCACCAGACATAGCCCTGGCCGAAATAGGAGAAGCCGTCGGGATATTCGGTATAGGCCTTGTCGCCCAGGATGATGTAGGCGAGGCCACGGAACAGGCTCATCGTGCCGATGGTGACGACGATGGACGGCAGGCCTAGCCCGGTGACCAGCCAGCCATTGATGGCGCCGCAGACGAGGCCGGTGCCCATGCCCACCAACACCAGTTCGGGGGCGCCTGCACCGTGGCTCGCCGCCATGCCCATCATGGTCGAGGATATCGCGATGATCGAGGCAACCGAGAGGTCGATCTCGCCCGATATGATCACTAGCGCCAGTGCCAGCGCCACCAGCGCTTTTTCCGTGAAGTTGAACGTGGCGTCGGAGAGGTTCCACGGATCGAGGAAATAGGGCGAGGCGAAGGAGTTGATGGTGAAGATCACCACCATGACCACGACGAGAAGAGTCTCCCAGCTCTTGAACACACGCTCGGGCAGGCCCTTGAGGCGATCCGGGATATTGCGGGGCGTCGGATTTGCGATGCTCATGCTGCTGCCTCCGCGCGTCTGAGGATGACGCGGCCCTTCTTGCGCTCGGCCCGCGCATTGAAGGCGACCGCGATGATGATGACGGTGCCCGATATGGCGAGCTGCCAGAAGGGCGACACGTTGATGACAGGCAGCGCGTTCTTGATGACGCCGAGGAAGAGAGCGCCGAGCACTGCGCCGGGCACCGAGCCGATGCCGCCGGCGATCGAGACGCCGCCGATGACGCAGGCCGCCACGACGTCAAGCTCGAAGCCGAGCGCGATATCGACATAGGCCACAGCGTAACGCGACACCCAGAGGTAGCCGGCGAGGCCCGAAAGCGCGCCCGAGATCATGAAGGCCCTGAAGCTGGCGCGGCCGGGATTGATACCGGCATAGACGGCGGCGTTGGCATTGCCGCCGACCGCGAAGAAGGAACGGCCGAGCGCGGTGCGACCGATCACCACGAACATGATTGCGATCGCGGCGATCGAGAGCCAGCTCAGCACCGGCATGCCGAGAAACGCGTCGCGCGGGAAGGCCTTGAAGCTGGCCGACATCTGGTGGGCGTTGACCCATTTGCCGTCGGTGAGCAGGAAGATCGAACCACGAAAAATGGTCATCGTGCCGAGCGTTACGACAATCGGCGGCATGGCGAGCTTCCAGACCAGCAGGCCGTTGATCGAACCCAAGGCAGCCCCAAGCGCGACCGCCGCCAGGATCAGCAGCGGCACCGGCACGCCGGGAAAGGCGATGTTGAGCATGGCAGAGACCATGCCGCACAGCGCGAGGTTGGCGGCCATCGAGAGGTCGATGCACTTGGTGAGGATCACGCCCATCTGGCCGAGCGCCAGAATGATCAGGATCGACGTGTCGTGATAGACATTGCCAAGGCTCGGCAGCGACAGGAATTGCGGCACGCGGAGCGAAATCATCAGGATCAGAGCAACGATGGCCGCGAGCAGCTGCAGTTCGCGACATTTGAGCAAGGCGTTCATGCTGCTTCTCCGATGCCGGCGGCGGCGCGCACGAGTTTTTCGGCGGTGAGGCCATCGCGCGGGAATTCGCCGACAATGCGGCCTTCGCGCATGACGATGACACGGTCCGCCATGCCGAGGATTTCGGGGATTTCCGAGGAGACCATGATGACCGAAAGGCCTTGCGCCGCGAGTTCGCCCATGAATTCGTGGACCGCGGCCTTGGAGCCGATGTCGATGCCCTTGGTCGGCTCGTCGAGAATGATGACCTTCGGCTTGGTAGCGAGCCACTTGGCGATCACCACCTTCTGCTGGTTGCCGCCCGAGAGCGTGCCGACATCCTGGTCGAGCGAGGCGGCGCGAAGATCGAGGCGGGATGTATATTCGCGCGCCAGCCGGAATTCTTCGGCCAGCCGCAGGAAGCCATTCCGCGAGGTGCGATGGATCGAGGGAAGCGTGACGTTCTGGAAAATAGGCAGGCCGATGACGGCGCCCTGGCGGCCGCGTTCCTCGGGCACATAGACGATGCCCTTGGCGACCGCTTCACTGGGGGAACGGATCACGGCGATTTCGCCATCGATCTTGATCGCGCCCTTCGATGGCTTGGTGATGCCGAAGAGCGCTTGCATGAATTCGGATCGGCCGGCGCCGACGAGGCCGTAGAAGCCGAGGATCTCGCCGCGGCGAAGCTCGAAGCCGATCGAGTCGAACTCGGTCGGATGGCTGTAGCCGGTCACGGTCAGCACCGGCGGGCCGATCTCGACATGCTTCTTGGGGAAGACCAGCCCGATATCGCGGCCGACCATCAGGCGGACGAGGTCGTCCTCATTGGTGTCGCGGATCAGGCCTTCACCGACCATCTGGCCGTCGCGGAACACGGTGTAGCGATCGGCGATGCGGAAGATCTCGTCGAACTTGTGGCTGATGAAGAGGATCGCCTTGCCCTGTGCCCGGAGGCGATCAACGAGATCATAGAGTTCGGCGATTTCCTTGTGCGAGAGGGCGGCGGTCGGCTCGTCCATGATCACGACCTGTGCATCGACCGAGAGCGCGCGGGCGATCGCCACCATGTGGCGCGAGGCGATGGCAAGGTCGCGCAGCCGCGTCTTCGGGTCGATCCTGGCGCCGGCCTTTTCGAGCAGGTCGCGGGCGCCGTCATACATGGCGTTCCAGTCGATCAGGCCGAAACGGCCGCGCGGCTGGTGGCCGATGAAGATGTTTTCAGCGACCGAGAGTTCGTCGAACAGCACCGTTTCCTGATGAATGGCGGTGATGCCTGCTTTCAGCGCGGCATGCGCGGAATGGAATGTCGTTGGTTGGCCCGAAAGCGAGATCTCGCCTTCCTCGGGCTGGTAGATGCCGGTGAGGACCTTGACCAGCGTCGATTTTCCCGCGCCGTTCTCGCCGACGAGCGCGGTGACTTCGCCGGGATAGAGCGCGAGCGATACGCCGCTGAGGGCTTTCACGCCGGGAAAGGATTTGGAGATCCCTGTGAGCGTGATCGTGGGGGCGGCTGAAGTGGTCATCGCGTCCATGAGTTTTCGTACTGGTTTCACCCCCCTCTGTCCTGCCGGACATCTCCCCCACAAGGAGGGAGAGTGACTCGCGGGACCGCCTCGCTCCACATCTCCCCCCGGTTGCTGAGCAACGGACGTTTGATAGTGGCGGCAAGAGCGCTCCATCCATTCTCCCCACCTGTGGGGGAGATGCCCGGCAGGGCAGAGGGGGGTGTTTTTGGAATGAAAAGGCGGCCCGGTATTCAAGCCGGGCCACCACCAGTCATCAATCAGAAGATCTTGGCGAATTCCTCGACGTTCTTGGCGTCATAGACGAACGGGTCGGACATCGCGCCTTCCAGGTTGTCGTCGAGCTTCAGTGAGCCCATGCGGCCCATCTTGATCTCTGCACCCGGCTTGACTTCGGCGCCGTTGATCAGGGAGTAGGACAGCATCGCGGCGGAATAACCGAGGTCGATCGGGTTCCAGATCGCGAAGGACTTGGAGGAGCCGGCCTTCACGTGGCCCGCCATTTCCGAGGGAAGGCCAAGGCCGGTGACGTTGATCTGGCCGACCTTGCCGCCGTCTTCGACAGCCTGCGCGGCGGCCACGATGCCGACCGAGGTCGGTGCGATGATCGCCTTGAGGTTCGGGTACTTCTGGATCAACCCTTGCGTTTCGCGATAGGACTTGTCGGCGAGGTCGTCACCATAGACGGTGGCGACGACATTGATGCCCTTGTAGTTCGGCAGGACCTTGTTCATCTCGGCGATCCAGGTGTTCTGGTTGGTCGCCGTCGCGGAAGCCGAAAGCACGGCCACGTCGCCGCCCTCGGGCAGGTTGTCGGCGGCGAGCTTGATGATCATGTTGCCGATCAGCGGGTTGGACGAGGGGTTGAGATGCAGCATGCGGCCGTCCTTGGCGACGCCCGAATCCCACGAGATGACCTTGATGCCGCGATCCATCGCCTTCTTCAGCGCCGGAACCAGTGCATCGGCATCATTGGCCGAAACAGCAATCGCATCGACCTTCTGGGCGATCAGCGAATTGATGACTTCGATCTGGCCTTCCGCCGTCGTCGTGGTTGGGCCGGTATAGATGATCTCGACATCGCCGAGTTCCTTGGCTGCTTCCTGAGCGCCCTTGTTGGCGGCGTCGAAGAAGCCGATGCCGAGCGCCTTGACGACCAGCGCGATCTTCTTGGTTTCCGCATGTGCCACGCCCGACATGAGCGCGGTGGTGATTGCGGCAGTCACGAGCAGTTTCTTCAGAATTCCCATGATTTCCTCCCTGGGGTTTGACTTGCCTCCGGCTTCCCTCCTCAGGATATGGCCGAAGATTTCTCGATTGCAGTTTCTTGCCCGCCGGCGACGATCAGCTTCACGCCGGCGCTTTCGAGCATCGCGGCATGCCTGTCCTCGATGCCGGAATCGGTGATGACAGTGGTGATCCGCTTCAATCCGCACAGGATGAGGCTGGACCGCTTGCTGAACTTGGATGAATCGACCAGCACGATCAGGTCGTCGGCCTGGTCGATGAGCTTCTGCTCCGCCTGGATCAGCAGCGGATCGGTCTCCATCAGGCCGAGTGGCCCGAGACCTTGAGCGCCCATGAACATGCGGTGCGCATAGAAATTGCGCGTCACGTCATTGTCGAAGGGCGAGAGGATGACGCTTTGCTCGCGATAGATTACGCCACCCGAGACCATGACCGTGTTCTTGGAATGCTTGACCAGATGCTCGGCAATCGGGAACGAATTGGTGAACACCTGCATGCGGCGGTTGACCAGGAAATGCACCATCTGGAACGTGGTCGTGCCGCCATTGATGATGATCGCGTCGCCATCCTCGCAAAGCGCCACGGCCTCGCGGGCGATCTGCTGCTTCTGGCGGGAATTGACATTTTCGCTGACCGAGAATGGCCGGCCGGCAAGGCCGACGAACTGCGGTGGGTGAAGCGCCTCGGCGCCACCGCGCACCCGGCGGAGCTTTTTCTGCACGTGAAGCGCCGCGATATCGCGCCGGATCGTCGCTTCCGAACTGTCGGTCAATTCCACCAGTTCGGGCACGGTCACGACAGGCTTTTCCTGTACCGCTGATACGATGATCCTGTGGCGTTCTTTCTCGTGCATAGTCCCTCCCATGCTTTTCATGCTTCCATCATTTCCGCGCAGTGTCAATCATGTTTGATCATATTATTTCATTGTGCGCTGCAATATGACGGAATTTGATCGTTTGTGATTGACAACGTCTCGGCTTCCGTGTGATTTGAGCACGAAACATTTCACCGTGCCGAAGGTGCGGGCAAGCTTCCGGGAGGAGACCGATATGAGCGCAGAGAGCGGCGGCGCGCGCCTCGAAAACTTGTGGGACAAGGCGAAAGCGGACGCGATGAGCGAGCCGGAGCGCCTGATCTATCGTTCCAACCTGCTCGGCTCCGACAAGCGCATCACCAATTATGGCGGCGGCAATACTTCGGCCAAGGTGATGGAAAAGGATCCGCTCAGCGGCGAGCAGGTCGAAGTGTTGTGGGTTAAGGGTTCGGGCGGCGATGTCGGCACGATCAAGCGCGACGGCTTCGCGACGCTCTACATGAGCAAGCTGAACGCGCTGAAGAACATCTATCGCGGCGTCGAATTCGAAGACGAGATGGTGGATTACCTCACCCACTGCACCTTCAATCTCAATCCGCGCGCTGCCTCCATCGATACGCCGCTGCATGCCTATGTGCCGCGCGTTCATGTCGATCATATGCATCCCGATGCGATCATCGCGATTGCCGCGTCGAAGAACTCCAAGGAATTGACGCGGGATATCTTCGGCGGCGAGATCGGCTGGCTGCCATGGAAGCGGCCCGGCTTCGAGCTTGGCCTGTGGCTGTCGAAATATTGCGCCGAGAACCCCACGGCGCGCGGCGTGGTGTTGGAGAGCCATGGCCTGTTCACCTGGGGCGATACGGCCGAGGAGAGTTATCTCACCACGATCGAGATTATCAACAAGGCGATCGCCTGGTTCGAGGGTAAGATCACCGGATCGGTCTTTGGTGGTGCGAAGTACACGCCGCTGCAAGAGGATCAGCGCCGCGAAATCGCCGGCCGGCTGATGCCTGTCATCCGTGGCATGATCTCGGCGTCGGAATCCAAGGCAGGTCATTTCGATGACAGCGCGGCGGTGCTGGAATTCGTTTCGTCCAACAATCTCGATACGCTCGCAGCACTCGGCACCTCCTGTCCGGACCATTTCCTGCGCACCAAGATCAGGCCGCTGGTCGTCGATTTCGATCCCTCAAATCCGGATATCGAAAAGACGCTTGCCGGGCTTGAAGCGGCGGTCGCCGAATATCGTGAGGGTTACAAGGCCTATTACGAACGCTGCAAGCGGTCGAATTCGCCAGTGATCCGCGATCCCAATGCGGTGGTGTATCTCGTCCCCGGCGTCGGCATGATCACATTTGCCAAGGATAAGGCTACGGCGCGCATCTCGGGCGAGTTTTACGTCAACGCGATCAATGTCATGCGAGGCTCATCCTCGGTCTCGACCTATATGGGCCTGCCGGAACAGGAAGCCTTCGACATCGAATACTGGCTCCTCGAGGAAGCGAAGCTCCAGCGCATGCCCAAGCCGAAGACGCTGGCCGGCAAGATTGCGTTGATCACCGGCGGTGCCGGCGGTATCGGCCGCGCGACGGCGGAGCGCTTCCTGCGCGAGGGCGCCTGCGTTGTGCTCGCCGATATCGATCAAGTGGCACTCGATGCGGCGGTGGCGGATTTTTCCAAGCGCTATGGCACCGATCAGGTCCGGCCCGTGCTGATCAACGTCACGAGCGAGGAGGAAGTCATCGACGGCTTTGCTCATGCGGTGACGGAATATGGGGGTCTCGATATCCTCGTCTCCAATGCCGGACTTGCCTCCTCCGCGCCTGTGTCGGAGACGACGCTGGCGCTGTGGGACAAGAATATGGACATCCTGGCCAAGGGCTATTTCCTGGTCTCGCGCGAAGCATTCCGGGTGTTCGAAACGCAGAAGATCGGCGGCAATATCGTCTTCGTCGCCTCCAAGAACGGTTTGGCTGCCTCTCCCAATGCGGCGGCCTATTGCACCGGCAAGGCGGCCGAAATCCATCTTGCACGATGTCTGGCACTCGAGGGCGCGGAGAAGGGTATCCGCGTCAACACGGTCAATCCAGATGCGGTGTTGCGCGGCTCCAAGATCTGGACAGGGGAGTGGAAGGAACAGCGGGCAGCGGCCTACAAGATGTCTACGGACGATCTCGAGGAACACTATCGCGCGCGTTCAATGCTGAAGCTCTCGGTGTTTCCCGAGGATATCGCCGAGGGGATTTATTTCTTTGCTTCACCGGCCTCGGCGAAGTCGACGGGCAATATTCTGAATGTCGATGCGGGGAATGCGCAGGCGTTTACGCGGTAGGCGACGGGTTGCCATGTCGGCGTGTGAACCCCTCATCCGGCCTTCGGCCACCTTCTCCCCAAGGGGAGAAGCGGGAGTTTGGGTTCGCGCACGGTGACACACGTGAGCGGCGTGCATTGGGGCGCCCATCTCTTCTCCCCTTGGGGAGAAGGTGGCCCGAAGGGCCGGATGAGGGGGTTCCCGCTGCGCGCATTGAAGGAAATTGGGAGGAATAACATGACCATGATTTCCAAGAGCGTCGTCGATGCGTCGAACGACAAGGCGCTCGCGGCGCTGAAATCCGACTATGCCCATCTCGGTGAGGTGCTATCCCGTCGCGGCGTCGATATCGACTGGATCAAGAACAAGGTCGCGGCCTATGGCGTGGCAGTGCCTTCATGGGGTGTCGGCACCGGTGGCACGCGGTTCGCGCGTTTCCCTGGACAGGGTGAGCCGCGGCATATCTTCGACAAGATGGAGGATTGCGCGGTCATCCAGGAACTGACGCGCGCGACGCCGACCGTGTCGCTGCATATTCCGTGGGACAAGGTCGCCGATATCAGCGAACTCAAGCAGAAGGGCGACGATCTCGGCCTCGGCTTCGATGCGATGAACTCCAACACCTTTCAGGACCAGCCGCAGCAGCGGCTTTCCTACAAATACGGTTCGCTCTCTCATGCCGACCGGGCGACGCGCCAGCAGGCGGTGGACCACAATATCGAGTGCATCGAGATCGGCCAGCAGCTCGGCTCCAAGGCGCTGACGGTGTGGATCGGTGATGGCTCGAATTTCCCCGGCCAGAGCAATTTCACCCGCGCCTTCGAGCGCTATCTCGATGCGATGAAATCGGTCTACACGCATCTGCCCGACGATTGGCGGATATTCTCCGAGCACAAGATGTACGAGCCGGCCTTCTATTCGACCGTCGTGCAGGATTGGGGCAGCAATTACCTTGTTGCCACCGAGCTTGGCCCCAAGGCCTATTGCCTTGTCGACCTCGGCCACCATGCGCCGAACGTCAATATCGAGATGATCGTCGCCCGCCTGATCCAGTTCAAGAAACTCGGTGGCTTCCATTTCAACGATTCGAAATATGGCGACGACGACCTCGATACGGGTTCGATCGATCCCTACCGCCTGTTCCTCGTCTTCAACGAGCTGGCGGATGCGGAGCTTTCCAATGTCGAGGGCTTCAATCCGGCACATATGCTCGACCAGTCGCACAACGTCACCGATCCGATCGAGAGCCTGATGACTTCTGCGATGGAAGTCTGCCGCGCCTATGCGCAGGCGCTGATCGTCGATCGCAAGGCACTCGGCGAATATCAGGAGGGCGGCGACGCTTTGCTGGCTTACGAAACGCTGAAGCGGGCGTTCCGGACCGATGTCGAGCCGATCCTCGCCATGGCGCGGCTGGAGCAGGGCGGCGCGATCAATCCGGTCGCGGCCTATCGCACCTCCGGCTATCGCAAAAAAGTGGGTGACGAACGTCCGGCGGTCACCGGATCAGGCGGCGGCATCGTCTGACACGACTTCGTGCTTTTCCGGGCAGGCCGGCTTGAAACGAAGCGTGAAATGCAGGCCCTCCGGCCGGTAGTCGAATTTGACGTCCGGCTGGTACTCGGGCGGGAAAGCGCGGGTGATCACCTTGGTGCCGAAGCCTTCTTTCTCGGGCATCGAGACGGCAGGCCCGCCGTGCTCGCGCCATTCCAGTGATACCCCATTGTCATCGTTCGCCCAAGAGATGTTCACGTAGCCGGCGAAATTGCTGAGTGCACCATATTTCGCCGCATTGGTCGCGAGTTCATGGATGACCAGGGTGAGCGCGACCACGGCCTGCGGCGGCAGCGAGATATCGGGCCCCTCGACCTTGAAGTGGTCGTCGTTGGCATCGTGATGGGGGCTGATCGCGCGCGCCACGACATCGTGGATATCGCCACTTTCCCAATCCTCGGCCAACAGCGTGTCATAGGCGCCCGCCAGGGCGCGGACCCTGAGCGAATAGGTCTCGAGTGCTTCCTGCGGCACGATCCGGCCGAATGTCTGGCGTGCGATGGCCTGGACCACGGAAAGCGTGTTCTTGACGCGGTGTGAGAGTTCGCGGGTGAGGAAGCTGCGTGCGCCTTCCGCGTCCTCGGCGCGCAGCCGCCTGCGATTGAGTTCGTCGAGAAGATTGTCCACCGAGGCGCCGACCTGGCCCACCTCGCCCTGACGCCCGTGCATGCCGGTCCGCGCGGTGATGTCGCCGCCGGCCCAGCGTTCGAGGACCGAGACAACTTTCTGGATCGGCCTGAGTATGAAACGGTTGCCCACGAAAACGGCCGCAAATGCCGATGCGATGCCGCCGATGGCAATCAGCATGATGGCGGTCCATGTCGCCCGGTTGATTCCCTCGAAGACCGTGTCCTTGGCAACGCCCGCTGAGATATAAAGCGGCGTCTCGTTGGTGGGAGGCTGATATCCGACAATTCTCACCACGCCATCCCGGCTCATGACCTCCCTTGTGCCGGGTGTCTTCGCATCGAGAAGGTACATGTATGCGTCGCCCATCTTCGAGCCGACAATGCCTGGCCGCGCCGGCGTCCGCACCAGGATCGTCCCCTGGCGATCGACGATCGCCACGATGCCGCTCTTTGGCGTGCCGCGCTCCTGGATCCGATCCTGCAGCCACTGCAGCTTGATGCCTGTGAGCATGACACCCTTGAGCACGCCCTTATGCCAGAGCGGACGCGCCACCGGCAGGACCTCGATGCCCGACCGGCGGCCCTTCGTGAAGCCGCCGATCGCGAAGGTGTTGTTCCTGATGGCGTCCTTGAAGAAATCCCGATCGGATATATCCGACCCAAGCGGGTTCGGCAGGCTGTCGCAGACGATCCTGCCGTTGACGTCGGCAACCGCAATATTGCCGAGGGATGGAACCTGTAGCGCAATCTCGTTGAGGGCATCGTGGCAGGCCTGAGCTTCCACTTCGGCGACGCTCGGGATGACCGAACTCGCAATCAGCACGCTCCTTGTACCCTCGAGAATCCGGTCGATTTCGGAGGCGACCTGTTGGGAGGTCTGAAGCATCTGCAGACGCACCTCCGCGTCGCGTTGCTGGCGATACCAGAATTCGTTATAGGCAAGCATGCCTATCGCCGGTATCAGCGCGGTGAGGGCCACCGCAAACAGCCGCTTATTCATTTCGCCCCGATCCCCATCCACGCGGATATCAGCATTCCCACGCGGTCGCTGCAAGCAGCGGATGCCAATCTTCCGTTGATGAATCACAGCTTGTGATTCATCAACGGAAGATTCCCCTGAGAGAATCACGCTATCATAGCAGCGATCGGTTGACACGCTGTACGATTGTGCGGAACTGTGCGCCCAATCAGCATGTTACAGCGAAATATCCCTGTTCGTTCCAGAATCCAGCGGGTGCTTCAAATGATACTTCTCACGATTACCTGGCTCGTCTTCGCCCTGATCGGCCTCGCTCTGGCCGGCGGTGGTGGTTACCTCGTCATGCTCGGCGGCAGTCCCTATTATCTGATCGCCGGCCTCGGCTTTCTGCTGACAGCCGTGCTGCTGGCCATGCGACGGCCCTTGGCATTGATCGTCTACGGCCTTGTCATCCTGCTGTCGCTCGTATGGGCGGTGTGGGAGATCGGTTTCGACTGGTGGCAACTCGGTCCGCGCGGCGGCGTCATCGTCCTTCTCGGCATCTGGCTGCTGCTTCCAAGGGTCAGGCGTCCGCTGGGGCCGATGGACTCGGTTGATCAGCGACGTGGTGCTGCTGCCTGGCCAGTTGCGGTGCCGGTGCTTGTTGCAATTGTCGTCGCGGGCTACGCGATGTTTCAGGATCCGCACGATCTCTCGGGCGAGTTGCCGGATGCGGCCACGAAAACTGCCGCCGTATCGGCCGTGCCTGATGGAGAATGGCATCAGTATGGGCGGACCCCGCTCGGCCAGCGCTGGTCGCCGCTCGACCAGATCACGCCGGCCAATGTCACTGGGCTCAAGGAGGTATGGCGGTTCCAGACGGGCGACGTCAAGCTGAAGGACGATGTCGGCGAGACGACCTATCAGGTCACGCCGCTCAAGATCGGCAACCGGTTGTTTCTCTGCACGCCGCATAATTGGGCCTTCGCGCTCGATGCGACGACGGGCAAGCAGATCTGGAAATACGATTCCAATGCCGGCATGAACCCGGATCGCCAGCACCAAACCTGCCGGGGCGTCACCTACTACAAGGACCCCGCCGCTGCGGCGGGCGCGGCCTGTGCCGAGCGCGTCTATCTGCCGACATCGGATGCCCGGCTGATCGCACTCGACGCTGATAAGGGCACCGTCTGCGAAAGCTTTGCCGACAAGGGCATGCTGCATCTCGAAACGGGCATGCTGCACAAGCCGGCGGGCTATTACTACTCGACGTCGCCGCCAGTCATCGTGGCCGGCAAGATCATCATCGGCGGGGCGGTCAACGACAATTATTCCACCACGGAACAGTCGGGAGTCATCCGCGCGTTCGATGTCCATACCGGCGCGCTGATCTGGAACTGGGATTCGGGCAATCCGGCGAAGACCACACCCATTGGGCCGGACGAGCATTATGTCACCAATTCGCCCAACAGCTGGTCGGTGTTCTCGGTCGACGAGGCGCTCGGCCTTGTCTATATTCCGCTTGGTAACCAGGTGCCGGACCAGATCGGCATCGGCCGCAGCGAAAATGTCGAGAAATATTCGTCCTCCATCGTGGCGCTCGACATCAATACCGGACAGGACCGCTGGGTACGGCAGACCGTGCATCACGACCTTTGGGACATGGACGTGCCGGCGCAGCCCGCGCTGCTCGACCTGACCAAGGCCGATGGGGCCACCGTGCCGGCGCTGGTCGGCGCGACCAAGCAGGGCGATATCTATGTGCTGGACCGGCGCACCGGCGAGCCGATCATTCCGGTCAAGGAAGTCCCTGCTCCCGGAGGTGCCGTCGAGGGTGATTTCACGGCAAAGACCCAGCCGGTCTCCGACCTCACCTTCATGCCGAGGCCGCTGGAGGAAAGGGACATGTGGGGCGTCACCATGTTCGACCAGCTCATGTGCCGTATCGATTTCCACAAGCTCAAATACGAAGGCCGCTACACGCCGCCGTCGCTCCAGGGCACTCTGGTCTATCCCGGCAATTTCGGCACCTTCAACTGGGGCTCGATCGCGGTCGATCCCGAGCGGCAGGTGATGTTCGGCATGCCAACCTATCTCGCCTTCACCTCGCGCCTGGTGCCGCGTGCCGACGTTCCGCCCAAGGGTCAGGACGAGAAGGGATCGGAGCAAGGTCTCAACCGCAATGATGGCGCGCCCTACGGCGTCTATATGGGACCTTTCCTCGGGCCATTGAAGATTCCCTGCCAGGCGCCGCCATGGGGTTATGTCGCGGCGGCGGATCTCAAGACCGGCAAGATCGCTTACAAGCATGTCAACGGCACGGTCCAGGACATGACGCCATTGCCGCTGCCGTTCAAGGTCGGGGTGCCGGGTATTGGCGGTCCGATCATCACGCGGGGCGGCGTGGCATTCCTGGGTGCAGCGGTGGACGATTATCTCCGTGCTTATGACCTGAAGACGGGGCGGGAACTCTGGCGCGGCCGGCTTCCCGCCGGCGGCCAGTCCACACCGATGACCTATCTCGATGCCGATAACCGGCAGATCGTGCTGATTGTGGCGGGCGGGCATGGATCGGTCGGAACCAAGCCGGGCGACTATGTCATCGCCTATGCGCTGCCGAAATAACCAGACACGAAGACGCCGGCGGGGTTGCCGCCGGCGTTTTTCATTCAGCGATTGTTCGCCGGCTTAGTAACCGCCGACAACAGGCAGGATTTCGCCGGTAATGTAGCTCGACATCTGTTCGGAGGCGAGGAAGACGTAGGCCGGTGCCAGTTCTTCGGGCTGGGCGGGTCGCTTCATGGGAACCTTCGAGCCGAATTCCGCGACCATATCGGCTTCCTTGTCCGATGGGTTGAGCGGCGTCCAGACCGGGCCAGGCGCGACGCAATTGACCCGGATGCCGCGCGGCACGAGGCTCGCGCCGAGTGACCGGGTAAAGGCGTGGATGCCGCCCTTGGTCATCGAATAGTCGAGCAGTTCCTTCGAGCCGTCGATGCCGGTCACGGAGCCGGTATTGATGATCGCAGATCCGTTCTTCAGATGCGGGATCACAGCCTGCGCCATCAGAAAATAGCCGTAGAGATTGGTCTTCAGCGTCAGGTCGAAATGCTCGAGCGAGAGAGTCTCGATGCCCTTGGCATGGACCTGGAACGCGGCATTGTTGACCAGGATGTCGATCTTGCCGAATGCCTTGAGCGTTGCATCCACGGCATCCCTGCAATAGGCGGGGTCGCTGACGTCGCCCTTGCTGACCAGGCATTTGCGGCCTTCCGCCTCGACCGCGGCCTTGGTGTCGCGGGCATCCTGATCCTCGTCGATATGGCAGATCACCACATCGGCACCCTCGCGGGCGAACAGGATCGCCACGGCGCGGCCGATGCCGGAATCGCCGCCGGTGATGATCGCGACCTTGTCCTTCAGCTTCTCCGAACCCTTGTAGAAGGGCGCATCGAACATCGGCCGTGGATCGAGCGCACGCTCTTTGCCTGGCTTGGGCTGGTGCTGTTTGGGGAAGGGCGGTTCGGGATATTTCCGCGCGCCGGCCTGCATCGCGCCGCCGGATTTCTCGTTGTTCTGTTCGTCCGCCTTTTTCACCCCGCGCTGGATATCGCGCTGCTTTGCGGTCACCGCGTCGGTGTCGGGGCGGGCTTTTCGTTGTTGTGCCATGGCTGGAGTCCTCTCTTGGAATACGAGAGGACTTAACCGGGTTCAGGTGGAATTGTTCCGGTGCGGTATCGCGCGCTCAGCGGGCCTTGCTGCGCGTGCGGGCGGCTTCGAGCAGTCGGCGGATTTCGTCAGCGGCATGGGTTTCCGAGGCGAACGCCTTGCTTGGCACGATGCCGGGATCCTCCTCGCCATCCATGAACTGGGTGTCGCGGTGCAGTTCTTCGAAAATGTCGGCGTAGCGCTCGTCATGGACCAGCGCCGTCAGGAGTGTGATCAGCACTTCGCGGTGCGCGTTGAGGCGTGCTTCCATTTCATGTGGGTTCATGTTCCGCCTCATGGAAAACATTCAGGCGAGACCCGTGTGATCCCGCCTGAAATGGGTAAGGCAAAAGCTAGTGGACCGCAACCGCCGCTTCGATCGAGGCCGAGATGAAAATCTCGCGGGCCGCTTCGGCGGACGTCATGCGCTCAAGTGCTGCGCGGCAGACGGACCGAGCGGCTTCATAGTGGCGGCCCTGGCGGGCTGGCCATTCCCGATTGAGAAGATCGAGGGCGGCGACCGGCCCTTCGACATTGCGCTGCATGCCATATGGCATCTTGATACGAACGGGTTTGCTCCAGGGGATGTCTCGCATGGCGTTCCTTTCTCAAAACACTACGGAACGCCTATGATGCGAGTTTGTTCCGAGGAGACCGGTCAGTTACGGTCGTTCCTGCGGACATTCTCGTCGCGAATATCCATGATTGGAGCCCGCCACCAATAGTGGGTTTCATCGTAAATACCTGATTCACGCGCCCACCAGCGATCCTCGTGGATATCGTAGGCGCTCATGCCGTAGCGCGACGACATGCGTTCGATCAGCACGTCGCATTCCGCCGGCGTCTCGAAGATTTCAGGCAGGATTTCTTCCTCGACAACGTTGCCCGAGAGATCCACAAGCTTGTACTTTATCAGGAACATCGCAACCCCCGAAGCAATGCAATATCGGGAGCTTTCACCAATTCGCCGGGAAATGCAACGTCTGCGATTGATTTTTTGCGACAGGTGCGGTGTCGCGGATAAATTTTCGCTAATATTCCGGTTCAGCCATGCGCGAGTTCCGCCTCGCCATGCGGCACTTCTTCGGTCACGACTTCGAAGGTCTTCAATATGGTCGGGCCGAAGTTCGTGGAGAGTGCCACATCGGTGGCGTCGCGTCCGGTCGCCATCAGGATGCGGCCGATGCGGGGCGTGTTGTGGCGGGCGTCGAGCGTATGCCAGTGGCCGCTGAGATAGACTTCGAACCAGGCGGAAAAGTCCATCGGTGCCGGGTCTCTCGGCACGCCGATATCACCGAGATAGCCAGTGCAGTAGCGGGCGGGAATGTTCATGCAGCGGCAGAGCGTGATCGCCAGATGCGCAAAATCGCGGCAGACTCCGGTCTTGTCGGTATAGCCGCCATGCGCCGTGCGAAGCAGATCAGCCTTCTGGTAATCGAAGGCGATATGATCGTGCACGAAATCGACGATCGCCTTGACGCGCGGCCACCCCGGTTCCGTGCCGCCGAACTGCGCCCAGGCAAAATCGCTGAGCTTCTCGGTGTCGCAGTAGCGGCTGCCGAGAAGGAAGACCAGCACGTCGTCGGGGAGATCCTGGATCGGGTGCTCCATCGCGCCCTCGGGCACGGGATCCGGCTGGCCCGAATCGTAGATCTCGAATTCGGTGGTGATTTCGAGCAGCCCGGGCGGCGCCACAATGCGGCTGCAGGCATTGCCGAAGCCATCGGTATAGTTCCACGCCTCTATCGGCGGCGAGAAATTCAGAACCTGCTCCGTCAGGAGGTCGATCCGGCGCGAGGGATGAATGTTGAGCACGAGCATCATCGGCGTCGGCTGAACACATTCATAGCCGAGCTTGAAACCGGCGCGTATCTTCATGGATTTTTTTCCGTGCGTTGGTCGGGGCGGCGTGGCCGCGTCGCTTTTCTAACTCGCGAGACCGCCGGCAAGTTCCATGCTGCGCGCGCCGTTCACCCTGCCTTCATCAGGCTCCTCGCGGACCACATTCACCTGCACCGACATGTCGAGATAGTCGTGCGCCGAGCCATCATAGCTGCCGGAAAGCGGGATTGCCTGGCGCGGATCGCGCGCCACGGCGACGCGGATCAGGTCGCGGCTGCCGACGATGCCATTGGTCGGATCGAACTCCACCCAGCCTGCGCCGGGCAGGTAGATCTGGCACCAGGCGTGGGTCGAACCGCCGCCGAGCGTTATCGAGCCATCCCGGGCGGGCACGAAGATATAACCGGAGACAAAACGTGTCGCCATGCCGAGCGAACGGGCAGCCTCCATCATCAGCAGTGCAAAATCGCGGCAGGTGCCGCTGCGCAATTCCAGCGTCTCGATGGGCAACTGCGTGCCACGCCCCTGGCGCCGCTGATAGGCAAAGCTCTCGCGGACGGAATAGCACATGGTCATCAGCAGATGACCGGTATCGGTGGGGTGGCCGACCTTGACAAACTGTTTTGCCCAGTGGCCGACGTGATCGGCGGCATCGGGATACTGCCGCACGATCAGCCGCTCCAGATCCGGCGTCTCAAGCGGATCATAAATGAAGGGATAATGCAGCGCCTGGTCATCGATCTTGAGATCGAGCGGAATGTCGGGCGTGTGCTCGAGCCTTATATTGGTCTCGATCCTGAGTTCGGTCGCCGGCTTGTCGAAGGTCACGTTGGCAACGCAGTTGCCGAAGACATCGTGTACCCATCTGACGTCAGCCGGCTCCGGCGTGGTGATCAGGCTGGAGGTCAGCAGGCGCTGGTCGTAGCTGTCGCGCGGACGGAACATCAGCCGGTGCTCGCCGAAATGCACCTTCCGGCGATAGCTATAGGTGGTGAGGTGCCGCACGGCGAAGATGGTCATCGTTTCAAGCAGTCGATCATTGACGGGTCCGGGTGCTTTTAGAGCCTCTTGCATTGAAATGGAACCGGTTCTGTTGGCTCAAGCGGAGTCGCTTGTTGACCGGTGGGCCACGCGTCGTAGCCAAAGCATACGGCCAAGCCGGCCGGTCAAAGAGGCGGCCCGCTTCAGCCAACCCTCCCGCAGACTTGCTGAAGCAAATCTGCAAGACATTAGAATCGCCGGGCGTCGCGAAGCGCGCCCGGTGGGCCGGGCATCTTTCCGCCAGGCTCAGAGGCGATTGGCTCGGCCGTACATCTGGGTACGATCTTCGCCAATCGCCTCTGCCCTGACGAAAACCTGCTCCGGCAGAACCGATTCCATTTCAATGCAAGAGGCTCTAACCCTGCCGATGGCGATGTTCAATCACTGCCGCGGTCAAATGCGCCGCCTTGCCACAGTCAAATGACTGACATCAGCCTTCGACCGGCTCGTTCTGTGCGCCGCCGCCCTCGGCTCCGGGTTCCCTGGGTTTCTGGTTGGCGTTGGTGTCAGGAGTAATTGTATCGACGCGCCGGATCTCGGGATCGCTGTCGATCAGGTCGGCGTCTGGATTGCTCACGGCGGCCTCGTTGCGATCCTCCGCCTCGGGATATTTGCGTGGCGGCATGGCTAATGCTCCTTTCGACCGGAATGATCGAGGGCCAGCACGCGTTCGAGGGCCGCGACATCCTCGGCGACGGCGACCGGCACAGGATCTCCGGCCAATGCCTGCAGGACCTGCTTGGAAATCGTGCCGCTCGCGATCACCCATTCCAATGCCTCACGGGTCTCCCGCTCGGCCTTGAGTTGGGCATAGAGCGCTGCGATCAGCCTGTCCTTGGGATCTGGTCTGGTAATGTCATGTGGCACGGCCGGCTCCTCTTCCTTTGGCTAACCCGCGCCGGCCAAGCTTGTTCCAGCAGCGGAACAAAAGCCCGGGTCTGGAGGTTTTCATTGTCGAATTCACCGGGATATTGGCATGGCACCGCGCAGCTATTGGAAAGGCTATCTCAAGCTCTCGCTCGTGACCTGCCCGGTGGCGATGATGCCGGCGATCAGCGAGTCCGAAAAAGTCCGCTTCCACACCATCAACCGCAAGACGGGTAATCGCGTTGTCAGCCGCTATGTCGATAGCGTCACGCGCAAGCCCGTCGATGAGGACGACGAGGCACGGGGCTATCCGCGCGGCGAGGACGATTACGTCATTCTCGAGGAAGACGAGATCGAGGCGGTGGCACTGGAGAGCACCCGCACGATCGATATCGATGTGTTCGTGCCGAGGGATTCGATCGAGTGGCTGTGGTACGATACCCCACATTACCTTGTGCCCGACGACAAAGTTGGGGAGGAGGCTTTCGCCGTCATCCGCGAGGCAATGACCGACAACGGCGTGGTCGGCATCTCCCGGCTCGTCATGTATCGCCGCGAACGCGCCGTGATGCTGGAACCGCGCGACCAGGGGATCATCCTCTGGACGCTGCGCTACGGCGACGAGGTGCGGGACACCGGCGATTACTTCGACGGACTGAAAGGCGGCAAGCCGGAATCCGCACAACTCACCCTGATGAAGAAATTCATCAAGACCCGGACGAAGAAGTGGGACAAATCGATCGCCGACGATCCGGTGCAGGACAAGCTCCTCGACATCATCGCCGCCAAGAAGAAGGGCCGCAAGGCACGTCCCGTCAAGGCCAAGGCGGAGGAGGCCAAGCCCAGCAATGTGATCAACATCATGGATGCGCTGAAGGCGAGTTTGGCCAAGAAGAAGTGATTACTTCTTTTTCGCCGACGCCTTCGGCAATACCTTCGCCGCACCCCGGAAATTCTCCCAAGGGTCCTTCTTCAACGATGCCAGCCGTTGCGGGGCGTTCAGCACCGTGAAATAGTTCGGGCCGATTCCTTCATTCAATTCCTCCCAATCGAGCGGCATCGACACCGGCGCACCCTTGCGTGCCCTTGTCGAGTAGGCTGCGACAGCGGTGTTGTTGCGGCCGTTGCGCAGGTAATCGATCAGGATCTTGCCGGTTCGCTTCGACTTGGTGATGGTGGAGACATATTTGTCCGGTTCATCGACAGCCATCGCGTCGGCGATGCCCTTGGTGAAGGCTTTCACGTCATCCCATCCTGCCGATGGCTTGAGCGGCGTCACCACATGCAAGCCCTTGCCGCCAGATGTTTTCACGAAAGCCGCGAGCCCGACATCCTCAAGGCGCTGCTTCACGTCGCGGGCCGCCTCGATCACGCGTGTCCAAGGCACGTCGTCGCCGGGGTCTAGGTCCATGATGATGGTGTCGGGTTTTTCGAGATCCTTGGTGGTCGAACCCCAGGGATGGATTTCCAGCACGGCGGACTGGACGAGGCTCAGCAGCCCGTCGAGATCGTTTATGACGATGATCTTCTCGTCCGGCGGGTCGGTCGGGTCCTGGAACAGGCCGATCTCCTTGTTCATGCCGCGCCAGGCGTGCTTCTGGAAGAACGATTGGCCTTCGATCCCCTCGGGGCTGCGCAGCAGCGCCAGCGGCCGGCCGCTGATGAAGGGCGCGATCTTCGGCCAAACCTCGGCGTAATAGTCGGCCAGACCTTCCTTGGTCACGCCTGCGTCGGGCCAGTAGATCCGGTCCGGGTGAGTGAGCTTGACCTTGCGGGCCTGGGGTTTCTCGACCTTCTGGCCGGGTCCGGATTCGCGGGTTACGTCCTTCGCCAATTTGTCCTCCCTGAGGCCGCGGAAAGCAGCATGCCTGAGATTGCCGTCGGCTGTCCATGCCCGGAACTCGACTTCCGCGACGACCTTCGGCTCGACGAACCTGACGCCTCTTCGAGCCTCCGCCTCCAGTGCCTCTGCAAACGGGCTCTTGTCGATGCGCAGGCGTTCGAGCTGCTTGAAGAGATCGCCGGCGAGCTTGGCGGAATAGCCGGTGCCCACGCGGCCGACATGCACCAGCTTACGCCCGTCGTACACACCCATCACCAGCGAGCCGATCGCGTTCCGCATCGCCGTCGAGGGCACGTAGCCCGCGATCACGAATTCCTGTTTGGAAGAGCATTTCGACTTCAGCCAGTCCTTGCCGCGGCCGGGCCGATAGGGCGCATCGCCGAGCTTCGAGACGATGCCTTCCAGCGACAACCGACAGGCATGCTCAAGCACCAGCCCGCCGTGTTCGTCGAAATGCTCGCTGAAGCGGATCAGGCCGCCCTCGGGGATCAGCTTCCGCAGCAGCGCTTTGCGTTCGAGCAGTGACGATGGCGTCAAGTCGGCGCCATCGAGATGGAGCAGGTCGAAAGCATAGAAGACGAAGCGATCGGTGCGGTCATCGCTGAGATCGGCCTGCAGGGCGGAGAAATCCGAACTGCCGGCGTCGGTTTCGACAACCAGTTCGCCATCGATCATCGCCTTGCCGGCCGGCAGATTGGTGAAGGCTTCGGATACTGATTTGCCGAAGCGCTTGGTCCAGTCGAGGCCGCTGCGGGTCAAGAGCTTGACCCGTCCAGCCTCGATCCGCGCGATCAGGCGGTAGCCGTCGAATTTCACCTCATGAATCCAGCGCTTGCCGATCGGCGGCTTGGCTGAAAGCGTCGCCAGCTGTGGTTCCAGGAAGTCGGGAGGCGCGCTCTTTTTTGCCTTCTTGATTTTCAACGGATCGATGTCCGTCGGCGGTGCAGCTTTCGCCTTGGCCTTCGCGGGAGCTTTTGTCTTGCTCTGCTTGATGCGTCCTGTCTTCGACGACCAACCCGGCGCTTCGCCTTCGAGTTCCTCGATCTCGCGGCCGGTAATCACTGATTCCGGCATTTCCTCTAGAATATCGGGCGCGCCTTCGGGACGGGCCACATCATCTTCCGCCTTGATCAGCAGCCAGTTCTCGCGCTTCTCGCGTGGCTTGCCATGCATGCGGATCAGGTGCCAGCGGCCATCCAGCTTCTCGCCTTCGAGTTCGAATTCGAGATGGCCCTTCTTGTAGCCACGTTCGGGATCGCCGACGGGGGTCCACGTGCCGCGATCCCAGACGATCACCGAGCCGCCGCCATATTCGCCCTTGGGGATGTTGCCTTCGAAGCCGCCATATTCGAGCGGGTGATCCTCGACATGGACCGCGAGCCGCTTCTCGCCGGCAATGAGGCTCGGGCCACGGGTGACGGCCCAGCTTTTCAGCACGCCGTCCATTTCCAGGCGGAAATCGTAGTGTAGCCGCGTCGCGGCATGTTTCTGGATCACAAAGCTGTTGCCGGCTTTCGCGCGTGCCTTGGCGCCACCTTTCGGCTCGGCTGTGCGAGTGAAGTCGCGCTTGGCGTGGTAGGTTTCGAGGGCCACGGATCAGCCCGCCTTCCGCATGGGCTGCGATTTGGCGCCGGATTTAGCGGTGCGCTTGGCGGGGGGCGCTTTGCCTCCACCGCTCGCGCTTCGGCGCAGCGCTTCCAAGAGGTCGGCGGGCTTGGTTTCCTTGATCGGCTTGGGCTTCCTGATCTTGCGGCCTTCGATCTTGGCCTTCACCAGTTCGGCGAGCGCCGCGTCATATCGGTCGTTGAATTCCGAGGGATCGAACTTGCCCATCTTGGTGTCGATGATGTGGCTCGCGAGTTCCAGCATTTCCGGCTCGAGCTTGAGCTTCGGCATGTCCTTGAAAGCGTCTGCTGCCGGCCGGACCTCGTATTCGTAATTGAGGGTGGAGGCGATCAGGCCCTCGCCATGCGGCCGGATGAGCAGGGTACGCACGCGGCGGAAGAGGACGGTCTGCGCGATGGCGGCCACTTTGTTCGCCGTCAGGCCCTCGCGGATGAGAGCGTAGACTTCCTTCGACTGCTTGTCGGCCGGGGCGAGGTAATAGGGCTTGTCGAAGAAGACGTCGTCGATGTCGCTGCAGTTCACGAAATCGCCGATCTCCAGCATCCGGTCGCTCTCGGGCACCGCGGCCGCGACTTCCTCGGGTTCGAGCGTCACATAATCGCCACCGGAGACTTCATAGCCCTTGATCTGCTCGTCGCGCTCGACGGGCTTGCCGGTCTCGCTATCGACGAATTCGCGATTCAGCCGGTTTCCCGTTTGTCGGTTGACCATGTGGAAGGAGACGCGATCGGAGGTCGAGGCGGCGGTATAGAGCGCTACCGCGCAGTTCAGTTCGCCGAGCTTGAGATAGCCCTTCCAGTTTGCCCTTGGTGCCACGATCCTGCTCCTCGGCCCCGGACTCAAAGCGGGCCTCGGAAACAATGAATTCAGGCGCCGGATGGTTCCGTCACTGGACGACGAAGTAATCTTCTATCGACGTCGCGGCTTTCCGCAGATGTGGCAGGATTTCCCGCTTCATCTCGGCGGGCGTGAAACGGGAAGACTGCGTGGAGATGTTGATCGCCGCAACGATTCTTCGCGTGCGGTCGCGGATTGGTACCGCGATCGATCTCAGCCCGATCTCCAGTTCCTCGTCGATTACCGCAAAGCCCTGCTGTGCCACGAGGCCGATCTCGTTCTCCAGTTCCGCCAGGCCGGTGATGCTTTTCGGAGTGTGCCCGACAATACGCGCCGATTTGAGAAACGCGCGCAGTTCCGGCGTGGGCAAGTCCGAAAGCAGCACCCGACCCATGGAGGTACACCAGGCCGGCAGCCGCGTGCCGACGTGAAGAGCGACGCTGAGGATATGCCGGCCCGGCACGCGAGCGACATAGACGATGTCCTCGCCGGACAGCACGGCGGCGGAACTCGATTCGTTGAACCGATGGGCCACGTCGCGCAGGAACGGCTCGGCATAGGTCCAGAGCGAGGAGCCCTGCAGCCAGACGCGCGCCAGCGAAAGCAGGCGCGGTGAGAGCGTGAAGCGGCGGCCATCCTGGACGGCAAATTCGCTATCGACCAATGTGAGCAGGAAGCGGCGGGCGGCGGCGCGCGTCATGTCCGCTTTTGCCGCCATCTCCGTCAGCGTCAGGCCTGCAGGGTGCGCGGCTAGAATTTCCAGCACCATCAGGCCTTTGCCGAGCGAGCCGACATTGTCGCGGGACAGAGCTTCCCTGGTCATGCTGTGATCTCCCTGCGCGAAGGATTGACATTTCGCGATTCTCGACAAATAGTATTGCATATAAAACATATGTTCGCAATGCGAACTTTTTGCGTCGGAGGATATACCCAGTGGCAAAGTTCCTACCGCTGAAGCAGGCGGTCGCCGAGAACCTGCATGATGGCGATATGGTCGCCTTCGAGGGCTTCACCCACCTCATACCGACTGCCGCCGCGCATGAGGCGATCCGCCAGGGTTTTCGTGACCTGACGCTGGTGCGCATGACGCCGGACCTGATCTACGACCAGATGATCGGCATGGGCATGGCGAAAAAAGTGATCTTCTCCTACGCCGGCAATCCGGGCGTCGGCCTGCTGCGGCGGCTGCGCGATGCGGTGGAAAACAGCTGGCCACATGCGATCGAGATCGAGGAACACAGCCACGCGGCGATGGCGAATGCATACGAGGCGGGTGCTGCAGGCCTGCCCTGCGCGATCTTCCGGGGCTATCGCGGAGCGGGACTGGCCGATGTCAATCCGAACATCCGGAGCGTCGTCTGCCCGTTTACTGGCGAGGTGCTGGCCGCCGTTCCCTCGGTGCGGCCCGATGTGACTTTCATCCATGCGCAGAAGGCGAACAAAAAGGGCGACGTGCTGGTCGAGGGCATTGTCGGCATCCAGAAGGAGGCGGTGCTGGCCGCCAAGCGCGCGGTGGTGACCGTCGAGGAAGTCGTCGAGGATTTCGAGGGCCTGCATCCCAATGTCACAGTGCTGCCGTCATGGACGGTGACCGCGATTTCCGTCGTGCCTGGCGGTTCGCACCCCTCCTACACACATGGCTATTTCGACCGTGACAATGCCGCCTATCTCGAATGGGACGAGATCGCTGCCGACCGCGACCGGTTCGTTGAATGGATGCGGAAGAATGTCATGGAATCGACACCGGAGGATTCCGAACGACGCGTGGCACATCTGAGGAGGGCAAGATCATGAGCGAAGCGACCTACACCTCCAACGAAATGATGACGATCGCTGCTGCACGGGCGCTCTCCAATGACGATGTCTGCTTCGTCGGCATCGGCGCGCCGTCGGCCGCCTGCAACGTGGCGCGGCTGACGCATGCGCCGGATATCACGCTGATCTACGAGAGTGGCACGATCGGCACCAAGCCGGATGTCCTGCCGCTGTCGATCGGCGATGGAGAGCTTTGCGATACTGCCGTGACCACGGTCGCGGTGCCCGAGATGTTCCGCTACTGGCTGCAGGGAGGGCGGATCACTATCGGCTTCCTCGGTGCGGCCCAGCTCGATCGGTTCGGCAATATCAACACCACCGTGATCGGCGATTACGATCACCCCAAGACGCGCCTCCCGGGCGGTGGCGGCGCGCCGGAGATCGCCACCTCATCCGGTGAGATCTATATCACCATGGTCCAGTCGCGCCGTGGCATGGTCGATAAGATCGATTTTTTCACGTCGTTCGGCCATGGCGACGGCGGCGATCACCGCCAGCGGCTCGGCATCGAGACCAAGGGTCCGACGCTGCTGATCACCGACCTTGCGATCTGGAAGCCCGATCCCGAGAGCAAGGAGTTCACGGTGGTCTCCATGCATCCCGGCGTCACGCGCGACAAGGTGCAGGAGACGTGCGGCTGGCCAGCGAAATTCGCGGACGCGCTGGAAGAGACGCCCCCGCCGACGGAACTGGAACTCACGACGCTCCGCGACCTCAAGGCCCGCACGGATGCCGCGCACAAGGGTTCCAAGCCTCCGGCTTAGTCCGCTATCGCACATATTGGAACCGCCAACGGGGAGCGCGCGTTTATTGGCGCGCACCTCTTGTAGCTGGGATGCGCTGATTACGGAGTATCCCTATGAATGCCGCCTTCTCCAAGTTTTCCAATGCTGTGTCGCATGCCACGGGCACCCCCATTGCCTTCGTCATCGCGCTGGCGGTGGTTTGCAGCTGGGCCGCATCGGGACCGTTGTTTGGCTTTTCGGAGGTTTGGCAGCTGGTGATCAACACCGGCACGACCATCGTCACCTTCCTGATGATCTTCGTGTTGCAGAACTCGCAGAACCGCGACGGCAAGGCGTTGCAGGCCAAGCTCGACGAGCTGATCCTGACCAGCAAGGGTGCGCAGAACAAGTTCATCGGCATCGAGAAGCTCGATGAGGAGGAGCTTCGCGAATTGCGCAAGCTGATCGATGAGAAGGCCTGCGAGGAGCAGGACGACGGCGAAGAGCTGAATTCGAATCTCGAGAAAACTCGCAGCAAGCTTGCCAGCTCCCAAGCCGACGCGGCGGCATGAGATGGCAATCGCGGCGGTAGAGAGCGGCATTGCCGAACCTGTCGATGTGCCCGAAGGGCTGGTCTACGTCGCCAATCTCGATAACGGCATCAGGCGAACCCGCACCGTGGATGGCTTTGCCTATCACGCCGCCAATGGCAAGCGTATCACCAATGAGAAGGAGTTGGGGCGGATCGCTTCGCTAGCTATCCCGCCGGCCTATGAAGACGTGCGCATCTCTCCCGATCCGAATTCGCACCTTCAGGCCACCGGACACGATGCGCGGGGCCGCAAGCAATATCGCTATCACCCAGCTTGGTCGGACCATCGCGGCGAGACCAAGTTCGCCCTGTTGCCGGGTTTTGCGGCGGCGCTGCCGCTTATAAGGGAGAAGGTCGACGCGGATCTGAAGCGGCGGAAGCTCGATCAGGATCGGGCGCTGGCAACGGTCGTCTGGCTGCTCGACAATCTCTTCATCCGCGTCGGCAACGAGACCTATGCGCAGGCGAACGGTTCCTATGGGTTGACCACGTTGCGCAACCGGCATGTGAAATTCGAAGGATCGGAGATCCGTTTCCGGTTCAAGGGCAAGTCGGGCAAGCAATGGCAGCTCGGCTATCGCGACCGGCGCATCGCCAATGCGATCCGCAAGCTGCAGGAATTGCCCGGCCAGCAACTGTTTCAATATCTCGATGAGGAAGGCCTGCCGCACGCGGTGCGGTCGCAGGATGTGAACGCCTATATCCGGGATGCGTCGGGCGATAATTTCTCGTCGCGGCAATTCCGGACCTGGGGTGCTACAAGGCTCGCGGCGACTGCCCTGAGCGCCATGATACCGGAGACATCGCAGCGCGGTCTCAAGCGGCAGATCAACTTGGTCATCGACTCAATCGCCGACCGGCTGATGAACACCCGCGCCGTCTGCCGCTCGTCCTATATCCATCCAAAAGTCTTCGAGGATTTCGAGAGCGGCACGCTTTCGGAACTCTCAAAAATCCGGCTGTCATCGAATGCGAACGCTGGGCTGTGGATGGATGACGATGAGCGCCGTGTATTGAAATGGCTTCAGTCGTAGCCTTCGTTATCTCCGTCACAAGAAAAGGCTCGCCGAATTCGAAGGGCCTTCGTGTGCCATAGAGCGCTTCATTGTTAAATGGAAGCAGTTCTGCCGGGCATCTTTCCGCCAGGCCCTGCGGCGCCGGCCTCGGCCGTACCTCAGGGTACGACGCTCGCCCGCCGCCTTGGTTAACAATGAAACGCTCTGGGGGTTGGTGGTTTAGTTCGGCGCCGGGGGCTTGTGGCAGCCCGACACCGTGGAAATCGTGATCGAGACGGGGTCGCTGGCCGGGAAGGACTCATAAAGCCCTTCGTCCAGCTGCTCCTCCATCATAGCGAGGTCGCCGGTCGCGCGTGCGCTGCGCAGGCCGGCAGGACCATCCTGATCGAGATGGTCGAAATCGCCGTTGCTTTGAGCCTCATACTCGGAAGCATAGTCGAGACCGCCTTCGATTGCGGCAGCTTCGATCAACAGTTCCCTGGCTTTCTCCACCGCGTTTACGCGGTTGAGCATGTTGTCTGCATCCTGGCGCAACTGGACCGAGATGATCTCGCCGGCATTGCCGACGAATTCCACCGTGAAGCCCAATTTGCCGCCCAGTTCCGGGTGGACCAGTGTTTCAAAGCTCTGCATGACCTTACTCCTGGTTTGGCACACGACACTAAACGCCCTGTTCCGAACCGTTGTTCCGGTTTTGCGATCTCAATCGGCGGAACATTTGGATCCGAGAGCTCGTTATTCCAAAGCGCCGAGGATATTCTTGGACGATCTCAAGGAGATAGAGCAATGGTCTTCAAGCCCCAGACTTTTCACGATGTGCCGCCACAGGCGGAAATCGACAATCCCACACAAGCCGGGCTCGAAGCACGCGTTGCCGAAGCGCTCGCCCGCGCCGGGGCCGCTGATTCGAGCCAGGTGGAAGTGACCGTGGAAGGGTCGGTCGTGATTTTGACAGGGACGGTAGGAACCTCGCCGGAAATCGGAACCGTCGCCGAGGTCGCCGCCAGAGTTCCCGGCGTCGCGTCGGTAGACAATCGCGTTCAAGCGCTGAGGGCGGGTCTCCACTGAAACCAGGTCCCATTCAATAAAAGTGGCCCGGCACTTTCAAAGTGCCAGGCCATTTCCGTTAGTGCTATTCCGTGTCTTACGAACGGAGATAGACGTCCTCGTCATCGTCGCGCTGGCGGCCACCCAGGGCTGCCGAAACGCAGGCGATGAAGGCGCCGATCAGCATCGACAGGGCGGCGAGAAGCGAGGTGGTCGCTGCAGCCTTGCGCGCCGTGTCGGCCGCTTCCTGGGCCGCGACCTTGGCGTCTTCTATCTGCTTCAGCACCGTATCGACACGTGCCTTCGCATCGGCTTCGTTCAGACCGGTGCGTGCCGCGATGATCTGCTCGACATAGGTCCTGTCCTCGGCCGACATTTCACCGGCAGCCGCACTGCGCATCAGGATACGCGACAGTTCGGTTGCCGCTGCTTCACTCGAGCCCGGCGCCGTCGTCGCGGTCGCCGTGGCAGCGATGCGCGGGTCGGATGGGCGCAGAAGCGCGTCGGTGAAGTAGGACGTCGACAGATCCGGCCCAGCGTTGGACGCAGCCGTCACCGCTGCGGCACTGGTAGTGCCGACGATGTTGGATGCAGCCTGCGTCGCGCCGCTGACGATCGACGAAACGGTCGAACTCAGAAGTGCCACGACCACGACCGTTGCCAGTGCCCAGGCGAGCAGGCCGTGCGACGTATCGCGGAAGAAGACCTCATCGGTATGAACGCCGACCCACTTGGTGCGGAGCCGCCCGGTGAGGTAACCGCCGATGCCGGAGGATACCCATTGAACGATCACCAGCCAGATGGCGGCATAGATGCTAAAGGTCGTCGCTGAGGTGCTTTCGCCGGACCATGGCGATACCATTGTCAGGCCGAGCCCGGCGCCAATCAGCATGAGGATCAGCGTGACGACGGTCGCAACGAAGGCACCAGCGATGACCGGTGCCCAGCTTACCGCGGATGACGACGACTCTACCGGTGCGTCGACCACGATCGGAGATGTTGGAATTGCCATGTCGATCTCCTAGAACAAAAGTGCGAGAATGATGATGATCGGAATCGGCACTCCGAGCAGCCAAAGTAATGCACCGCGACCCATGGTATCCTCCATTTTTCTGAGACTGCAGAAGTCTCCAAGATGTTACCTCCGGGATTCCCGAGGCTGGACATAAAACTTCCGAGGTTACCGCTTTGTTCCTGATCTCAAACGATTTTTCGGATCGAGCCCCATATTTTTCGACGTGCTGCTATGACGCAGACGCAGGGAACGCGGGGTGCACGCAAAGCGTTAATGCGCTAATAATGTACTGGTGAACGGAGGGCAGGAGACGTGATCGCAATGACAGCTGTGGCAACCGAAAATGCGATGAATTCCTTGTCGCAGGACCAGATTTTCATGCGTGCGGTGCGCATCGCCACCAATGCCCATCGAGGCCAGACCGGCAAGGACGGCAGGCCCTATATCGAACATTGCGAACGCGTGGCCATGCGGGTCGAACCGGCGCTAAGGCCGATCGCCTATCTTCACGACGTCATCGAAAAATCCGAGGGCTGGACCTTCGAACGGCTCAGGCTCGACGCCTTTCCGGAGGAGGTCATTGGTGCGGTGGATGCGCTTACGAGGCGATCCGGGGAGGAGGATGAAGCTTTCGTCCGTCGTGCGGCCGCCAATCCATTGGCCTTGCCGGTGAAGAAGGCCGACCTTGAGGATAACCTGCAGAGCGCGCTGCGCAGTGGGGAAGATGCCGAGAAGTATCGCCGCGACCTCGAAATCCTCCAGGACGAATCTCAAGCCTGATCCCGTTCAATGGAGAAAGCGCTGCTTCGTCTTGTCATCATCGGCGGCGAGCAGTGACAAAAGCCATTCCTCTATCGTGACATTGAGCGTCCGATTGGCCACGGCCGAAATGGCTCGCTCGAGCGTATCCTCAACCAGCCGGTCGGCGTCTTCAGGGTTCTCGACCAGCGTCCTGGCTTGCCGGCGCAAGGTGGGAAGTGCCGCTTCGATACTGTCGCGGAAGCTGCCACTGCCCGTATTGCTCAGCCTTTCGGCCGCAACAACAAGGCCCTGTCTGAGCTGCCGCCAGCCGGCCGGCTTGACAATCCTCGGCACGCCGATGAAACGGTCGGGGATGGCCACGCTGCGATAGCCGGTGAAGAAGACGAAGGGCACGCCCGCGTCAGTCAGGGCATCGGCCAGATCGAACGTATTGGTATGCTCAACCTTCACGTCAAGAATGGCGCCGCCGAGCTCGGCCGTGTGGCGCAGCAGGTCCAGAGCGTCGGCGATGGATAGAGCCGGCCCGATCACGTGTCCGCCGTCCTCGATGATCTGATATGCCAGGTCAGCCGCAATCAAATATTCGTCCTCGACGATCAGGATGGGCTTGTCGGTGACCGACATCCGGCGCCGAAGCCGGATCGGAACGACCATGCGTCGAGCGGCGGCGTCGGTGGGTTTCCGGGAGGAGCCCTCGACGGTTTCGGGAAGCGGCATCTCTGGGGCTGTGAGCGTTTGCATATTGGGCAAATGCGCCGCAATCACCTTTGTTCCAGTTGTAGAACAACTGCTTCAACTCACTGGTTCAGGCGCTGGCCAATAGGCATCTGATTGAAAATCTTCGGGAATCGGCTGCAGAACCGAGAGCGCTTCGGCCACGTAATTGACCTGGAGCGCGAAATGCCGGATGGCATCCGGTATCATGGCGCCCGTTGCCAAGGCCTTGGCCCTGTAGCGGGTATAGCCGGATGCGTTGATCCGGCGTTGCGCCTCCTGGCGAACATCGTCACGGCAGGGCCACCGTCTGGCTGCCTCGGCGGCAAAACCGCCTACCACGCGAAATCGAACATGCTGCATCATGAGCACCTCTCCGAGCTGCTCAAACAATGAGCAAGCAACCTTGCTCGGGGCTTTCGCGTGTATACAAAGCGGGGGAGGCGTTTGCCTCCCCCGCTTTAAAGCAGCATAGTGTCTCGCGATCCGGCGGCCGGTGGTCAGGCAGCCTTCTTGCCTGCCGCTGCGTTGACCGCTGTTTCGGCGAGCTTGGAAAGCGTCTCGTCCGTCAGGGTTTCTTCCTTGAGCGTGGCATCGAGCAGCGGTACCGCATCCTTGTAGCCAAGCTGCTTAGCCCAGGCCTTCAGCGTGCCGTAGCGGGCGATTTCATAGTGCTCGACGGCCTGGGCGGAGGAGATGAGACCGGCATCGAGAGCCTGCGTGCCCTTGAATTCCTCCATAATTTCCTCGCCTTCGGCGATGATGCCCTGGATCGCTTCGCAGGTCTTGCCCTGCGCCCGCTTGCCGATAATCTCGAAAACCTGCTGCAGGCGCTCGACTTGGCCCTCGGTCTGTTCCTTGTGCTTTTCGAAGCCTGCCTTGAGCTGGGGCGATTGCGCCGCCCGGGCCATTTTCGGAAGCGCCTTCAGAATCTGCCGTTCGGCGTAATAGATATCCTTCAGCGTGTCATAGAAGAGGTCGGCAAGCGTCATTTCCTTGGCCATGTCTGGATCCTTTCATGGAACGGGAACGGGTTGGATTGAACGGGGTGAAACCCGGTGCTTGACGAAAGGTTCCCCGGCCAAATCCTGTGTGCGGAACTGTTCAAAACACGAAAAAGGGGTCCGCGAACGGACCCCTTTCCAACCGGTGAGAACCAGATCAGCCCTTGAATTCGGGCTGGGCCTTAAGGTTGGCCTGGTTGGCGTCGATGTATACGCGGAAATCGTCGCCCTTGGCATTCTTGACGATGTTCAGCTCGTCCATGGTCACGGCGATCTGACGTTCGCCAATGCCCAGGAAGCCGCCGACATCGAGGACGACGCGATCGACCTGGCCGTTGTTGTCGAGAATGATGCGGTTGATTTCGCCGACATCCTCATCCTTCGGGCCATAGACGCGGGCGCCGGTCAGCTTGTCGGCGGTGATCTCGTTCGCCTGAGCCGCCAGGTAGCCCTCACGGGTGATTTCCGGGCGGGTCAGCCGCGCGCGGTTCTCGTCAGACATTGCCTGCGTCGAGTTGCCGGTGGTGGTCGAAGCCGTAGTGGTGGTGTCCGTCGTCGCTGCATTGTCGTCCATCGCGGTCGTCGCGTCGGCCGGCTTCTTGGCCGTCGTATCAGCCGCGGTGGTTGTCGTATCCGTCTTCGCCGCACTCGTGTCCGCAGCCGTGGTTGTATCAACTGGCTTGACAGCGGTGTCGGCCGTTGCGGTAGTGGTATCCGCCGGCTTTGCCGCGGTTGCGTCAGCCGTGGTATCGGCCGGAGCGGTCATCGTGGTATCGGTCGCGGTGGCGTTCGGATCGACCGGCGTCGCCGCATCCTTCGCAGCCGTCTGCTGGGCAGCCTTTTCATCGGCCGAAACGAAGGCAGGGGCTGCTGCGAGCGCATCCTTGTTGGTGTTCACGACAAGGAAGAAGTCATCGGCGCCTTCGCCGTTCTTTACAAACTTGACGTCGGTCATGGGGACGGCCACGGCCTTTTCGCCCATGCCCAGGAAACCGCCGACGCCTAGGACCACGGCATTAATCTTGCCCGAGCGGTCGAGGATCACTTCGTTGATCTCGCCGACATCATCCCAGTCTTTTTCAGCGCCGGGCTGCACGCTGTCGGCCGGCATCGTGTCGGCTGCGTAGATGCGCTGGCCGATGAATTGCGACGCGTTGATATCGGTGGGCTGGCTCGTGTAGTTGCCCATCTCGGCATAGGCGGCGCCGCCGGACAGGATCATGACGAGCGCAGTCGTTGCTAGAATCCGTTTCATCTCAGTTCTCCTCGTTAGAAAGCAGGCCGGACATCGACTGGCCCGGTTGCCCTCAAAACGGGTGATGAATCGATTGGTTCCATCATTTCAGGATGCCTTTGGCTGCCGATGGCGGTGATTTTCCGCGCCCGACCGGCACTGTTCCTGGGGAGACAGCAGAGCGAAAGCGCATGTGGGATAACGGGTATCAACGGACGACAGAAAGCGTCCGCAAGCATGACGGGACAGACAACGCAACCTTAGGAGAACGACCATGAAGAAGTTCATCATTGGCGCGGCAGCTGCCCTCATCGCAACTGTTTCGCTCTCGGCAACTGCTGAAGCTGGCCACAAGTGGAAGCATCACGGCCATCACCATGGCCATCATCACGGCCACCACTACAAGTACTGGGCCGGCGGCTATCACCATGGCGGTGACTACTGCTTCGTCAAGAAGATCAAGCGCTTCGATGACTGGGGCAACATGTACGTCAAGCGGGTGCGCGTCTGCGCCTGGTAATTGACGAGCTGGGCCATCCGCCTGCACGGGTGGCCCAGCTGGAAGCGCCTGACCTCCCCTTCATGAAGCCCGGTTCCACATGGAGCCGGGTTTCGTGATTCGGGGCCGGCTTGGTTGGAAGATATCAGTGACGGGAAACGAATTTCGAGAACCTGCTGGTTCCACCGTCCTGCGTTTTGTCCTGATAGAGGAAAGCAAGATCGTTCTCGTCGAAGATCTTGAAGAACTCGTCCCATTCGATGTCTTCCAGGTTTTCCTCCGGCGTGCCGAAGTCGATTCTCAATATGCCGTCGTCTCCGCTTGCCTTGACGCGTGCCGGATGGCCGTCGCGGGCTTCGATCCAGGTCCGGATCTTCTTGTGGCTGGTCGTGGTGTGAGAGGTGCTCATCTGATCCTCCTTGAGCCCAAATACTTCCTTCAAACCAGCCGCTACGCGAATGGTTCCCGGGAACCATCCCCGTCGCCGAATGTTGGTCAGGCGATGCAACATGCAGGACAAGGAGACCGAAATGGCGAATGCCAGCAAGAATCACGTCGGCGAAGGCAGCCGGGGCAAGAAATCGGGCGCCGGCGCGATGACCCATATGGACCTCGACAAGATCGGCGCGAACGACGTCCTTTCCAATCGCGACAAGGCCCAGCACTCCCGGGAGCGCGGCCTCGATGGCAAGGCCATCAAGTCCGAACAATATCAGGATCATGCCGCCAACCGTGTGGTGCCGGTCGAGAAACTAGACGCGTCGCGCCGCGACGCCGGATTGCTGAAGAACTGAGGAGAAACCGACATGACCACCAAAGCACCCCCAATTCCGCGCGACAATCTCAGCGACAAGGGTCCCGGCGAGGATGCGCATTTCAATGCCGCCGCGAACCAGAAGGTGAAGCCCGGCGTGACCGACCCGTCCAAGCAGGGCCAGCAGGGCAATACCAAGATCAACCTGACGCCGCAGCTTTCAACGCAGGACCGCTAAGGAGACCCACAATGTCCACCTCTACCAAGACACCAGCGAGCATCCGGCAGGGCGGCCCCGGCGCCTCGCATGAAAACGCCAAGGCGCCGCTGGAAATCAAGAAGCCGCCGGCGCAATCCGACGCCAAGTCAAAGAGCAGCATTTCCGGCGGCGGCGGTGAGCGCGATAGCCACCACACGCGTGATCCGGAGAAGAAGGGAGGCGAGACACGGCCTGCGCGCCACTGATCGCCCGACATCTGAATTCAGCACTCCCGGAGTTCCTTCCGGGAGGGCCATTATCTATTTAAATGTTTGATTTTAAACAAATTATGCTTCTCATGGAACCCAAACAGTTTTCGGGAATTTGACCATCAACTTGATGCCCTAAGGCAGCAGGCAGCGGGCCAAACCAGATGAGGCTGATATGAAAACGCTTGCCATTCTTCTGATGTCCGCCGTTCCGGCGATGGCATCCGTTCCCCAAGACGCCGTCGAAAACGACATGCAGATGGTGCCGCAGGCCGTTGCGATGAAGAAAGATCCGGCGGCAAACGCAACATGCGGGAAGGCACAGGAAATAATCATCGTCGTGCGCGACGAAAATGGATCGGTCGTGGCCATCGGCAAGGCGATGGTCGCACCGGCTTGCTGAATCGAAGCACTGCCGCACGCGCCATGATTGCCGTGCGGCAGGCGGAATCGCCATCATCTTCTCCGAAGATCGAGCGCGACCATATGCTCGGCAATCTCCGGCCGGCGGACCTCGTGAACGCGGGTTCGCGACCGCCCACGTTCAGCAAATCGCGTGCATGAACGGAACAAACATGTCCAGCAACGGTTTTGCGCCGTCAAGGAGATACAAGCCGGATCATGAGCGAACAACAGGGCAGGCACTGGGCAGTCGGCGAAACCGTCCGCCTCAAAGACGACGACAGGCTGATGACCATCGTGAAGAGCCATGATGACGGCTCGGTCTCCGTCGCATGGTTCGAACAGCGCAAGATGCATCTCGAACGGGTGCCGGCGGCTGATGTGCTGGCCGTCGAAAACGAGGTTCTGCCGCCCGGGCGTGGGGTAGAAGAACGGCGCTGAGTGGTAGAAAGCAGCGCCGATTTGACTGGCGAACTTTTCATTTATCCCTATTAATGATTGCGGGCGTGAGCGGCAAAAGGCCGGTCCCGCCCGTCGCATGTCAATGGGGATTGGATCATGATGGGCATTGAAAGCATTCTTGTATTTCTGATCGTCGGCGCCATCGCCGGCTGGCTGGCAGGCATCGTCGTCAAGGGGTATGGCTTCGGTCTTCTCGGCAATATCGTCGTCGGTATCGTGGGCGCCCTCATCGCGGGCTTTCTGCTTCCGCGGCTCGGTTTCGGCGTTGGCGGCGGGTTCCTGTGGGCCATCCTGCATGCCACGATCGGCGCGGTGATCCTGCTCATCCTGCTCAGGATCGTGCGCACCGGCACCTGATGCCAATGATGTGCCGCGCGCTCGCCTTTGCGTGCGGCCTCATGCTCGCGGTGCAGGCCGTTACAGTGCAAGCGGCGGAATTGCCGTCCGGCTTCGTCTATCTCTCCGATGTCGATGCCGCGATCGTGCAGGACATGCGCTATGCAGGGCCGGATAATTTTACCCACGCGCCTGCGCCCGGCTACAATGCCGCTGAATGCATCCTGACGATGAAGGCGGCGAAGGTGCTGGCTCAGGTCCAGAAGGATTTGCGGAGCAGCAGGCTCGGCCTGAAAGTCTGGGATTGCTACAGGCCGGTCAAGGCCGTGGATAGCTTCGTGGCATGGGCCGGCAAAGGCGCTGATTTCGACAAGATCCATTACCCACGCGTATCGCGCGACCGGCTGATCGCCGAGGGCTATATCGGCAAGCGTTCGGGCCATTCGGCGGGCTCCACGATTGATCTCACGCTGGTATCCCTGGATGGCTCCGAGATCGACATGGGCACCGGTTTCGATTTCTTCGACCCGCTGGCGCATACCAACAGTGCGGGTGTTTCCAGGATCGCAAAGGCAAATCGCAAGCTGTTGGTCGAGGCGATGCAGCGGCGCGGTTTCAAGAATTATGCCCGTGAATGGTGGCACTTCAGCCTCGACCGGCAGCCCTTTGCCGGCCGCCGATTCGATTTCGACATCCTGCCGAGAGGCAAATGAGTTCGCCCTCGCAAAATTGCGGCGATGACTCTATATAGGGCGCAACAGGAGCGTTCATGGCGAGTATCGACCAGACAGATGATTGGCGGGACAGGTTTTCCCCGTCATTGGAAGCAATCGAGCAATTGGCGCGCGAGGCCTATGGTCAGTTGCCGGAGGATTTTCGCGCGCTGTGCCAGGACCTCATCATCGAGATCTCCGACTTCCCTTCGGACGACGTGTTCGAGGATATGGCGCTCGAAACGCCATTCGATCTCCTCGGCCTGTTCGAGGGCAGGGGCGTCACCGAACGCTTCTCCGTGGAGAATGGCGAACTGCCGAACCGCATTTCGCTCTATCGCCGGCCGATACTCGACTATTGGTCGGAGAACGAGGAAACGCTGGGCGACATCATCACCCATGTGCTGATCCACGAAATCGGCCACCATTTCGGCCTTTCCGACGACGATATCGAGGCGATCGAAGCCGGCGCAGAGGCCTGATCGCCTGCGTTGAACGGTTGTTGCCTTGGGAGGGGACATGACCTTTGTGCGCTTTGCCGGCGCAGTTCTGCTATTGATCAGCCTGCTGGCAAGCCGGGTGCCCGCAGCAGAGCCCGACGATCTCTATTCATCCCAGGCCATCGTGACCGGCCAGGGCGAAAAGAACCGGCAACCCGGCTTTCGAGATTGCCTCGATCGGGTCCTGGTCAAGGTTTCCGGCGATCAACGCCTGCCTCGACTTTCACAAGCTGACGCGCTTCGAGCGAGGGCGGGCGACTTTGTAGCATCCTTTTCCTATCGCGACCGGCTGGCGGGTAAGCCGATTCATGACGAACAGGGAACATATGACCGACCGCACGACCTGACCTGCCGCTATGATCGCAAGACCATCGATGATCTGTTGGCCACTTTCGGCAGCCGCCCTTGGCTGGCGGAGCGGCCGACCTTCCTGATCGTTCTCGATGTCAAAAGGGGTGGGCAGGCATTCCGGGTCACGGCGGACGACATGCGCGACCTTGCCATGCGGGAGTCCTTCGCACTCGGCGCGGCTCCGCTGGCACTGAAGGTGACGTTTCCTGCCGCTGCGGATGCGGCATCACTGGACGCAGGCGCGTTGGAACCTTCGGACGGCGTCCTTCCCCTGTCAGGCAGCCTCGTCTGGAGTGATGCCGATCTCGGCTGGGTCGCCACCTGGCGGCTCAAGCACGATGGCGAAACCTATCGATGGGTCGTACGTGGCGTCAATTTTGACGAGGCGTTCCGCGTCGCCATGCGTGGTGCCGCACAAATCCTGTCCGGCAATGGGGCGCCGCAGTGAACCCATTTGCATAAGCAAAAGGCGCGGAGCCCTGCGGTCCCGCGCCTTTCAAAAAACCATCCAGAACCGCTCAGGCCCAGGGGCGTGAATTGGCTGTCTTCTTTTCGTAGGTGTCGATTTCGTCCGCCTTGGCCAGCGTCAGGCCGATATCATCGAGGCCGTTGAGCAGGCAATGCTTCTTGAAGGCGTCGATGTCGAACTTGATCGTGCCGCCGTCGGGGCCACGGATTTCCTGGGCTTCGAGATCGACGGACAGCGTGGCGTTGGAGCCGCGGCTGGCATCGTCCATCAGCTTTTCCAGGTCATCGGGCGAGACCACGATCGGCAGGATGCCATTCTTGAAACAGTTATTGTAGAAAATGTCGGCGAAGCTGGTGGAGATCACGCAGCGGATGCCGAAATCGAGCAGTGCCCAGGGCGCATGTTCGCGCGATGAGCCGCAGCCGAAATTGTCGCCGGCGACGAGGATCTGCGACTTGCGGTAAGCCGGCTTGTTGAGCACGAAGTCTGGGTTTTCCGAACCATCGTCCTTGTAGCGCGCCTCGGCGAACAGGCCGGTGCCGAGGCCGGTGCGCTTGATGGTCTTGAGATAATCCTTCGGGATGATCATGTCCGTGTCGATATTGATGACCGGATAGGGTGCCGCGATGCCTGTCAGCGTTGTGAACTTGTCCATGATCTGTCCTTTCGGAGCTCCTTGTTCTTTCCGAGGCGGCCTCTAACGCAAATCGGCCAAAAATTGAAGGGGATTCTTGTATTCATGATGTAATGCGGTTCAATGCTGCTTCCAAGTTCCGGGTGATGCGATGATCGACAAGCTGCAATTCTTCCTCGCGCTCGCCCGCGAGCAGCATTTCGGCCGGGCCGCCGAGGAATGCGGCATCACCCAGCCGACGCTTTCGGCAGCGATCCGCGCGCTCGAAAACGAGCTCGGCGTAATGCTGGTCAATCGCGGCTCGCGCTACCAGGGCCTGACGCCTGAGGGTCAGCGGGTGCTGGAATGGGCACGCCGCATCGTCGGCGATGCCAGGACGATGAAGGAGGAGATGCGCGCCGCGCACAAGGGCCTCTCAGGTCACCTACGCATCACCGCGATCCCCACCGCGCTGTCGCTGGTGCCCCGGTTGAGCGCGCCGTTTCAGGAGAAGCACCCGGATGTGACCTTCTCGATCCAGTCGGCGACCTCTCTGCATATCATGAGCCAGCTCGACAATCTCGAGACCGATATCGGCATCACCTATCTCGACAATGAGCCGCTCGGGCGAGTGGTCACGGTGCCTCTGATAGAAGAACGCTATTATCTGGTCACTTCGAAATCGGCACCGCTGGCGGACCGTGCCTCGGTGACCTGGAAAGAGGTGAGCGAACTGCCGCTCTGCCTGCTGACTCCTGATATGCAGAACCGCCGCATTATCAACAAGCACATGGCTGAGGCCGGCGTGAGCGTATCGCCCCGACTCGAATCCAATTCGATGATCGTGCTGTTCACCCATGTCCTGACCGGCAAATGGGCCTCGATCATGCCGCTCGATGCGGCGCGGTCGTTCGGGTTTGCATCGGAGATCGCCGTCGTACCGCTTACCGCGCCGGAGACCAGCCATTCCGTCGGGATCATTGCGCTGGAGCGCGAGCCGAACACACCGCTGGTGTCAGCGATGCTGAATATGGCGCGGGAGGTGCGTGGAAGGGGCTAAGTGCGTTTCGTGATAACGCGTTTCCGCACGGCTAGGAAGCGCGAGCGTAGATGACGAAAGAAGCCGGGAGGCAGAATGCCATAGACTGGACTTCCGGTTCGTCCGACCGGCGCCAGGTCATAGCCCGGCCAGACGAAGGCATTTATCTCGTTTACGACGATCCATGAGGGGTCGGCATCTAGGCCAAGATGAGCCTTCACGGATTTGGGAATTTCCACTGCATCACTTGGTGCTTGCGGCTGAGTATGGGTAATAGGCAGGAGATAAGTTCGGATTCCGGTTTCGACTTGGCCTGTCGCCACTACGATGGCGCAAGGCCTGTCTTTAGCACCGTCTTCTTTGCCTCGTGCATCCTCCGACGACCAGAGAAATGAATAGCGGACGACCATGCCGGGAACAGGTGTCGGCCAACTCATTCCTCGGGCTTCCAGTCTTTGATGAGTTCGTCGAGGTAACCGTATTCGGCCGGTACTTCGGCCTTGGAGATGAGTTCGATGTCCTCGTCGGAGAGATCTTCGATGCGAAGTGCGCGACGATAGCTTTCCCTCAAACGACCATATTCCTCGCTGGAAATCAGTACGAGTCTGTCCCGTCCGTTTCTGGTAATAGTCACGGCCTCCTGGAGCGCCTTGTCGGCGAGTGTGCCATAGTTCTTGATGAACTCTGCCGATGAGACTTTCATAGTCGTACTCCTCGAAAGTTTCGCATGTTTCGAATAATACCAGTTTTTCGGCAAACGACAATCTGCCGTCTTTGATAGAAATTTTCTATCAAGCAACGAACCTCCGTTATTGACGTTGGAAGCTCCAATTGCGATCATCACCCAACGCATCGCCGACAGAGTTCCGGTTTTGCCATCAAAATTTCCCGGAAATGTGCTAGACTGAAGGCGTGGTGGCGATTGCCGCATGCCTTAACGACTGCTTTCGTGGCGGATGGGTGGAGGCCAGTATGAATGTCCATGTGAAGGACGATGTGAGCGCACGGACGCTCGAAATCGTCAATGAACTCAAGTCGCTGGAAGGGCCGCTGCTGCCGATCCTGCATGCGGTTCAGGAAGATTTCGGCTATGTGCCGGAGGCCGCCCTGCCGCTGATCGCCCGCGAGCTCAATCTCTCCCGCGCCGAGGTCCATGGCGTCGTTACCTTCTATCACGAATTTCGTAGCCATCCCGCCGGCCAGCATGTGGTGCGTATCTGTCGCGCCGAGGCCTGCCAGTCGATGGGCGGCCGCGATATTGCCGAACATGCCTGCAAGGTGCTCGATCTCGATTGGCACGGCACGACGCCGGATGGTCGGGTGACGCTCGAACCGGTTTACTGTCTCGGGCTCTGTTCCACCGCTCCCTCGGCGCAGATCGATGGGGAGCTTCACGGGCGCCTCGACCGCGAGACGCTTTCAGCCCTCATCAAGGAGGTGCGCCTGTGACTGTTCGCATTTTCATCCCGCGTGATTCCGCAGCCCTCGCCGTCGGCGCCGAGAGGGTCGTCAAGGCGTTCCAGGCCGAGATCTCCGCACGCGGCCTCGACGCGACAATCGTCCGCAATGGATCGCGTGGGCTTCATTGGCTCGAAGTGCTGGTCGAGGTTGAGACGCCGGCCGGCCGCGTCGCCTATGGTCCGGTTGCCGCCAAGGATGTTGCTGGTCTGCTCGATGCCGGCCTGCTCGAAGGCAAGGATCATCCGCTCTGCCATGGACTGACAGAAGAAATCAGCTGGCTGAAGAATCAGACGCGGCTGACATTCTCCCGCTGCGGCATCACCGATCCGCTGTCGCTAGATGACCACAAGTCGCTCGGCGGTCTTGTGGGCCTCGAACGCGCGCTTGGTATGACCGGCGCCGATGTCGTCAAGGAAGTCACCGATTCCGGCCTGCGCGGCCGTGGTGGTGCGGGCTTCCCGACCGGCATCAAGTGGAAGACGGTTCATGATGCGGCCGGCCCGCAGAAATACATCGTCTGCAATGCCGACGAGGGCGACAGTGCCACCTTCGCCGACCGGATGATCATGGAAGGCGACCCCTTCGTGTTGATAGAAGGCATGGCGATCGCGGGCATCGCGGTTGGCGCAAACAAGGGTTATGTCTATCTCCGCTCGGAGTATCCGAACGCCATCCTGATCATGAACGAGGCGGTGGAAGTCGCTCGCCGCGAGGGCGTGCTGGGGGCTTCGGTGCTCGGTTCGGGCAAGGCCTTCGACATGGAGATCCGCTCCGGTGCCGGCGCCTATGTCTGCGGCGAAGAGACCTCGCTGCTCAACTCGCTCGAAGGCAAGCGCGGCGTCGTGCGCGCCAAGCCGCCACTACCCGCGCTTGAAGGCTTCCTCGGCAAGCCCACAGTCGTCAACAACGTGATCTCGCTCGCCTCCGTGCCTGTGATCATGGAAAAGGGCGCGCAACACTACAAGGATTTCGGCATGGGCCGCTCGCGCGGCACGATCCCGATCCAGATCGCCGGCAACGTCAAGCATTCCGGCCTCTATGAAGTCGCGTTCGGCCTTACCCTCGGCGAAATCGTCAACGACATCGGTGGCGGCACCCGTACGGGCCGCCCGGTCAAGGCCGTACAGGTCGGTGGGCCGCTCGGGGCTTACTTCCCCGTGTCGCTGTTCGACACGCCGTTCGACTACGAAGCGTTCGCGGCTAAGGACGGCCTGATCGGTCATGCCGGCATCACGGTGTTCGACGACACCGCCGACATGCTGGCGCAGGCGCGCTTCGCCTTCGAATTCTGCGCCGTGGAATCCTGTGGCAAGTGCACGCCCTGCCGCATCGGTTCCGTCCGCGGTGTCGAAACCATCGACAAGATTTCGCAGGGCATCGAGCCGGAGAAGAACCTCGCTCTGGTCGCGGACCTCTCGAACACGATGAAATTCGGTTCGCTTTGCGCGCTGGGCGGCTTCACGCCCTATCCCGTCATGAGCGCCATCAATCATTTCCCGGATGACTTCCGTCCGGCAGCCACCCTTCAGGCAGCGGAGTAATATCATGGGCCTTATTCACGAAATCGACTACGGCACGCCCGCTTCGAAATCCGAAAAGATGGTGACGCTGACAATCGACGGCCGCGAGATCACGGTCCCCGAAGGCACATCGATCATGCGCGCCTCGATGGATGCCGGCATCGAGATACCGAAACTCTGCGCCACCGACATGATGGATGCCTTTGGCTCCTGCCGCCTCTGTCTCATCGAGATCGAAGGCCGCAATGGTACGCCTGCCTCCTGCACGACGCCGGTCGCGCCAGGAATCCAGGTTCATACCCAGACCTCGCGGCTCAAGGACATCCGCAAGGGCGTGATGGAGCTCTATATTTCCGATCATCCGCTCGACTGCCTGACCTGCGCCGCCAACGGCGATTGCGAATTGCAGGACATGGCTGGTGCGGTCGGCCTGCGCGATGTGCGCTATGGCTATGAAGGAGAGAACCACGTCACGGCACGCAACGATGGTGCGCTGAACCTTAACTGGATGCCGAAGGACGAGTCGAACCCGTATTTCACCTATGATCCGTCGAAGTGCATCGTCTGCTCGCGCTGCGTCCGCGCCTGCGAGGAGGTGCAGGGCACATTCGCGCTGACGATTTCGGGCCGCGGCTTCGGCAGCCGGGTCGCTGCGGGCATAAGCGAGGATTTCCTCTCCTCCGAATGCGTCTCCTGCGGCGCCTGCGTGCAAGCCTGCCCCACCGCGACGCTGACCGAGAAGACCGTCATCGAGATCGGCCAGCCGGAACATTCCGAAGTTACCACCTGCGCTTATTGCGGCGTCGGCTGCTCCTTCAAGGCGGAAATGCGCGGCGAGGAACTCGTCCGCATGGTGCCGTGGAAGGATGGCAAGGCCAATCGCGGCCATTCCTGCGTCAAGGGCCGTTTTGCCTGGGGCTATGCCACCCACAAGGACCGCATCCTCAACCCGATGATCCGCGAGAAGATTTCCGATCCCTGGCGCGAAGTGAGCTGGGAAGAGGCGCTGACATACACCGCCAACGAATTCCGCCGCATCCAGTACCAGTATGGCAAGGATTCGATCGGCGGCATCACCTCGTCGCGGTGCACCAATGAGGAAACCTATCTGGTGCAGAAGTTGGTCCGGGCCGGCTTCCGCAATAACAATGTCGATACCTGCGCCCGCGTCTGCCATTCGCCCACCGGCTATGGCCTCGGCCAGACCTTCGGCACCTCGGCGGGCACGCAGGATTTCGACTCTGTCGAGGATACGGATGTCGTCATCGTCATCGGCGCCAATCCGACCGAAGGCCATCCGGTTTTCGCCTCGCGGCTCAAGAAGCGTTTGCGCCAGGGCGCCAAGCTGATCGTCATCGATCCGCGGAAGACCGAAATCGTCTCGACCGCGCATGTGAAGGCGGATTACCACCTTCCGCTGATGCCGGGCACCAACGTGGCCGTCGTCACGGCGCTGGCGCATGTGATCGTCACCGAAGGCCTCTATGACGAAGCCTTCATCCGCGAGCGCTGCGACTGGTCGGAATTTTCCGATTGGGCCGAATTCGTTTCCGAAGAACGCCACAGCCCCGAAGCGATCCAGATGTATACGAAGGTCGATCCGGAACTGATCCGCGGTGCGGCCCGTCTGTTTGCCCGCGGCGGCAATGGTGCCATCTATTATGGCCTCGGCGTGACAGAACACAGCCAGGGCTCGACCACGGTCATCGCAATCGCCAACCTCGCCATGGCGACCGGCAATATCGGCCGTCGTGGTGTCGGCGTGAACCCGCTGCGCGGCCAGAACAATGTCCAGGGCTCCTGCGACATGGGCTCCTTCCCGCACGAACTGCCGGGCTATCGCCATATCTCCGATGATGCGACCCGCGCGATCTTCGAGAAGATGTGGGGCGTTACGCTTGAGAACGAGCCGGGCCTGCGCATTCCCAACATGCTGGATGCGGCCGTCGATGGCACGTTCAAGGGCATCTACATCCAGGGCGAGGATATTCTCCAGTCCGACCCGGATACCAAGCATGTCTCGGCCGGTCTCGCCGCGATGGAATGCGTCGTCGTGCAGGATCTGTTCCTCAACGAAACGGCGAACTACGCCCACGTCTTCCTGCCGGGTTCGACCTTCCTCGAGAAGGACGGCACGTTCACCAATGCCGAGCGCCGCATCAACCGCGTCCGCAAGGTCATGACGCCGAAGAACGGCTATGCCGACTGGGAAGTGACGCAGAACCTCGCCAATGCCATGGGCCTGAACTGGACCTACACGCATCCGTCCGAAATCATGGACGAGATCGCGGCGACGACGCCGGCCTTCGCGCTTGTCTCTTACGACTATCTCGAAAAGATGGGCTCGGTTCAGTGGCCGTGCAACGAGAAGTTCCCCGAGGGTTCGCCGATCATGCATGTCAACGGTTTCGTGCGCGGCAAGGGCAAGTTCATCCGCACCGAATATGTCGCGACCGACGAGAAGACCGGCCCGCGCTTCCCGTTGCTGCTCACCACCGGCCGCGTGCTCAGCCAGTACAATGTCGGCGCGCAGACACGGCGCACTGAAAACGGCGCCTGGCATGCAGAGGACCGGCTGGAAATCCATCCGCACGACGCGGAGCAGCGTGGCGTCCGCGATGGCGACTGGGTGCGGCTGCAGAGCCGTGCCGGTGAGACGTCGCTCCGCGCTCTGATCACCGAGAAGGTGGCGACCGGCGTGGTCTATACGACCTTCCACCATCCCGACACGCAGGCCAATGTCATCACCACCGACTTCTCGGACTGGGCGACCAATTGCCCGGAATACAAGGTGACGGCGGTGCAGATCTCGCCCTCCAACGGCCCGTCGCGCTGGCAGGAGGAGTATGACGAACTCAGCCGTCGTTCGCGCCGGATTGTGGGCAAGCTGGAAGCTGCGGAGTAAGGATTTGAGCGTGAGCGTGGCATACCCCCCTCTGCCCTGCCGGGCATCTCCCCCTCAAGGAGGGAGATTGGCTGGGGGTTCTAGCCTCGCTTCAAATTTTCGTCGGATGCTGAGCAACGGTTGGTCGAGATGGCCGGCAAGCGTGCTCCAAGTAATCTCCCCCCTTGAGGGGGAGATGTCCGGCAGGACAGAGGGGGGTGCCAATGGCTGAAACGCCCACCTCCCACCGCGTCCCCGAAACCATCTTCCGCAATGCCGTGCTCTCCAACGGCCATCGCACGGTGGCCGAAGAATCCGCCATCGCGCTCTCCTATGGCGGCTCGACCGAAGCCGTGATGATGGCGACGCCCGCCGATCTCGAGGACTTCGCCGTCGGTTTCTCGCTGTCCGAAGGTATTATCGAGAGCTTGGACGAGGTGATCGGTGTTGAGGTCGAATCCGCCTCCGGCGGCATAGATCTGCAGATCAGCGTCAAGGATGATGTCGATCGCGCGCTCCGCGTCCGTCGCCGGGCCAAGGCCGGGCCGGTAGGCTGCGGATTGTGCGGCGTGGAATCGATCGAGGAGGCGCTAAAGCCTGCCGCGGATGTTTCAGGGATCGCGCTGCAATTGACCGCCGGCAATATATCCGATGCGATGGCGGCTCTCTCCGCCAACCAGCCGCTCAATGCCGAGACCCGTGCCGTTCATGCGGCGGGCTTTTATATTCCCGGACGCGGCATGGTCGCCGTGCGTGAGGATGTCGGCCGGCACAATGCGCTCGACAAGCTGATCGGGCATCTGGCGCGTAATGGAATTTCTGGCTCCGATGGCGCCGTGATCATGACCTCGCGGCTTTCGGTCGAACTGATTCAGAAGACCGCCAAGCTCGGCAGCGGTATGCTGATCGGCATATCGGCGCCGACGGCGCTGGCGATCGACATGGCGACGCGTGCCGGCATGACGCTGGTGGCCCTGGCACGTGGCGAGGATTTCGAGATTTTCACCGGCGCGGACCGGGTAAAGATAGGGGCAGAGGCGAATGCAGCATAACGACAAGATCGTCCGGATGGCGAACCAGATCGCGACCTTCTTCCTGTCGCAGCCCGAGGCCACGCGCGTTCCCGGCGTGTCGAACCACATCAACAAGTTCTGGGAACCGCGCATGCGGCGCCAGTTCTTCGAGATCGTCGATAATGGCGGTGAGGGCCTGCTGCCTCTGGTGATGGAAGCTTCGAAGCAGGTCAATAGGCCACAAGCCCAAGCGCCGGCAGCCTAAGCCCTCCTATTTTCCCGGTATCACCGAATTTTGTCACCCGCCCAGCACGGGGGAAGTGGCCGTGCGAACCGAAATGGCGCAAAGCGGCTTGTAATTGTCGCAAAAAGAAGACAGTCATTCGCAGCGCGATGGAACCCGGCCGGTGACCTCGGCATTTGAGTACAGCCGCGTTGCGTCGTGCGGTTCAGCAGCAATTGAGGAGGGTTGATGACAATGGGGTTGAGGCAGCGTCTGGAGCGGAAGTTCGACGAGGAGATCAGATTCTTCAAGGGTTGGCAGCGGGACAAGAAGGGGGTGGGCGCGCTATTGCCGACCTCTTCGGTAACGGCGCGGCGCATGACCGATGTGATCGACCCTCAATCGGGCTTGCCCGTGCTCGAACTCGGTGCTGGCACCGGCGTCATCACCAAGGCCATACTCGAACGCGGCATAGCACCACAGAACATCGTCTCGATCGAATACGCGCCGCATTTCTATGACCTGCTTCGGGCGCGGTTCCCCGAGGTCGATGTGCGCAATGGCGATGTCTTCGAGCTCGACAACGTACTCGCCGATCGCCGTGCGGAGACATTCGACTGCGTCATCTCAGCGGTGCCCATGCTAAGCTTTCCATTGGACCGCCGCATCGACTTGATGAAGAACCTGCTGTCGCGCATTCCACGCGGAAGACCAGTCGTCCAGATCACCCATGGCCCGCTGTCGCCGTTGCCGGCTATGCCCGATCTCTACTCGATCACGCATTTCGATTTTGTCGTGCGCAACATACCACCCGCGCAGCTCTGGATTTACCGTCGGAATTGATGGCGTTCTAGAAATCCATTGTGCGGCTGCCTAAATACGTCTGGTCTCAAACCATTGCCGTCGTAGCTGAAAAGTGCTATTCGCCCTGCCATGATGGAAAACACTGGGAAAAAGCTGGTTTTCGTGCTGCAGGATCGCAAGCGCCTGCCGGCACGCTTTTTCGCCGAGCTCTCTGGCCTCGCGACCGCGCACATTCTCTGACGTGCCGTTGGCGGCATCCGCCGCAATTCGTTTTCCCTCGCATTTTCAGATATATGGTGAAATCCAATGAGCGCACCCCGCACCCTTTATGACAAGATCTGGGACGATCACGTCGTCGATCAGCAGGACGATGGTACCTGTCTCCTCTACATCGATCGCCACCTGGTCCACGAAGTGACCAGCCCGCAGGCGTTCGAAGGCCTCCGCATGACCCACCGCAAGGTGCGTGCGCCCGAAAAGACGCTCGCTGTCGTCGACCATAACGTGCCGACCACGCTCGATCGCTACGAAGGCATCAAGAACGAGGAAAGCCGCATCCAGGTCGAGGCGCTCGCCACCAACGCGGCCGAGTTCGGCGTCGAATATTATTCCGAGCACGACAAGCGTCAGGGTATCGTCCACATCGTCGGTCCCGAGCAGGGCTTCACCCTGCCCGGCATGACCATCGTCTGCGGCGACAGCCACACCTCGACGCATGGCGCTTTCGGCGCGCTGGCGCATGGCATCGGCACGTCGGAGGTCGAGCATGTGCTCGCCACCCAGACGCTGATCCAGAAGAAGGCCAAGAACATGCTGGTGCGTGTCGACGGCCAACTGCCGCCGCATGTCACCGCCAAGGATATCATCCTCGCCATCATCGGCGAGATCGGCACCGCCGGCGGCACTGGCAGCGTTATCGAATTTGCCGGCGAGGCGATCCGCGCGCTTTCCATGGAAGGCCGCATGACCGTCTGCAACATGACGATCGAAGGCGGCGCCCGCGCCGGCCTCATCGCGCCCGACGAGAAGACCTTCGAATATATCAAGGGCCGTCCACGCGCGCCTGTTGGCGCCCAGCTCGAACAGGCGATCGAATACTGGAAGACGCTGCATACGGATGAAGGCGCGCATTACGATCGCGTCGTCGTGCTCAATGCCGCAGAACTGCCGCCGATCGTGTCCTGGGGTTCGTCACCGGAGGATGTTATCTCGGTTCAGGGCGTCGTGCCGAACCCGGACGAAATCACTGACGAGAACAAGCGGACATCCAAGTGGCGCGCGCTCGATTATATGGGCCTCAAGCCCGGCACGCCGATCACCGATATCACGCTCGATCGCGTCTTTATCGGTTCCTGCACCAATGGCCGCATCGAGGATCTGCGCGAAGTCGCCAAGGTCGTCGAAGGCAAGACCGTTGCCTCGACCGTCAACGCCATGATCGTGCCGGGTTCCGGTCTCGTCAAGGAGCAGGCGGAGGCCGAGGGCCTGGACAAGATTTTCCTCGCCGCCGGTTTCGAATGGCGCGAGCCGGGCTGCTCCATGTGCCTTGCGATGAACGACGATCGGCTGAAGCCGGGCGAGCGCTGCGCCTCGACCTCGAACCGCAATTTCGAGGGCCGCCAGGGCTTCAAGGGCCGCACACATCTCGTCTCGCCCGCCATGGCGGCGGCAGCGGCGATTGCCGGACACTTCGTCGATATCCGCGACTGGCAGTAAGACTTTCCGAAAGCCGCCCCCGGGCGGCTTTCTTCTTTCTCAGCTCAGATGCAGGTGTGCCTCGATCGCAGCGGCGATGAAGGCCTTGCGGGCATCATCCGGTGCCGCCTCGCCGTGCAATGCGTCCTCGCAAGTCGTCTCGGCCAGCCGGTAGCGGCTGCCTGACGTGTCGGGCCAATTGCGGTGCAGCACCGTCTGCGCCTGCCGCACGGTTCTCACCGTCCGCCGGGTTCCGGTCTCGCTATCTTCTACGGTGATCGCGGGCTTCCAGGCTGTTGTGTTCATGACACCCACCTCCATTCGCGGAAGGTCATATTCCGCCTGTTGGTCGCCAGTGTCAGTAAGCGTTGCGAAATGTGGCTAACGAGCCCTTACTTCGCATTGAGCTTGCTGTCCGCCGGGCGCTTGCGATACGCTGGATGTTCCGACAGCGGGAGGCGGTCATGACTGGAGCAGACAAGGTCTTTGCGGGCAACATCCCCGCGATTTATCAACGCTACATGGTCCCCATGATTTTCGACCCCTATGCGCAGGACCTTGCGGGCCGGCTGGCGGTCCTTCGACCGGGCAGGGTCCTCGAAATGGCGGCAGGCACTGGCGTCGTGACCAGGGCGATCGCCGAGAAACTTCCCGAAACCGAGATCGTTGCCACCGACCTCAACCAGCCGATGCTGGATACCGCTGCCGAACTTCAGCGCGGACAGGGCAAGGTCACCTTCCGGCAAGCCGACGCGCTGGCGCTTCCCTTCGAAGACAAGAGTTTCGATACGGTAGTCTGCCAATTCGGGGTGATGTTCTTTCCGGACAAGCATCAGGGCTATCGCGAGGCGTTCCGGGTGCTGCGCCCCAGCGGCGCCTATATATTCTCCGTCTGGGACCGGATATCGACCAACGAATTCATAACGGTCGTCAATGCCGCCCTCGCCGCACGCTTTTCCGACGACCCGCCGAAATTCATGGAGCGGACGCCGCACGGCTACCATGATGTCGATGCGATAGCCGCAGCCGTCAGGGAGGCGGGTTTCTCCAAGGTTTCGGTCGAGACCGTCGACAAGGTGAGCCGCGCCAATTCCGCGCTCGACGCGGCGACCGGCTATTGCCAGGGCAATCCTTTCCGGAACGAGATCGAGGCGCGCGCACCCGGCGAGCTGCAATCGATTACGGAAGCCGTCGCCTCCGCCCTGGCCGAACAGTTCGGCCACGGCCCGATCGAAGGCCGGATTCGTGCGCATGTCATCACGGCGACGCGATAGCCGGCCGAGCGCAAGTAGCGCGTCCGGCCGGGAATGGTCAGAACCCTGCCGTTGCGGGGTTCGGGCCGATGCGCCCGCCGGCATCGTCCAGGCTGTCGAGTGCCTTGAGATCGCTGGCATCCAGTTCGAAGTCGAAGACCTGGAAATTCTCGACGATGCGGCTCGGCGTCACCGATTTCGGGATAACCACCAGGCCGTGCTGGATATGCCAGCGAATGATCACCTGCGCTGGCGTCCTGCCGAGCTTGCGGGCGACTTCACCGACGGTTTCATTCGCCAGGAGTATGCCCTGGCCGAGCGGGCTCCAGCTTTCGGTTTGGATGCCGAACCGCTTATGGGCAGCGCGCAATTCCTTCTGCTGGAAATCCGGATGCAGTTCGACCTGATTGAGCACCGGGGTCACGCCAGTGTCGCCGATAATGGCTTCGAGGTGCTCAGCGCCGAAGTTTGAGACACCGATCGATCGCGCGCGGCCTTCTTCCTGCAGCCGCACGAAAGCCTTCCATGTGTCGCGGTATTTGTTGCGCTTCGGCGAGGGCCAATGAATCAGGTAGAGATCGACATAGTCGGTGCCGAGCCTCTGCAAGCTCTTGTCGAAGGCGCGGAGCGTCGAGTCGAAGCCCTGGTCGTCGTTCCACAGCTTGGTGGTGAGGTAGATATCCTTGCGGTCGACGCCCGACTTGCGAATGCCTTCGCCGACACCCTGCTCGTTGTTGTAGATCGCGGCGGTATCGACATGCCGGTAACCGGCCTTGAGCGCGGCATCGACGGCGGTGATCGCCGTCTCGTTCGGGGTCTGCCAGACGCCGAGGCCCACTTGCGGGATTGAACGGCCGTCATGGAACTGAATATGCGGTTGGTCGGACATGGATATCTCCAGTGTGTCTGAAAGGCGCAACCGTTGCGCATGGGAATGGGAGGGACGCACGGGCAGGGGAGGAGGGGAGGAAGGCCCGGCGTCCAAACTCAATATGGGTGTGGCGTTCCGGATTTTTACCGTCCGCCGGCCAAAAAACTGCTAGCCTTGTGGAAACCATGCGGAAGACGCCGATGCCCAAGCGACTGATCCTGTTTCGTCACGCGAAATCATCGTGGGAGCACGATGTCGATGATCACGATCGGCCGCTCGCCGGTCGCGGCATCAAGACAGCCCCCGTGATGGGCACGTGGCTTGCCGCGAACGGGCTTGTGCCGGATCTTGCGCTCGTTTCGACAGCACGGCGGGCGCAGCAGACATGGGCGCTCGCGGGCCCCGAATTCGGCAAGCCGGTGAAGAAGCAGGATAGCGATGCGATCTATGAAGCGACGGCCGAGAATATACTCGCTGTCATCAAGTCGGTGAAAAAAGCGGTCGGCACATTGATCGTCGTCGGCCACAATCCGGGCTTCGAGCAACTTGCCATGCTGCTGATGAAGGATGAGGGCGGCGAAGCGGGCGCGCGGCTGCGCGAAAAGTTCCCGACGGCAGCCGTCGCGGTTCTGTCATTCGGCGGAAGCTGGGACGATCTCGGCCCGCATTCCTGCGCGCTCGAACATTTCGTGACGCCGAAAATGCTCGGCTAGAGAACGCGCACCACCGTCTCCGGCCCGACCAACGGCAGCAACCGCAGCATGTCGCGGCGCTTGATGGCGACGCAGCCCTCAGTGGGCAGGTAGCCCGGCTTGGCCAGATGGAAGAAGATCGCCGAACCGCGATTGCGGCTGCGGCTGGACATGTTCCAGTCCATGACAAGGCAGATATCGTAGAGATGATCCCCACGCATCATCTTCTCGTGGCTCGGCTTGAAAGGAGCACGTGCCGGTCTGTTGTAACTGGCGTCCTGCGGCGCGTCGCACCACAGCATCGTCTTGTCGATCGGCGTCATCGGCAGCGTCGTGCCGAGCGGCACCTTTACCTGGTCCTTGCGGAAGAAACCGTAGAGCAGGCGCATATCGGCGATCGGGGTCGCGCCATCGCCCTCGCGCTTGCGGCTGGTCCGGCCACCTCGCCCGAGGGCCGCCGGGAATGTCAGATCGCCTGCCTGCACGATCGCCCGGCGCGGGTTGCCGGGGGCCGGTCGCACGATGATTTCGGGGAGAACGGTGCGAGTCATGGCCTACATCGTGTTAATTGCAGTTGATCACATGTATCGGAACGGCACCCGGGCGCATGCCGCGCTTGTTTTAACAACCAAATCTGGCATACCAGTCATTGAAAAATTCCAAACTTGGAAGAACGGTCACGATGACAGCCCGCACCATACTGCTTGTGGATGACGATGCCGACCTGCGCGAGACGCTGGTCGAGCAACTCGGACTCTATGAGGAATTTTCCGTATTGGAAGAGCCGAATGCCGGCAAGGGCATTGCGACTGCCCGCAACACTCAGGTCGATCTCCTGATCATGGATGTCGGCCTGCCTGATATGGATGGCCGCGAGGCGGTGAAGTTGCTGCGCAAGGGCGCTTTCAAGTCACCCGTCATCATGCTGACCGGCCACGATACCGATGCCGATACGATCCTCGGGCTCGAGGCGGGCGCCAATGACTATGTCACCAAGCCGTTCCGCTTCGCCGTGCTGCTGGCGCGCATTCGCGCCCAGCTGCGTCAGTACGAGCAGAGCGAGGACGCCACGTTCAATGTCGGACCCTACGTCTTCAAACCGGCGCAGAAGCTTCTCACCGAGGCCGACGGCAAGAAGATCCGGCTGACCGAGAAGGAAGCCGCGATCATCCGCTATCTCTTCCGTGCCGGCCAGAAGGCGGTCACGCGCGACGAACTGCTGGAGGAGGTCTGGGGCTATAATTCAGGCGTCACCACCCACACGCTCGAAACCCATGTCTACCGGCTGCGGCAGAAAATCGAGAAAGATCCCTCCAACGCCGAGATACTTGTGACCGAAAACGGCGGCTACAAGATCATCCCGTAGGGCACGCGCCGGATGGCACTTCGTGAAGACATCGCAATCCTGAAAGGCCTGTCGATCTTCGACGGCTTGGAGGACGAGCATTTGAGGCTGCTCGCCTTCGGGGCGGAGCGACGCCGGCTGGAGCGCGGCCATGTCCTGTTTCGCGAGGGTGCCGCGGCGGATTCCGCCTTCGTCGTGCTGCAAGGCCAGATCCGGCTGACCCGGAACCTGCCATCGGGCAGCGACCGCGTCATCGGCGAGGCAGGCCCGGGCTCGATCCTCACGGAGATCGCGATGATTTCCGATGCCGAGCGCCATTTCACGGCGACGGCTGCGGTGGAAAGCGAAGTGCTGCGCATCAGCCGCACCCTCTTTCATCGCATGATGGCGGAATATCCTGAAGTGGCGGTGGCGACCGAGCGCCGGCTGAGGGAGAATTTCACGCGTCTCACCGGATCGCTCGCCGAAGCGACCGCGCTGTTGAAGCGCTGACGGCAATCTTACCCCTCACTTGCAATTCCACCAGAATTTGACATTCTTTCCTGACATTCAAATTTTAGGATAAACATGGCGGAAAAACCCCTGGCGAAATCTGCAACTTCGAAGAGCGCAATTCCCTATCAGGATCCGCATGCCGTGCGCGACAAGAAGGTCAACAACCTCGAAATGGCGATCGGCCACGAGGTGCGAACGCTGCGCAAGAAGCTCGGCATCACCGGTTCCGACCTTGCCTCCGCCACCGGCATTTCGCTCGGCATGCTGTCGAAGATCGAGAATGGCAACACCTCCCCATCGCTCACCACGCTACAGGCCCTGGCCCAGGCGCTCGGCGTGCCGGTCACGGCGTTCCTGCGCCGTTTCGAAGAGGTGCGCAATGCGATGTTCGTCAAGGCCGGCGAAGGGGTCGAACTCGAACGCCGCGGTACGCGGGCCGGCCACCAGTACAATCTGCTCGGCCATATCGGCAACAACGCGTCCGGCGTCGTGGTCGAACCCTACCTGATCACGCTGACCGGCGATTCCGACATCTTCCCGACCTTCCAGCATGAAGGACTGGAATTCCTTTATATGCTCGAAGGCTCCGTGCAATACCGGCATGGGGACAAGCTTTATGCGATGGAGCCGGGCGACAGCCTGTTCTTCGATGCCGACGCGCCGCATGGACCGGAAGTGCTGGAAAAGCTCCCCGCCCGCTATCTCTCGATCATCTGTTATCCGGAAACGGTGCGCAAACGCTGACAGGTTTTTTGCACTGCAACAATAACGAGCGAATTCATCCGTGACCATTTCGCCGTGAATAGACGCCTGAACGCGCTGGAAATCCGACGCGGGCTTCGATAGCCTTCGAATGCCAGCATGATTCGTGCAAATCACTTCGGGGCCGAAAACATGATGCCTGAGAAGATATCCGCCTGGACGTCTGTCGAATACGAAGCGGCAATTTCCGAGTTCGGAAAATTATGGAGTACCCGTTCGGGTAACACCCAGGACCGCCGCCTCGACCGGCTCGCAACGCTTCTGGATTCATACGAGGCTGAATACTATCAGGCGCAGCAGCCGGAACAACGCGCTGCAACGCAGTTCCGTTAGGGCAATTTCTGAAGTCGCATCTACCGCAGTGCACACGTTCGTGTTGCTTTCGGAGGCTGGCGGCAACATACATCAAATGACATCATGGACATCCGGGATTTCCCGCATGTCCGGCAAATCTTGAGAGCTTCGCACTTGGTGGGCGATGAACCCCTTGCCATGCTCTCGAACGCGCGATAATGCCGATCCGGAGCCTGAATTTCCGCAACGCAAGATCGATAGGCGCGCCTCATGACCAGCCCCACGAAAAGCTATGTATTGACCGTTACCTGCAAATCCACGCGCGGCATCGTCGCGGCGATCTCGGGTTTCCTCGCCGACAAGGGTTGTTACATCATCGATTCCAGCCAGTTCGATGACCTGGAGACGGGCCTGTTCTTCATGCGAATCACCTTCACCAGCCAGGAAGGCGCGGCTATCGAAGAGATCGACAAGGGTTTTGAGCCGGTCAAGGCCAAGTTCGGTATGACCAGCGAATTCCATGACAGCGACCACAAGATGAAGATCATGCTGATGGTATCGCGCTTCGGCCATTGCCTCAACGATCTGCTCTACCGCTGGAAGATCGGCGCGCTGCCGGTCGAGATCGTCGGCGTCGTGTCCAACCATTTCGATTACCAGAAGGTCATCGTCAACCACGACATTCCCTTCCACCACATCAACGTGACCAAGGCCAACAAGCCTGAGGCCGAGGCCCGCCTGATGGACGTCGTGACTGCGTCGGGCGCCGATCTGATCGTGCTTGCCCGCTACATGCAGGTGCTGTCGGATGCCGTCTGCAAGAAGATGTCGGGCCGGATCATCAACATCCACCACTCCTTCCTGCCGTCTTTCAAGGGCGCCAATCCCTATAAGCAGGCCTATGAGCGCGGCGTGAAGCTGATCGGCGCCACCGCGCATTACGTCACCGAGGATCTCGACGAAGGTCCGATCATCGAGCAGGATGTCGCACGCATCACGCATGCGCAGTCGGCGTCCGATTATGTCTCCATCGGCCGCGATGTCGAAAGCCAGGTCCTGGCCCGCGCGGTGCATGCGCATATCCATCACCGGGTGTTCATGAACGGCAACAAAACCATCGTCTTCCCCGCCAGCCCCGGTTCCTACGCGTCCGAACGCATGGGCTGATTCGGCGTCATTCGGATTGTACCATTGCCGCCCGTTCGTGCTATCGGCGAACGGGCGGAAACGTTTCCGCTCTCAAGGCCAGCGCGGCGGCGGGTGACGATCGATGCAACATAAATTTGTTGGCTGGTACGCAGTCTCAAAATGACGATTAGCAACAGGATATCGCGCATGGCCCGGAAAATTTCCGCCTTTGCCTCAAAATCCTGATAATTCAATGCCAGATTAGCGATAGCGAATCAAAGGCGATGCCCTTCAATCGGTCGCCGATGGATTGACCCGCGCATGTCACAAAGCGTAGGTCTCTGGACGAGGCATTGCAGTTTGGAACGGGGGCCAAGGTGCGTTTCGGCAATATCATGCATTATCTCGTCGCGATCGGCGAAGTTCCTGATCGTGACGTGGCGATCCGGGAGTTTGAGAAGCTGATCGATACGTTCGGCTTCAAATACTATTGTATTTTCCATGAGCCGAAGCCGATCGAGAACCCGGCCCAGCTCATCGTCGCGGCCAATTGGCCGGAGGCGTGGATCGCGCGCTACGTCGAGAAGAAATACATCGTCACGGACCCGACGATCCGGTTCCTGCTCCGCGCTAACAAAAGCTTCTCCTGGGAGCAGGCGGTGGAGGCCTACAAGAACAATCCGCAATATCGCCGCATGCAGAAGATGATGCAGGACGGCAAGGCCCATGGCCTCGGTTCCGGCTATATCTTCCCGGTCTTCGGCCGCAATGCGCTGATGGGTGCCACGACGCTCGGCGGTCCGGGCGAAATCGAGCTGACGCCTTCGGAAATCATGCTGCTGGAGACGGTGACACGCAGCACCTATTTCAAGCTCCTCGAATTCATGGGCGATGCCTATGCCGAGAAGGTTGCCGAAGGCACCGAGATTACACTCACCCATCGCGAGGTCCAGGCCTTGAGCCATATGGCCGATGGCTTAACGTCACCAGAGATCGCCGCCCTGTTGAAGGTCGCGCCGACGACGGTGGACTGGTATGGCGCCAGTCTTCAGGAGAAACTCGGCGCCAAGAACCGCAACCATGCGGTGGCACTAGGCCTGCGCCGGGGGCTGATCCCCTGATCGCCAACGGTTACGGCCGCAATTCGCTTAGGGGCAGGTCAAGACAAAATCGTCAATAGTTTGCTGAAGGCCAGTCAGCTTTGGTCGATGTCCTGACGGCCAATGATCCGCATGATTTCGACGGTATCGTCGATGATGCGATAATAAATGGAATCGACGCCGCATACGCTTCTTCTGTATCCTGGCCGAATATGATCGACGGATGGATAGAGATAAGGCTGCTCTGCTATCCGTTCAAAGCGGCGGAACAATGCATCGTAATACGCATCGGCTTGAGTCTCGCCGTATTCGGCCAGACCGCGTCCGTATATGCGACGGATGTCGTTCTGCGCCTCGTCGTTGAGCTTATAGCTGACCATTGCGCCGCATTTCTTCCTTGATCTCCGATAAGAGCGCTTCGGCTGAGATGGTTGAAGCGTCGCGCTTTTCGGCGGCGAGGAGTTTCGCGCGTATCGCTGAAATCTCGGAAGTCGTTTCCTGCTCCCGCAACTGGCGCTCGCGGATTAACTCGCGGATGACCTCGCTTTCATTGCCGTAATGTCCCGTCGTGATCTGCGTTTTCATCCAGTCACTCTGCTGATCGGTTACGGATATGCTCTTTTTCACCATCGACATGATGTCCACTCCATCCTAGTAAGATATCCTATTTTGTAGCATATTCTACTCTTCGCGTCATGAGCAATTTCACTTGCTTGGGTCTTTGTACGTAAGGCTCCCGTCCTTCTCGGCAGAAATCGACCCTGGGAACCGTCAGCGAAATGTGACGGAAATGAGTCAAAACCAAATTGACTTCGCACTGCAACGCGCTAAGACTTTTCGCGAGTGCAATATTTCTACCGTCCCGCAGCAATTTCTGGCGGAATGAGGCCGTTGCCGGTCGCTAATTGACCGCGCTCGGCGCCGGATTGGCGGTTCATTGCATGCCTGGTTTTGACGTCGCAGCCTGAGGAGGCCAGAGCCTTGCCCATCAAGAAGATACTCGTCGCCAACCGTTCGGAAATCGCCATCCGTGTCTTTCGCGCGGCCAATGAGCTGGGCATCAAGACCGTCGCGATCTGGGCGGAGGAGGACAAACTCGCGCTGCATCGTTTCAAGGCGGACGAGAGCTATCAGGTCGGGCGCGGTCCGCATCTCGATCGCGACCTTGGGCCGATCGAAAGCTATCTGTCGATCGATGAAGTGATCCGTGTTGCCAAGCTGTCGGGCGCCGATGCCATTCATCCGGGCTACGGCCTGCTGTCGGAAAGCCCAGAATTCGTCGATGCCTGCAAGGCTGCCGGCATCATCTTCATCGGGCCAAGCGGCGACACGATGCGCCGGCTGGGCAACAAGGTTGCCGCGCGCAATCTGGCAATCGAGATCGGCGTTCCCGTCGTGCCGGCCACGGAGCCACTGCCGGACGATATGGCTGCGGTGGCCAGGATGGCCGAGAAGATCGGCTATCCGATCATGCTCAAAGCCTCATGGGGCGGCGGCGGCCGCGGCATGCGCGCGATCCGTGACCCCAAGGATCTGGCGCGTGAAGTGGTGGAAGCCAAGCGCGAGGCGATGGCCGCTTTCGGCAAGGACGAGGTCTATCTCGAAAAGCTGGTCGAGCGTGCGCGCCATGTGGAAAGCCAGGTTCTCGGCGATACCCATGGCAATGTCGTGCATCTCTTCGAACGCGACTGTTCGGTCCAGCGCCGCAACCAGAAGGTCGTCGAGCGCGCACCGGCGCCCTATCTGACAGAGGCTCAGCGCACGGAGCTTGCTTCCTATTCGACCAGCATTGCCAAGGCGACCAACTATGTCGGCGCCGGCACGGTCGAATATCTGATGGATATGGACAGCGGCAAATTCTACTTCATCGAGGTCAATCCGCGCATCCAGGTCGAGCATACCGTCACCGAGCAGGTGACCGGCATCGACATCGTGAAGGCGCAGATCCATATCCTCGACGGCTATGCGATCGGGACACCGGAATCCGGCGTGCCGAAGCAGGAAGACATCAAGCTCAACGGTCATGCGCTCCAGTGCCGCATCACGACCGAGGATCCCGAGCAGAATTTCATCCCGGATTACGGCCGCATCACCGCCTATCGCGGCGCGACCGGCTTCGGCATCCGGCTCGATGGCGGCACCGCCTATTCCGGCGCGGTGATCACCCGCTTCTACGACCCGCTCTTGGAAAAGGTGACCGCCTGGGCGCCGACGCCGATTGAAGCGATCAAGCGCATGGAGCGGGCGCTCCGCGAATTCCGTATCCGTGGCGTGGCGACCAACTTGACCTTCCTCGAAGCGATCATCACGCATCCGTCTTTCCAGAACAACACCTACACGACCCGCTTCATCGACACGACCCCGGAGCTGTTTGCCCAGGTCAAGCGCCAGGACCGGGCAACGAAACTGCTGACTTACCTCGCCGACGTGACGATCAACGGTCATCCCGAGGCCAAGGGCCGCGCCCGGCCGCCGAAGGATGCGGCACTTCCGGTCGTGCCGTTCATCGACAAGCAGGTCGCACCCGGCACCAAGCAGTTGCTCGACGAGCTCGGCCCGAAGAAATTCGCGGAATGGATGACCAGCCAGAACCGCGTGCTGATGACCGACACCACCATGCGCGATGGCCACCAGTCGCTGCTCGCCACCCGTGTTCGTACCTTCGATATCGCCAATATCGCCGGGACCTATGCCAAGGCGCTGCCCAATCTCTTCTCGCTGGAATGCTGGGGCGGTGCGACCTTCGACGTCTCCATGCGCTTCCTGACCGAGGACCCGTGGGAGCGGCTCGCGCTGATCCGCGAGAATGCGCCGAACTTCCTGCTGCAGATGCTGCTGCGTGGCGCGAATGGTGTCGGCTACAAGAACTACCCCGACAATGTCGTGAAGTATTTCGTCCGCCAGGCGGCCAAGGGCGGCATTGATCTCTTCCGTGTGTTCGACTGCCTCAACTGGGTCGAGAACATGCGCGTCTCGATGGATGCGGTGATCGAGGAGAACAAGCTCTGCGAAGCAGCGATCTGCTACACGGGCGACATCCTCAATTCGGCGCGGCCGAAATACGATCTCAAATATTATGTCGGCCTGGCGCAGGAACTGGAAAAGGCCGGCGCCCATATCATCGCGTTGAAGGACATGGCCGGCCTGCTCAAGCCGCAGGCGGCGCGCATGCTGTTCCGCGAACTCACGCAGGCGACCTCGCTGCCGATCCATTTCCACACGCATGACACGTCGGGAATATCAGCCGCTACGGTGCTTGCGGCCGTCGAAGCTGGTGTCGATGTGGTCGATGCGGCGATGGATGCGCTGTCCGGCAATACGTCCCAGCCATGCCTGGGCTCGATCGTCGAGGCGCTGGCCGGCACCGAGCGTGACCCTGGCCTCGATCCGGCCTGGATCCGCCGCATCTCTTTCTATTGGGAGGCCGTGCGCACGCAATATGCGGCCTTCGAAAGCGACCTCAAGGGTCCTGCATCGGAAGTCTATCTCCACGAAATGCCGGGCGGCCAGTTCACCAATCTCAAGGAGCAGGCCCGTTCTCTCGGCCTTGAGGCCAAGTGGCACAGGGTGGCGCAGGCCTATGCCGATGCCAACCAGATGTTCGGCGACATCGTCAAGGTCACGCCGTCCTCCAAGGTCGTCGGCGACATGGCGCTGATGATGGTCAGCCAGGATCTCACCGTCGAGGATGTCGTCAATCCGGCCAAGGAAATCTCTTTCCCGGATTCGGTCGTCTCGATGCTGAAGGGCGATCTGGGTCAGCCACCGTCGGGCTGGCCGGAAGCGTTGCAGAAGAAGGCCCTCAAGGGTGAGGCGGCGTATACCGTGCGTCCGGGCTCGCTGCTGCCGCCTGCCGATCTCGACAAGGAACGCAAGGAGATCGAGACCAAGCTCGAACGCAAGGTTTCCGATTTCGAATTCGCCTCCTACCTCATGTATCCCAAGGTGTTCACCGAATTCGCGGTTGCGGCGGATACCTATGGTCCCGTCTCGGTGCTGCCGACGCATGCCTATTTCTATGGCATCGAGCAGGGCGAGGAACTGTTTGCCGATATCGAGCGCGGCAAGACGCTTGTCATCCTCAACCAGGCGCAGGGCGAGACCGACCAGAAGGGCATGGTCACCGTGTTCTTCGAGTTCAACGGCCAGCCGCGTCGCATCAAGGTGCCGGACCGGGCGCATGGCGCATCCAATGGCGCGGTCCGCCGCAAGGTGGAAGTGGGCAATGCCGCCCAGGTCGGCGCGCCCATGCCGGGCGTCATCTCGACCGTCGGCGTCGCGACCGGCCAGCAGGTCAAGGCCGGCGACGTGCTGCTCTCGATCGAGGCGATGAAGATGGAAACCGCGCTGCATGCGGAAAAGGACGGCACGATCGCTGAAGTCCTGGTCAAGGCCGGCGACCAGATCGACGCCAAGGATCTGCTGATCGTCTTCGGCTGATACCAGGCATATCCATCGGACCATTGAAGCGCCGGGTTCCAGCCCGGCGCTTTTTCATATTCGATTCACGATATCGACAGCTTTTCCCATGCAGCTTTGCCGATACGGACAATTTTAATCAAAGTTTCAGCGCTGGTTGATACTTGTCAGGTCCGATATCACGGCACTCCCTGGATACAGCCATGAAGAACGACCTTATCGATTCCCATAGCGCAGCGCCTGCGATGGCGCGTTTCCGGCTGCAGAGCCTGGCAATTGCCGGCGTCACGGTCTGCCTGTTCCTGCTCGCGGTTTCGAACAATTTCTATGGCAAGCTCCAGGCTCTGGTGAATGGCGACCCGTGGGTCCAGACCGGCCAGAAGATGCGCGACATCGGCATCGAATTGGTGATCCGCCCTGAAACGGCCTCCGCCTATAGCCTCGACAACATCCTGACCTTCGGCCTCTTCGCCAGTCTCGGCCTCTCGGCCTTCGCTTTCCAGCAGTCGTGGCGGCTGCGCCGGGCGCTCGAACGCCAGCAGCGGGCCGAGCAGGAAAGCCGCCGGCTCGCCATGCAGGACCAGTTGACGGGTCTCGCCAACCGCCGCAAATTCGAGGAGTTCGGTGCTCATTTCCTGAGCGGAAAGGCACAGTTCGAACGCCGTGCCGTGCTGCTCATCGATCTCGATCACTTCAAGCCGGTCAACGACGTCTATGGTCACGCCGCCGGCGATCAGGTTCTGGTCGACTATGCGAGCCGTATCGAGAAGCATTTCCCGGGCGGCCTCGTGGCGCGTTTCGGCGGCGATGAATTCGCCGTCATCACCCCGCCGCTCGCAAACGAGAGCGAGGCCAATGGCTATGCGCGCGCCTGCATCGCCGGCATCAGCGAGCCGTTCCATTTCAACGACGCGATCCTGCATCTCGGTGCTTCGGTCGGTGTGGCGCTGTTCGGCAAGGATGGGGATACGATCGGCGAGGTGCTGCGCCGCGCCGATATCGCGCTCTACAAGGCCAAGCATGCCGGCCGCCATCAGGTCGCGTTCTTCGAGAACGAGCTTGAGCATGTGGTCAAGGAGCGCAACTGGATCGAGTCCGAGCTGCACAAGGCGCTCAAGGACAATTCGATCGTTCCCTTTTTCCAGCCCATCGTCGATCTCGCGACCCGCGATGTGATCGGTTACGAGGCGCTGGCCCGCTGGCGCCATGCCGAGCGCGGGCTGATCAGCCCGGCCGAATTCATTCCCGTGGCGGAATCATGCGGCCTGATGGCCCAGCTCGGCGAGCAGATGTTGCGTAAGGCCAGCCTCGCGGCACTCACCTGGCCGGCCCATATCAAGCTCTCGGTCAATCTTTCGCCGGTTCAGCTCCGGGAAAAGACGCTTGGTCTCAAGATCATCTCCATCCTCGGCGAGACCGGCCTTTCGCCGCACCGCCTTGAGGTCGAGATCACCGAGAACGCGCTCGTCGCCGATCTGGTCACCGCGCGCGATACGATCGACCAACTTCGCGCCGCCGGCATCACCATCGCGCTCGATGATTTCGGCACCGGCCATTCGACGCTGCAGCATTTGAGAAGCTGCAAGTTCGACAAGCTCAAGATCGACCGCAGCTTCGTCGCCTCGCTGCAGGACAACCACGAGAGCCGCCTCATCGTCGATGCGATCCTCGGCCTGTCGCGCAGCTTCGGGATCCGCTGCACGGCGGAGGGCATCGAAGAGCAGGCTGAACTCGATTTTCTCCACGGCTGGGGCTGCACGGAAGGCCAGGGCTATCTGTTCGGCAAACCGACGGAAGAAGCCCAGCTCGATGGCGTCAGGGCACGGCTGGCCGCGGCCTGAGGCCAGCGCCTAAATTCCACGTCCGTCAAGCATGACTTCGTCAGGCCTGCGCACAACTGAGAGGCTCTTGGCGAGTGCCGCGAGCAAATCTGTCTGTGAGACGATTCCGGCCACCGCGTGATTTTCCCCGACAACAACCACTGCGTGGTTCCGGCCATCGGTCAGGCTGGGCAGAAGGCTGACCGCTGGCGCATCGGGCGAAGCGGTCGCTGCCCGTGACATCGGCATGGGTGCATCATCCGGCAACCCAGCCAGTTCCCGCAATCCAACAGTTCCCACCAGCCGCCTTTCGCCATTCAAGACGGGAAGCGTGCGGATATCGTGCTCCAGCAACAGCCTGCGTGCCGTTGCGGGGCCGTCTTCCGCGGAGACACTGACCACGTCTCGCGACATGATGTCGGCGCAGACGAGTTCGGCATGCGCACGGTTGAGCGCCTTGGCCTCGACCGTCCGCAGAATGCGGTCGAGATCCTCGCGATCGATATCAAGGGTTTCGTTGAATTCCGAAAGGGCCGCGTCGATATCCTGCTTGTTGAAACCGACCCGCATGGCCGGCGGCACGTCCGCGGTCTTGTGGGTATTGGCGACGGGCGCGGGCCTGTGGGGATAGTTGCGCTTTGCCAGCCGGTGGAAGACAAGACCCAGCAGGACCAGGATGACGGAATTGATCGCCACCGGCACGAAGGGGAACCAGAAGCCGGCCGAGACTACCGCCGGCCCGCCGATCACCGCCGTCAGTGCCGCAGCACCGCCAGGTGGATGCAGCGAACGGGTGAGGGACATGGCCAAAATGGCAAGCCCGACCGCCAGGCCCACGGCAAGCATGGGATTGCCGACATAGTGGGCGACGGTGACGCCGACCAGTGCCGATATCGTATTGCCGCCGACGATCGGCCAGGGCTGGGCCAAAGGGCTCGCAGGCACCGCGAACAGCAGCACGGCGGAAGCGCCGATCGGCGCGACGATCAGCGGAAAATGCTCCGGCGTTCCGAATACATAGCCGCATGTCAGCGCCGTCACGCATATGCCGAGCAGGGCGCCCGCGCAGCCAATAAGGCGCTCCTGAAGGGTAGCACCGGCGAGTATGGGATTGAAAAGCTTCAATTTAGGCACTTTGCTGAGAATTTGTTCAATTGTCCGAGGCGCCACGTCTTCGACAGGGAGAATGTGGCGATGGAATAATCACATTTGGCATAGTTGCACAAGATTTTCGCGTTCCGTGCGTCGCCTCCGACATCATTTGCCGCATCGATGGGCAGATGGTGTCTGGCATCGAACTTGCTTCGAACCTGCTGTCCGGCTGGCGTTCCTGCTCCGCCGGACGAATATCGAGGCCGGAGAGTGACGATGAACGGCAATATGGTGCCCATGGTGTTGCTGGTCGCGGCCATTGCGCTGAGTTGGCCGAAATTCCTGGCCATGTTCAGGATCGAGACGAATCCGGCGGCAACGGAACTGGCAATCATATCGGCTGCCTCTGCCGCATGTCTCGGCGCATCAGGACTTGCCCTGCAGCAATACGGTGCCGCCGCTGGTGCAATCATATGTGTTGTCGGCCTCGGAGCGGGGCAATTTCTCCGCAAGGGCGCAACTGTCGCACGACTGGAGACCACGCTCTCCATCGCCTGCCTCGCCATTTTCCTCGCTGCAAAAGCGCCGGTTCTCTAAGTTTCAAGCCCTAGCTTAAGAAATCAAGCTGCCGGATCGGCTTGACGAGTGGTGCACGTTTGTGCATGATTGCGTCAGTTGTTGCCGGATTCAATTCTTATGAACGTTGCCGACCTCTTGCTCCATGAAAGGCAGAGCCTCATCCTGAAACGCCTTCAGGGCGAGGGCCGGATTATCGCGGCCGCGCTCGCACAGGAACTGGCGATCTCGGAGGATACGATCAGGCGGGATCTTCGCGAGATGGCGGCGGCGGGCCTCTGCCGGCGGGTCTATGGTGGCGCGCTTCCCGTCATGACCGACGATTCGAGCCTCACGGAGCGACTCCAGCTGAAGCCGGAGCGTAAGGATGCCATGGCGCGCGCGGCCGTGCCGCTTTTCGAGTCGGGAATGACACTGTTCATCGATGCGGGTTCGACCAATCTCGCCATCGCGCAAGCCATTCCGCCTGGGTTGAAGCTCACGGTCATCACTAATTCCCCGATGGTCGCGTCTGCCCTTCTCGACCGCAGTGAGATCGATGTCGTTGTGCTCGGCGGCAAGCTCGATCACCGCACCGGTGGTGTGATCGGCGCCAAGGCCATGGCCGACGCATCCAATTTCCATCCCGATATCTGCGTGCTGGGCAGCTGCGGCTTCGAGGCTGCGACCGGCATCAGCGCGCAGGATTTCGACGAGGCCGAGTTCAAGCGCTTCATTGCACTTAGGTCGCGCTCCGTGCTTGCCGCCGTGACGAACGAGAAGCTCGGCGCCGCCGCGCCCTTCGAGGTCGTGCCTGTCGGGAAGCGAGACCATGTCGTGCTCGAACATGATGCCGAGGCGGGATATGTGCGTGACCTGACGCGCGCCGGTGTCAATGTCATCGTCGCCCATCCCACCCCCTCGTGACCCTCAGAATCATCCGCAATGATGGGTAGTGGACTTGAACCTGCCTTCAACGCGCTGCAAAAGAACGCCGAAAACTGGACATGACAATGGTTGACCGGACTCTCCCCACACCGGCCCTGATCGGCCGCTATCCGCGCGAGCGCATCGCCGTCAAGCTCTTGTTCCTCGCCAACGGGCTCTATGCAGGCGCCTGGTCGCTCAAGGTGCCCGAGCTCGCCGACCGGCTGATGCTGTCGCCCTTCTATGTCAGCCTGCTTGTCGTCTGCTACGGCGTCGGCTCGGTCACCATCATGCCCTTCTGCGGCGCTGGTATCGCGAAATACGGTTCCAGTGTCGTGGCCAAGGTCACGGGCTCGATCTGGCTCTTCGCCATGCTGCTGATCACGCTGGCGCCGAATGTCTGGACGGCGGGCATGGCCGTCTTCCTGTTCGGCGGCTTTGCCGGCGCCATGGATGTCGCGATGAATGCCAATGCCGTGGAAGTCGAGAAATCGATGCGCAAGGCGATCATGTCGTCCTGCCACGCCTTCTGGAGCCTCGGCGCGCTGTTAGGCTCCGCGGCCAGCGGCTATATGATCGATACGCTCGGGCCGCTCGCCCATGCGCTCATCATCACCGGCGTCAGCGCCGCCGTGCTTTTCTCCGCGCTCTCGATGATCCTGCATGACGGCCCCCATGTCGAGGATATCCATGAAGCGGCGGCGCCGAAGACGAGCCTGTTCAAGAGCCCACTGCCCTGGCTGCTCGGCATCGTGGCGCTGTTCTGCATGGTGCAGGAAGGCGTGGTGATCGACTGGTCGGCGCTCTACCTGAACAAGGAACTCGGCTCGACCCTGACGATCTCGGCCTTCGCGGCGGGCGCCATGCATGGCGCGATGACCATCATGCGGCTGTTCGGCGATGGCATACGCGATCGCTTCGGAGCGGTCAGGACGATGCAGGTTTCGGGCGTCATCGCCTTTGTCGGCATGCTGATCGCCGGTTTTGCGCCCAACGCCTATGTGGCGATCGCCGGCTTCGCGCTCTGCGGCGTCGGCGTCTCCAACATGGTGCCGATCGCCTTTTCGGCGGCGGGCAATCTGCCTGGGATGGCCAAGGGCGTCGGGCTGTCGGTCGTCACGATCATGGGCTATTCCGGCACGCTCTTCCTGCCCACGCTGTTCGGTTTCGTGGCCGAGCATACGGGCTTTGCGGCAATCTTCATCGGCACGCCGATGCTGCTCATCGTGGTGCTCCTGCTCTCCAACCTCACCCGCCATGCGGACGGCATCAAGGGTCATTGAGATCGCCGTTGGGCTCGGCTGCACTTGTGCGAAATCCACAAACATGATTGACCTTTGACGCTCAAGGTTTCGAAGAGGTTTGGCATGGCCGGCAAGGCGCTTGTTGTCATCGACATGCAGTATGATTTTTGCCCGGGCGGCGCGCTGGCGGTGGCAGGCGGCGATGAGATCATTCCGGTCATCAACCGCCTGATATCAGACCACGAGCATGTCATTCTTACGCAGGATTGGCACCCCGCCGGCCATTCGAGCTTCGCCTCTAGCCATCCGGGCAAGGCGCCGTTCGAGATGGTTGAGATGCCCTATGGACCGCAGACGCTGTGGCCGGATCATTGCGTGCAGGGCACGCGTGGCGCCGAACTCCATGACGCGCTGGATCGGACGAACGCCGAACTGGTGCTCCACAAGGGATTCCACCACGAGATCGACTCCTATTCCGCCTTTTACGAAAACGACAGGACGACGCCGACCGGCCTCGTCGGCTATCTCCGGGAATGCGGTATTTCCGAAGTCGTGCTCTGCGGCCTCGCCACAGATTTCTGCGTCGCCTATTCTGCGCTCGACGCTGCCGGTCACGGGTTTGCTACCACGGTCATTCTCGATGCCTGCCGCGGCATTGACCTCAATGGGTCGATGGCCGCGATGAATGAACAAATGAAAGCCGCCGGCGTCACGCTGGTCTGACAGATGACTGGAGGCCGCCATGGCCGCGAAGACCGATATTGCCCGCCGCGTTTGGAGCCATGCCTGGAAGCTCGATCCGATCGTGCGCTCGCTGCTCGATACCGATTTCTACAAGCTGCTGATGCTGCAGATGATCTGGAAGATGCATCCGGATGTCGACACGACGTTCTCGGTGATCAATCGTTCGAAATCGGTGCGGCTCGCCGACGACATCGACGAACAGGAACTGCGCGACCAGCTCGATCATGCGCGCGACCTCAGGTTCTCCAAAAAGGAAATGATCTGGCTCGCGGGTAACACGTTCTACGGCCGCCAGCAGATTTTCGAGCCCGAGTTCCTCGCCTGGCTATCGACCTTCCAGCTGCCGGAATACGAGCTCTCGCGCAGGGACGGCCAGTATGAGCTCACCTTCGCCGGCCGCTGGGCGGAGACCACGATGTGGGAAATCCCGGCGCTCGCCATCATCAACGAACTCCGCTCGCGCGCGGCGATGAAGGGTCTCGGCCAGTTCACGCTCGATGTCATCTATGCGCGCGCCAAGTCGCGGATGTGGGAGAAGGTGCAGCGCCTCCGGCAATATCCGGGCCTCAGGATTTCCGATTTCGGCACGCGGCGGCGGCACTCCTTCCTCTGGCAGCGCTGGTGCGTCGAAGCGCTCAAGGAAGGCATCGGCCCGGCTTTTACCGGCACGTCGAACGTGCTGCTCGCCATGGATACCGACCTCGAAGCTGTCGGCACCAATGCGCATGAACTGCCGATGGTCAGCGCCGCGCTCGCCGAGACCGACGCCGAACTCGCGGAGGCGCCCTACAAGATCCTCAAGGATTGGGAACGGCTCTATGGCGGCAACCTGCTGATTGTTCTGCCCGATGCCTTCGGTACATCTTCCTTTCTGCGCCACGCGCCGGACTGGGTGGCCGACTGGACAGGCTTCCGCCCCGACAGCGCCCCGCCGATCGAAGGCGGCGAGAAGATCATCGCCTGGTGGAAGAGCCATGGCCGCGACCCCAGGGAAAAGCTGCTGATCTTCTCGGATGGCCTCGACGTCGATACGATCATCGAAACCTACAAGCATTTCCAGGGCCGGGTGCGCATGAGCTTCGGCTGGGGCACCAACCTGACCAATGATTTCGAGGATTGCGTGCCCGACGAGGTGACCGGGCTCAATCCGATCTCCGTGGTCTGCAAGGTCGTGGAGGCCAATGGCCGTCCGGCCGTCAAGCTCTCTGACAATCCCAACAAGGCGACGGGAATCGCCTCCGAGGTCGAGCGCTACAAGAAATTCTTCGGCACCGAGGACTTCGTCCTGCAGAAGGTGAAGGTCTGAACGCACTGTTCAGCCTTCACGTTTTCCGGGGGAAGCGCTTGGAATGCGCGATTTTGTCACTTTCTTTGGTCGCGCGTCCCAATTTCTTATGACTGCGACAATTCCATATCTTGACAGCAGCAGTCCCCTTTTGATTAAAGAGGGTATATTTCTGAATCGGCCCGGAATTCCCTGCCATGATGGTTTGCTCCTGCAACCTGATCACCGACAAAGACATCAAGGAAGCGATCATCTCGCTGCTTGACGAGGACTGTTGGCAGTTGATCGTGCCGGGCAAGGTTTATCACGCCCTGCAAAAGCGTGGCCGTTGCTGCGGTTGCTTCCCCAATGTCGTCGATATCATCGTCAAGACCACCGAGGAATATCACGCAGCCCGGACATCCGAAGGCGAAGAAGTCGTGGTCTTCATGGAACGCCTGCGCGTTTTCAAGGAAGAGCAGAAGATCGCCATCCACGCGCGCCGCGAACGTATGGCGCAGGTCGCCTGATTCCCCCCACTCATTGTTTTCATGACATTCCGATCTCCTTTGGAACGATTCTATTTTTTGAATCATTCTAAATTTGGCTCGACATATCAGCCAATTCCTGCTTTGATTATCCCGAAATAATCAGCAGGGAGAACCAAAATGAAGGGCGATCCGAAAGTCATCGAGCGTCTCAACCAGGCGCTTTTCCTCGAACTCGGCGCGGTCAACCAGTATTGGGTGCATTTCCGCCTGCTCGAGGACTGGGGTTACCAGAAGCTCGCCAAGAAGGAGCGCGCCGAATCGATCGAAGAGATGCATCATGCCGACCGCCTGGTCGCCCGCATCATCTTCCTCGAAGGCCATCCGAACCTCCAGACGCTGGCGCCGCTCAGGATCGGCCAGAACATCAAGGAAGTGCTGGAAGCCGATCTCGCGGGCGAATACGACGCGCGCACGGCCTACAAGCAGTCCCGCGACATCTGTCACGCGGCCGGCGACTATGTTTCCATGAAGCTGTTCGAGGAGCTGCTCGGCGACGAGGAAGGCCATATCGACTTCCTCGAGACCCAGCTCGATTTGCTTGGGAAACTGGGCGTGGAGAAATATGGCCAGCTCAACGCGGAACCGGCCAACGAGGCGGAGTGAGCTAGGCGGTAGCGAGAATCGTCCAACCCCGGTCGCATTGCGGTCGGGGTTTTGCGTTTCTGGATAGAAAGTAAGACCCCGCCCCCCTCCCCACAAGGGGGAGGGGCTTAACTTGCAGTACCGCCTCATCTTACTCAATGCAGAGCAAGCAGTGCTGTAGTTCGTCCAACATATCTAGGCGGAATTTTGGACCAAGGCGGGAGCCAAGTATTGGCCCCTCCCCCTTGTGGGGAGGGGTTTCGGGGCGGGGTCATGCTGTTAGCGCCCTAGCCAACATCATTCACCGCCGCCAAAAACCCCTGCATCCGCTCGTTCAGCCGCTGTACCTCGGCGGGCGTCATCTTCGAGCGCTCGATCAGCGTATCCCCGAGACACTTGCTCTCGCCGAGCAGCTTGCGGCCGGCGTCGGTGAGAAACACATTCACCTGCCGCTCGTCTTCCTTGCTGCGCCGGCGCTCCAGCAGGCCCGCTTGCTCCAGCCGCTTGGCGGGTGGCGTCACGGTGCTTGATTCGAGCGCCAGGCGATCGGCAATGGCGCCGATCGTCAGCCCGTCATGCTCGTCGAGCGCGCTCAGCACCAGATATTGCGGATAGGTGATGCCCATCGCGTCGAGCATCGGCTTGTACATGCGGCTGACGGCCATGCTGGCCGAATAGAGCGTGAAGCACAGCTGTTCGTCGAGGGGGCGGGGTGAGGCTCTGGTCATCGTGAAACCCGTGTGTTGGTTCAATGTGAATACGATATCACAAAAAATAATATCGCGATAAATAAAATACTGGACAGGTCCAGAATCTTGCTTTATGCATATCGATATCGCGATATCAAATATCGCGGCATACATGGAGACGGCAATGTTTGAGACAAAAGCGACACGTAGAAATGTCATGAAAGCAGGGCTCGGATTGATTGCCGTTGCCACTGTTTCAAATTTCCCCCAACCTGCCCAGGCCGCTTCCCACACCGCCAACAAGGAGCACACCACAATGTCAGACGGCTTTGTCACCACCAAGGACGGCACACGCATCTATTACAAGGACTGGGGTCCTGGGGATGCACAGGCGATCGTCTTCCATCACGGCTGGCCGCTGTCGGCCGATGACTGGGACAACCAGATGCTCTATTTCTTCGAGCAGGGCTATCGCGTGATCGCGCATGACCGGCGCGGCCATGGCCGTTCGACCCAGACCGCCTATGGCAACGAGATGGACACCTATGCCGCCGATGTCGCCGAGGTCGTCAAGCATCTCGACCTCAAGAACGCGATCCATGTCGGCCATTCCACAGGCGGCGGCGAAGTCGCTCGCTATGTCGCGCAATATGGCGGTGGCGGTCGTGTCTCCAAAGCGGTCCTGATTGGTGCCGTGCCGCCAATCATGGTCAAGTCGGAGAAGAATCCGGGCGGCCTGCCGATCGAAGTCTTCGATGGCTTTCGGTCCGCGCTCGTCGCCAACCGCGCCCAGTTTTATCATGATGTCGCTGCCGGCCCGTTCTACGGCTACAATCGACCGGACGCCAAGGTGTCGCCTGCCGTGGTCGAGAATTGGTGGCGCCAAGGGATGATGGGCGGCGCCAAGGCCCATTACGATTGCATCAAGGCCTTCTCGGAGACGGACTTCACGGAAGACCTGGAGAAAATCGACGTGCCGGTGCTCGTCATGCATGGCGACGACGACCAGATCGTGCCAATCGCTGATTCCGCGCATCTAGCCATCAAGCTGCTCAAGAACGGCAAGCTCAGCGTCCACAAGGGCCTGCCGCATGGCATGGCCACGACGCATCCCGAGATCGTCAACGCGGACCTCCTGGCCTTTTTCAAGTCCTGAGCTATTCACAACGAAGAGGCGCCGGTCGTGAGACCGGCGCCGTTTGCATTCAACCAGTCGCGAGCCTTCAGGCTGCGCCGCGCCGGGCGTCGATGCTCCACGGGCCTGGGCCTGCGAAGACGAAATACAGGAACAGGAAGCAATAGAGGATCGCCGCGTCACCGCCATTGTTGACGGGGAAGAAATTCTGCGGTGCATGTGCGAGGAAATAGGCGGAGGCCATCGCGCCGGAGGCGATGAAAGCCGCGGGGCGGGTGAACAGACCGATCGCGATCAGCGCACCGGCAATCAGTTCGATCACGCCGGCATTCCAGCCCATGGAAAACATCGGCGGGTTCATGTCGCCCGCGGGAAAGCCGAGCAGCTTCTGCGTGCCATGCGCCATGAAAATCAGGCCGGCAACGATGCGGACGATCGAGAGCACGCGCGGCGCCCAGGGGTTGAGAGTGTTCGAGATGGCCATGGGAGCTCCTTGCAAATCTTGGCTGCGATTCTCCACTTCCTCTTAGTCACACCGCCTCGCGGTGTCATGGGGCGCCGTCATCACTTCTGATAAGATTTTCGTGAGCGGCTTGTTCCCGTTTCCTCAAGCAAATTCCGGCGATTAGGCCTTTGTGCCGGAAAGATGCCGGAATTCGGCGACGACCCGGTCATAGACGTTGCGCTTGAAGGCGACGATCAATCCGGGCAGATCCTCCATCGGCTTCCAGGCCCATTCGTCGAATTCCTGCTCGTGGCCGCCGGGCGGTGGGGCGATCTGGATCTCGCTGTCATCGCCGGTGAAGCGGAAGGCGAACCAGGCCTGCGTCTGGCCGCGATACTTGCCCTTCAGCCCGATGCCGATCAGTTCAGGCGGCAGGTCGTAGTTGATCCAGCCCTTGGTGCGCCCTAACAGCGTCACCGTCGTCATGCCGGTCTCTTCATGGAGTTCGCGGTAGGCGGCCTTTTCAGGATCCTCGCCCTTGTCGATCCCGCCCTGCGGCATCTGCCACAGCTGCGGCGAGCCGTCATATTCCGAATTGCCGATCGGCGTGCGGCGCCCGGCCCAGACAAGACCCTCTCGGTTCAGCACCATGATGCCGACGCAGGGACGATAGGGCAGGTCTTCGGCGCGGATTTTGTTCTTCTTGGTCATCGGTCCCTCACGATTGGTGGCCGCCCCTCATCTGCCTGCCGGCATCTTCTCCCCGCAGGTGGGGAGAAGGGACGTGGAGCAATGTCGGCGCCCCCCAGCGCCCCCTCGCCCCGCTTCGGCGGGGAGAGGGTTGGGGTGAGGGGCAATTTTTCTAATTCGGCACATCCGCCAACACCGAAACCCCGACGATCTCGATGCCGCGCCCACCCGCCTCACGTGCCCATTCCGTGACCGCATCGACACTCTCGTCGAAGGCCGAGGCCACGCCGATGGCGGAGCCGTTCTTCATCGCCACGCGCTCGAGGTCGTCGAGCTTCTTGAGCACCGAGGCCTTGCTGACCTCCTGGTCGAGAATGACATCGGCAAAGGCATGCGGCGCGCTGAAGGCCTTGGCATAGGTGCCGGAGAGCGACTGCGCCGACGAGCCGTCGTCGAGGAACAGCAGGCCGCGATCGGCGATATCGCGCATCATGGGTTCCAGCGCCGGCGCATCGGCGAGGAAGCGGCCGCCGAGATAGTTCATGACGCCGGTGTAATTGGTCATCTTGCTCATCGCCTGATGCAGCCGCTTGATGTTCTTCGCCTCGGAATCGGTATGCAGCAGAGTGAGCGCGCCGGGATTGTTGTCGGGGTAGTCGAAGGGTTCGAGCGGCACCTGCAGCAGGATCTCGTGGCCGCCACGTCGCGCCTCCGGCATCCAGCGGAACAGCGAATTGCCGGTTGCGGCAAAGGCGAGCGTGATTTCCTCGGGCAGGGTATTCAGCGCCCGTTGGGTGCCGGTCTGGCTCAGTCCCAGGCCGCCAATGACGATGGCGATACGCGTGCCGCGAGCGCCCGACCATGGCCGGGCATAGCGATCGACCGGCCGCGTGCCGTCGGTGGCGACGATGGGCAGCTTGCCGTCCGGCGTATCCTCGATCAGGGCTTCGTCGGGAAAGGCCGCGGTGCGCTCGTCCTGCGCGTTTTGAGCCGTTGCGTCGATGACGACGGGGCCATCCTTGTCGCGGTTCTTCGGCGTGAACTTGGTGACGACAGAGCCATCGTCCATCACCTGGCGATCGACATTGGCGCCATCATGCGGCCGGGCGCGGACCAGCTTGTCGGCCTGGTCGGTATCCTTGGCTTCGGGCTGTTCCGCGACGACGGCCTCTTCGACCGGCTTGGTCTCGACAGCGGCGACTTCGGGCTTCCCAAGGTTTTCCTCTGGCCGCATGGCGAAGTAGACCGACAGGCCGACGACGAAGATGCCGCCAAAAACAGCGATGAACCGGGCGAGAGAAAAGAAGCCGGGCGATGGTCTCGCCGGCTTCCGGTTTTGTCCCAGTGGCGTATTGATGCCGCTCAATTGGCCGCCTGCACTCGAAATGAGAAACGCGGCGGGTGGACCCGCCGCGTGATTATCACAGCTTCTTCTGCTCGACCTCGACGGCCTTCTTCTGGTCCGGCGGGAAGGCTGCGTTGATTTCCTGGCCGCGCAGCAATTTGAGCGCGGCGGCAAGCTGCACGTCGTCCTTGGGATCCGGCGGCACATAGGCCTGCGAGCCGGAACCCTCGTCGTTCTCGTCCTGGCCCTTGATGTGACCCTTGAGCGAAGATTCGGCGGTCTTTTCCATCTTGCCTTGCAGTTCGGCAGGGATCGGCTGTTCGACGAGGATATCGGGCGAGATGCCGATGCCCTGGATCGATTTGCCCGACGGCGTGTAATAGAGCGCCGTGGTCAGGCGCAGCGCGCCGGAATCGCCGAGCGGGATGATCGTCTGGACCGAGCCCTTGCCGAAGGACCGCGTGCCGAGCACCGTCGCGCGCTTGAGATCCTGCAATGCACCGGCAACGATTTCAGATGCCGAAGCCGAGCCGCCATTGGTCAGGATGATCACCGGCTTGCCGTTGGAGAGATCGCCTTCGGTTGCCGTGAACCGGCGCGTTTCGCTTTCGATTCGGCCGCGGGTCGAGACGATCTCGCCCTTGTCGAGGAAGGCGTCGGAGACGTTGATCGCCTGGTCGAGAAGGCCGCCCGGATTGAGGCGCAGGTCGAGCACAAAGCCCTTGAGCTTGTCGTTCGGCACCTGGGCCTGGATCTTCTCGATGCCCTTCTTCAGGTCGTCGTAAGTCTTTTCGGTGAACGAGATGACACGGAGATAACCGACATCGCCCTCGACGCGGACCTTGACCGCCTGCACCGCGATGATGTCGCGCTTCAGCGTGATCTCGATCGGCTTGTCGGCGCCCTTGCGGATGATCGTGAGCGTGATCGGCGCACCGACCTCGCCGCGCATCTTGTCGACCGCTTCCTCGAGCTTCAGGCCGCGCACATCGGCGCCGTCGATCTTCGAGATCAGGTCGCCGGCCAGCACGCCGGCCTTGGAGGCGGGCGTGTCGTCGATCGGGGTGATGACCTTGACGAGATCCTGGTCCATCGTCACTTCGATGCCGAGACCGCCGAATTCACCCTTGGTCTGGGTGCGCATGTCGTCGGCATCCTTGGCATTCATGTAGCTCGAATGCGGATCGAGCGACGACAGCATGCCCGAGATCGCGGACTCGACCAGCTTCTGCTCGTCCGGCGGCGTCACGTATTGGGCGCGCACGCGTTCGAAAACCTCGCCGAAAATGCTCAGTTCCTTATAGGTCGAGGAGCCTGCGGCATTGGCCGGAATGCCGGCTGCATAGACGCCGACCATGGCGGTAGAGCCCAGAAGCGCGCCGAGAAGCACAAGAGAAGTTTTACGTAGCATTGCGTGCCTTTCCGAGGTCTTTGGCGGACCACCATGGTCGCGAATCGACCGGTTTTCCGTCCTTGCGAAATTCTATGTACAGTGTGGGCCGCTCGGTTTCCAGATGCATGCCCGCCGCACTTGCAATTCTCTTTTCACCCATCGTGCCGAGGGGTTCCCCCGCCACGGCGAACTGTCCCTGTCTTGCGGTCACCGAATCCATGCCCGACATGACGATGTGGTAGCCATCGCCCGCATTCATGATGATCATCTGGCCATAGCTCCGGAAGGGGCCGGCAAACATGATCCAACCATCGGCGGGTGCAGTCACCACCATTCCCGATTTGGCCGCTACGGTAATGCCCTGGGCAGGATGGCCTGTTCCGTCGTCATCACCGAAGACACGCAATACATCGCCGGCCACCGGCAGGTCGAGCTTGGCTTTCAACACCGAAAACGCATATGCGGGCGCAATACGGTTTTTGTCGGGCAAAGCGGGGTCCGCGTCAAGCTTGGCGCGCTCCGAAGCGGTCAGTTTCTGGCGTTTGGCCTCTTCCGCCTTCGCCGCTTCGGATGCCGCCTTTGCGGAGGCGATATCGGTTTCGAGCGAGGAAATCAGGCCTTCGAGGCTGGTCGCTCGGGTTGCGAGTTCCTCGGCCCGCTTCCTCTCGCTTTCGAGTTCGGCGCGGTTCTTCACATTCAGTTTATCGTTCTCGGCGGCGAGCAGCGTCATCTTCTGCTCTTCCTCGATCGCCAAGGCCATGGTGGTCACGTATTTCCGCCGTTCGGCGGCGATTTCGGTCCGGAGATCGGAAAGCGATTTCAGGTCGGCCGCCAGTTTCTCCGTCTCGCCGCGTATGCCGGGCACGACGGCACCGAGCAGGATGGCGCTGCGCACCGAGGACAGCGCGTCGTCGGGCGTCACCAGCAGCGCCGGCGGCGGGTTGCGCGCCATGCGCTGCAGCGCCGCCAGCACTTCCGCCAGCAGCCCGCGCCGCTGATGGAGCGAGGCTTTGACACCCTTTTCTTTAGCGGCCAGTCCGGTCAGCCTGTCCTCGTTGGCGATCACCTGGCGCTCGAGATCCTTGCGCTTGGCGGCGGACGCGACCAGCGCCTCGCGCAGACCGGACGTGGTCTTCTCGACGTCAGCGATCGAAGCTTCGAGGCTCGCCGCCCGCGCCTTTGCGTCGGCAATCGTCTTGGCCAGTTCGCGGAGTTCGCTTTCGGTGGCATTGCGCTTGATGGTGAGCACGCCGATCTGGCCAGTCTCGGTCGGGATCGGGTCCATTTCCTGCGGCACGGCAACGAGCGGCGACAGGCTGGCAATGCCGAAGACGGCCGCCGCCGCCATTCGCGCATATCGTCGCCGCCACACCGTGTTTTGCTTCGTCAAAGGCACACTCGCACTATCGGCGTCAAGTTAAGCTGATTTGCGGCAAGGGGGAAGGGCCAGTCCCAGGCGCCTCAAGCTTGACGAAAGCTAAAATCCGACGGATCGGATTAGGTGAAATTTTCAACCATTGCGCGACAAACCCTCATAGGCTGCATGAGGCGAAGGCAATTCCATGTCGATTTTTGGCGAATCCCGATTGGGGCGCATCGGATATATCGTGATCATTCTGCTGATGCTCGGCTTCGATTTCGCCAAACAGCCGATCGAGCGCTATATCGTGCGCCTGCAGGATGCGACCGCGGAGGAACTCCTGAAGCCGCGCAAGGTCACCAGTGACGGTTCCGCCGATGTGTCGATGATCAAAGACCGGCCGATGCCGTTCATGATGCAGGCGCACGAGGACATCGTGCGCGACATCGTCAAATCAGGCCGCAAGTACAGCAAGAAGGAACTCGAGGCGGTGATCAGCGCACGGCTGAAAGAGACACCACTGTCCTTCATGCCCAATCATAACGCGCCGAAGGAAGTCGTCGATCTCGCCAACCGTCATTCGGCGCTCAGCGCGCTCTATCCGATGGCAGTCATCGCGATGACGGCGATCACGATCATCACCTTGCTCTGGATGGTTTCCGCGCGGCTGAGGGATATCGGCTGGCCGCAATTCTGGTTGTTTGCAATCATCGCGCCGGTCTTCGTGCCGCGCTTGATGGCGCTGCCGCTGCCGGCGGAGATCGCGCAGGTGCTGGGCTGGCTCTTCTATTCCGGCATCGCTGTTCTTGCCTTCATCCCGGCTGGCGGTTTCGCCTCGGGGCCGCCGCCGCCGACGGCCGCCACGGTCCAGCCCGTGACGGTTCGGCGCCAGTCTGGTCAGTTCGGCAGATTGGGAACGTAGCTTATCGTTCCGGCTGCTTCGGATGTTCGTGTGTCAACGACGTCACCAGCTCTTCAGCGTCGATCTCGAGCGGCCGCTTGTATATCCTCTCGAACAGAATGTGCGCCATGGCGTCGCCGCGCCGGCCGATGCCGGCACAATCGGCCTTGTAATTCATGAGATCGCCCCTTTCCCATGGCGCGTCCGAGCCAATGATCACGATGCGCCACGCGCATGCGGCGACCATGTTCACCTTCACCGCGCCGTCGCATCCAAATCTGAGGCAGAAGGCGACGTTGCGTTGCGCGGCGTACTCTCCCCGGTGCGCTCTGGTCCAGTCGTAGACGAATCGGCCCCGCTGCACCCTGCAATAGGGAACATCCTTGGCCGTCGTGCACGACCGCAGCTGAGGGTTCACGCCCTGCGCCGCCGATGCCGGTACGCCCGACATTAATGAGAGGGCGATGCACGATCCCAGAAATCTCATCATATTACCGCCAGTTTCCTTCAAAGCTGTCCATTTCCAAAACTTAGACTGCAATGCCGCGACACGCCAGCACCACACGCGCGGTCGTGACGCCCCGCTCCTCGCCCGGGTCATGGCGGGTGCGCTGATCACACGCGATGGTAAGGATGCCCTGACAATATCGTCACCGCGCGATAGAGCTGCTCCCCCAGCATCACCCGCACGAGCTGGTGCGGCCAGGTCATCTTGCCGAAGCACAGCATATGTGTGGCCTTCGTGGCGAGTGCCGGGTCCAATCCGTCCGGCCCGCCGATGGCGATCACCAGCTCGCGCTTGCCCGCATCGCGGATGCCACCCAGCAGTTCGGCGAAGGCGGGGCTATCCATCGCCTTGCCGCGCTCGTCGAGCAGGATCAGCACGGCGCCATCGCCAAGCATTTTCTCGAGCGATGCCGCTTCCTCGCGCTTGCGGGTTTCGGAATTGCTGGCACGGCTTTCATTGATTTCGGTGATTTTGGCGAGTTCGAGCCCAACAGCGGGGCCGGTCTTGGCAAAACGGTCGAAATACCGTTCGGCAAGCTCTTTTTCGGGCCCGGCTTTCAGCCTGCCCACCGCGAATAGAGAAATCCGCACGATGGGCACCTCGATTTCGGACCAAATTTCTGCTCACGAAAGGAATGACCTTTCGAGATGCTTTTATCGCAACCGACCCGCTTCGAAAAGCAGGCGAGATACGATCAGTGCAGCGTTCCCTCGTCCATATCCGGCGCGGCCCACATCTTTTCGAGATTGTAGAATTCGCGGATTTCCGGGCGGAAGACGTGAACGATAATGTCACCGGTGTCGATGAGCACCCAGTCGCCGGTCTCAAGGCCCTCGATGCGGGCATTGCCAAGGCCACCAGCCTTGATGTCGTCGAGCAGGTGTTCCGCAATCGCGGTCACATGGCGATTCGAGCGCCCGGAGACGACGACCATGTAGTCGCCCAGCGCGGATTTGCCAGTGATGTCGATCGAGGTGACGTTTTCAGCTTTTGAGTCTTCGAGGCTTTCGAGGACCAGCTTGAGAGCGTTGGCCGCAGCGTGTTCGCTACGCTCCATGCTCCGGGAGTATGCGTATGACGCCACTCCTTTCGCGTGTACTGTTGTCAGAGAATTGTCCTTTCTATCCTTAACAGTCATGCACCCGGCGCAGTCGCCCCGGATCATTAAAGATAGTCATCAAACCTTAAAACTTTCAAGACAGGCGGGTTAACTATTTAGCTTCATTCGTTAACTTCTCCAGCCTCGCGCAAGGAACGGGCTTTAGCCAATTCGGCTTTTTGTTGTGAAGACCCCGCCCCGAAACCCCTCCCCACAAGGGGGAGGGGGCAACCCGGCCTCGCCCCTTCAGCCAACTCGTGTGGCAGCAGGGTGCTGAGGCGTCGCTTTGGGCAGTGGGGGAGCGGCGCGTGAAGCCCCTCCCCCTTGTGGGGAGGGGTTTGGGGCGGGGTCTAAAAAACCAGCTCAGGCGCCGCCTAGGGAAGCATACCACCCAGCAACTTCGGGTCAGCGCCTGTTGCAATCGAGGCCTGCTTGATGAAGAAATTCTTCAATCCCGGCATGCGGTCCACGACACCCAATCCGAAGTCGCGGGCGATGCGGATCGGGGTGATGTCATTGGAGAACAGCCGGTTCAGCACGTCGGTGGTCACCCCCATGCGGAACGTGTCGAAGCGCCGCCAGGACTGATAGCGTTCCAGCACATTGAGCGCGCCGATATCGAGACCGAGCCGGTCAGCATCGACGATCGTCTCGGCGAGTGCCGCGACATCCTTGAAGCCGAGATTGAGGCCCTGGCCGGAGATCGGATGGATACCATGGGCCGAATCGCCGGCCAGCGCGACGCGATTCGCCACGAAGGCGCGGGCCAGCGTCAACCCGAGCGGGAAGGCCCGCCTGCCGCCAACGGCCCGAATCGGTCCCAGCTTGTGGCCGAAGCGGCGCTCCAGTTCTTCCTCGAAGACGAGATCGTCGGCCGCGACCAGCTTGTCGGCATCCGCCGTACGCTCGGTCCAGACCAGCGAGGATCGGTTGCCCGGCAGCGGCAGAACGGCAAAGGGACCGGCCGGCAGGAAATGCTCTTCCGCCACGCCGTCATGCGGGCGCTCGTGTTCGACTGTGGTCACGATGCCGGACTGGCCGTAGTCCCAATGCACGGTCTTGATGCCGGCGATGTCGCGCAACCTCGACTTGGCGCCGTCGCAGGCGACCAGCAGCCGCGCTTCCACCGTTTCGCCGGTGGAGAGCTTCGCGCTGACGGACACCGGACCTGCGGCGAATGTCTCGACGCTGGTCGAGAATTTCATTTCGACGCCGAGCGCTTCGGCCGCCTTGAGCAAGGGGCCGACCATGGCCGGGTTGGGGATCATGTGGGCGAAGGGCTCGTCTTTTCCGACTTCGCCATCGAATGTCAGGAAGACTGGCCGCACCGGGTCCGATGTCCGGGAATCGGTGATGATCATCTTGTTGATCGGCTGTGCATGCGGCAGCATCTCGTCCCACAGGCCGAGCGCGGCCAGCATGCGCGAGGCCGCCGCCGCGATTGCCGAAGCCCGGCCATCCCGCTGCCAGGCGCCATCCGGCGCGCCATCCGCCACCATGATCTTGAGATGCGGTGCGGCCTTCTTGATCGAGACAGCAACGGAAAGTCCGACATATCCGCCACCGGCAACCAGGATGTCCAGCATGTCCAACTCCTTGAATTTTCCCGGCTTGCGGCCGTAGTTTCAGGGAGTATAGAGGAAGTCCAATCGTGACGGAACTATGGAGGGCAGTTCATAATGCCGCGCCCCGACAATGCCCTTTCGGAAATGCAGAAGCTGGTCGGCATTCTGACGCTTGAGAAAATCGAGGAGAATCTGTTCCGTGGCCGAAGCCCGGATTCAAGCTGGCAGCGGGTCTTCGGCGGGCAGGTCATCGCCCAGGCGCTGGCCGCGGCCAACCAGACAGTGGTCGAGGATCGCTTCGTACACTCGCTGCACAGCTATTTTCTCCGGCCAGGCGATCCCACTGTCCCCATTCTCTACGAAGTCGAGCGGATTCGCGACGGCGGCAGCTTCACCACCCGCCGGGTGGTAGGCATCCAGCATGGCAAGCCCATCTTCACCCTGTCGGCGTCCTACCAGGTGGATGAAGCCGGGCTTTCGCATCAGGTCGAAATGCCCGATATTCCACTGCCGGAGGATCTGCCGCGCCCGGAAGAGCTCTACGAGACCTATCTGGAAGATGCGCCGGAACATGTGCGGCGATTCTGGCTTCGCGAGCGGCCGGTGGAAATCCTGCCGGTTTCGATGGAGCATTATGTCTCCGACAAGCCGCTGCCGCCGGTCCAGCACATCTGGTTCAAGGCAAATGGCCAGGTGCCCGAGGAGCGGGCGATCAAGTCGGCCGTCCTCGCCTATCTCTCCGATCTCACCTTGCTCGATACGACGCTCTTTCCGCATGGCATGTCGATCTTCGATCGGTCGATTCAGGGTGCTAGCCTCGACCATGCGATGTGGTTTCACGCGACGCCCGATTTCGACGAATGGCTGCTCTATACCCAGGACAGCCCGTTCTCCGGCGGCGCTCGCGGCCTCAGCCGGGGTTCGATCTTCAGCCGCTCGGGCAGGCTGATCGCCTCGACCGCGCAGGAAGGTTTGATTCGGAAACGTGCAACTGATTAATCTTTGCGCAATTCGGCGATTCTGCGCATTTTTTACTCAACTGACATTTCCAGATGTGCCCGTTTTTTAGGGCCTCGAATTTTATCCGTTAAATTTCAGTTACTTACTCTTCCGATCCGAAACTGGCACGGGGCTTGTATTCAAGATGCAAGTCACGGGAGGGCGAACATTTCCCGCGATCACGCTAGAGGCGGTCACCCGCCGGAATTATTCGTCAAAGGATGGGAAACCAGATGAAAATAGTGATGGCTATTATCAAGCCGTTCAAGCTGGATGAAGTGCGCGAAGCGCTCACCGCTGTCGGCATCCAGGGCCTCACCGTAACCGAAGTCAAGGGTTACGGCAGGCAGAAGGGGCATACGGAAATCTACCGCGGTACGGAATACGCCGTCAGCTTCCTGCCGAAGCTGAAGATCGAAATCGCCGTGTCCTCCGAACTCGTCGACAAGACGGTCGAGGCGATCGCTGGGGCCGCCAAGACCGGCCAGATCGGCGACGGCAAGATCTTTGTCTATTCGATTGACCACGCCGTTCGCATCCGCACCGGCGAAACCGATTCCGAAGCGCTCTGACGGCCGCACATTTGCAGGGGAGTTCTACCTGATGTCACTTTCGAAAATTACAAACCCAATAAGCACAGCCTGGCTGACGCTCGGCGTGACGCTGGCGCCGGCCATTGCCTTTGCGCAGGATGCCACAGCGCCTGCCGCACCGGCAGCCGCGCCGACGCCCGACAAGGGCGACACGACCTGGATGCTCATTTCTTCCGTTCTCGTCCTCCTGATGACCGTACCGGGTCTTGCGCTCTTCTACGGCGGCCTCGTGCGCGCCAAGAACATGCTGTCGGTCCTGATGCAGGTGACCACGATCGCCGCCGTCGCGATGATCGTCTGGATCTTCTACGGCTATTCGATGGCCTTCACCGACGGTGGTGGCCTCAACAGCTATGTCGGCGGCTTCTCCAAGATGTTCCTGGTGGGTGTCGATCCCTCGACGATCGTCGAAACCTTCTCGCGCGGCGTCGTCATTCCGGAATACACGTTCGTCGTGTTTCAGATGACCTTCGCGGCCATCACCCCCGGCCTGATTATCGGCGCCTTCGCCGAACGGGTGAAGTTCTCCGCCGTGATCCTCTTCACCATCCTCTGGCTGACCTTCGTCTATTTCCCGATCGCCCATATGGTCTGGTGGTGGCCTGGTCCGGAATTCGCCTCCACGAATCCGGCTGAGGCAACGATCGCCGGTGCCGGCTTGATCTGGGCCTTCGGCGCGATCGATTTCGCCGGTGGCACGGTCGTCCACATCAATGCCGGCATTGCCGGTCTCGTCGGCGCCTACATGGTCGGCAAGCGCACGGGCTTCGGCAAGGACATGATGGCACCGCATTCGATGACGCTCACCCTGGTCGGCGCGGGCCTGCTCTGGGTCGGCTGGTTCGGCTTCAATGCCGGCTCCAACCTCGAAGCCAACGGCTATGCAGCACTCGCCATGATCAACACCTTCGTCGCCACTGCGGCCGCCGTCCTCTCCTGGTCGGTCGTCGAAACGCTGGCGCGGGGCAAGGCCTCGATGCTCGGTGCCGTCTCGGGTGCCGTCGCCGGCCTGGTCGTGATCACGCCGGCCGCCGGCTTTGCCGGTCCGATGGGTGCGGTGGTGATGGGCCTCGTCGTATCTCCGGTCTGCTACTTCTTCGTCTCGACCGTGAAGAACAAGTTCGGCTATGACGACTCGGCCGACGTCTTCGGCATCCATTGCGTCGGCGGCATCATCGGCGCGCTGCTTACCGGCGTGTTCGTCAACCCCGCCCTGGGTGGCGCCGGTATCGTCGACTACGTCGCCAATGCCTCGGTTTATCCGGGCACCGGTACCCAGCTCTGGGCGCAGTTCAAGGGCGTCGTCGTGACGCTGCTGTGGTCCGGCATCATCTCGGCGATCCTCTACAAGATCATCGACCTGACCGTCGGCCTCAGGGTTCCGGCCGAAGCCGAGCGCGAAGGTCTCGACCTCGCCTCGCATGGCGAAGCCGCCTACCACAACTAAGAGCTTGCGGCGCGGAACAATCCGCGCCGCTCAACATCCCGTCGCGGATTATGATCCACATATTCCGCCCTTGGCCCGGCAAGCAATTGCCGGGCTCTTTTATGTCTGTCCCGCGCAGTTGGATCACAAAGCCTCAACCCGACAGTATCGCTTGCCTGTAGCTCTGTGCGCTGCAATATGTGCTCGCGTCGGGCCGCCATGTCCCGCCCAGAGGAAATTCGATGCCCGCGATCCTTGGCGCCATTGCCGCCGCCCTCATTGCATTGACGATTTCGGTGAAGGCGTTGGGCGGCGAATATTGGCTGGTCGATCTGGTCACATTCTTCTGGCCGGTGGCGGCGCTTCTGGCCGTCGTGCTGTTCCTGTCCACGCTTCTTGTTCCGAGCAAGGCGGCCAGGCTGCTTGCGATTCTCGCCGTCGCGGTGACCCTCTATCCGATATTCTCGCTGCCGCCGGCGCCGGATGCCACGGCGGGCAACCGGCTGAGGGTGCTGACGGCCAATCTTCTCAACGAGAACCGCGACACTGCCTCATTCGTCGCGCTGCTCACCCGCGAGCAGCCGGATATCGTGGTCACCCAGGAAACCCGAAACCTTTTCGTGGAAGCCATCCGGGGCTCCGGGCTCTATCCGTTCGAAAGCACGGGAACGGTGTCGGCGAATGACGACAAGAAGGTATTTTCCCGCTACCCGATCCGCGAGCAGGCACGGATCAGCGACGCGCCCGGCACGCCCGTGCTGCGGCGCCATCCCATGCGCCTGGTGATCGACGGACCCGATGGCCCGATCGTCCTCTACGCCATCCATCCGGATACTTCGCGCAGCCTCCGTCAATGGCACAGCAGAAATGCCTATCTCGACCTGCTCGCCAACGCCGTTCGCCGGGAAGCCGACAATGCCGCTGTCATCGTGGCGGGCGACTGGAACGTGCCGGCCTATTCCGTGTTCTTCGACCGCTTCTTCGAAAAGACCGGCTATCGTTTCGCACGGCCCGGCTGGTATCTGCCGGTGACCCGCTTCTGGACGCGCGCCAAGAGCTTCGTCTATTTCGGCTCGACCATCGATCACGTCGCCGTCTCGCCGCAACTGCGCGTCACGGACTGGCGCCGGGGCCGCGATATCGGTTCCAATCATCTGCCCGTGATCGTCGATATCGCCATGCCGGCCGGCAATGCGGTGGCGCGCAATTGATTGCCGATGCCGCCGCCTATTTCGGGCTGTTCCTTGCCGCACTCGCCGCTGGTTCCATCCTGCCGGTGCCGTCGGAAGCGGCCCTCGTCGCGATCATCCTGACATCGGACCATCCGGTCTGGATTGCCGTTGCCGTCGCCACGGTGGGCAATGTGATCGGCTCGATGATCAACTGGACCCTGGGACGCGGGATCGAGCGACTGCGCGGAACCCGCTGGTTCCCCGCCTCGGAGGCGTCGATCGAGCGGGCAGGACGCTGGTATCACAAATACGGTCGCTGGTCCCTGCTGCTCAGCTTCGTGCCCATCATCGGCGATCCACTCACCATCGTCGCAGGCGTGATGAAGGAGTCGCCCTGGTTCTTCTTCATTGTCGTGACGATCGCCAAGCTCGGTCGCTATGTCACCGTCGCGGCCCTGACATTGGGTGGAACCTGACGCTAGGTCAGGTCCCACGCCCGAAGCAGATGCACCCAAAAATAGTCAGCGATACTACCATCTGACCCCCTTTCTAGGGATGGCCTAACTTTGCGGAAAATGTCATAGCCGATGCGCCGAGCGGACGACTGACGTCGTGGGCGCTCTACCCCTAATCAGCGCTATCCTGCAGCCCTGCAAGGATCGCTCGGCCAGTCCTCTCTCCAAGGAACCCCCTATGCCGGTCATCTATCGTGATCCCTGGTGGGAAATAGACGATTCCGATCACCGCGACGGGTTGCAACGCCAATATGGCCGCGAAATCGGAGCTGAGCACATCTTGTGGGGCGCCGGAGGAGTTGTGGTCGGCAAGTGCGACAGCAACGATGATGTTCTCGTGGCGTTGCCGGAGGGACGCTTGGCTATCGTCCATCTCACATGGACATCGAATCCCGGTGGTGCGACTTGGCCGACGACAACAATCTATGACTCGGCGGCAGCGATATCCGCCGCGATTGCCGAAGACCACGCCAGCTACCAATAAGGCTTCGCCTCACGTCTCCTGGCTGTCGATAATCCCCTTGGTGACCGATCCCTCGGCGGGATAAAGCGGGATCAGGCAGGCCTGCAGTGCGTGGTAGATGTCGCCCTTACCGGCGAAGATCGTGTGCGCTGGCTCGAGATCCTCGCTCAGTTCCTCGTGCCAGCCGCCATGCTTGCGGTCGAGGAAATGCGCGGCGATCGTGTCCCAGATCAGCCGATAGCTGCTTTCGTGCATGTCGGATGGCACATGGCCGTTGAGGAAGGCGCCGGCGCCAACTGCCTCGGCCATCGGCCACCAGAGCTTGGAGCGCTTGGCAGGTTGGTCCGCCCAATCGAGCGTGTAGAAGAAGCCGCCTTGTCTGTGATCCCAGCCGAGCGCCATGGATTGGGCGAACAGCTGTTCGGCGGCTTCCGGCATCCAGGTCTTTTCCTTGCCGCCCAGCGCGTAGAGTTGCAGGATCAGCCGCGCCCATTCCAGCCAGTGGCCGGGCGTGGTGCCGGAGGGGCGGAACATCTCGTTGCCGCGATAGTCCTTGAGCAGGTTCCAGTTCTCGTCGAAATGCTCGCCGACCCGGAAGCCAGTCTCGCGCGCCTTGCGATTGATGATGAGATCAGCGATCCGCTCGGCGCGCTCGAGATAGAGATCCTCGCCGGTCGCCTCATAGGCCGACATCAGCGCCTCGGTCAGGTGCATGTTGGAGTTCTGGCCGCGATAGCCGGGGATCGGCGTCCAGTCGGGCTCGAACTCTTCGGCGATGGCGCCATGCTCCTCGTCCCAGAATTTGGTTTCGAGGATCTCGGTCACGTCGTCGATCATCTCATCGGCGATCGGATGGCCAACCAAGGAAGCCGACGAAGCCGCCAGCAGCACGAAGGCATGACCGTAGCCCTGCTTTGTCGCATCCTTCGGCCCGTCATTGCCCATCGTCCAGAAATAGCCGCCATGCTTGCGGTCGCGATGGTGGTTCCAGAGATAGTCCATGCCGTGGTCGATCAGTTGCGAACAACCCGGCCGGCCGAGCAGATGGCCGATCACCATGCAATGGACCATGCGCGCCGTGATATGGATACCGCGCGCCGGATCGTCGCCGCCAAGCGGATTGCCTAAATCGTCGAATTCGTAGAACCCGCCCTTCGGGTTGATCGAGCGATGCTGGAAGAATTCGAACAGGCGATTGGCCTCTCCGGTCAGCCAGTCGCGATGGGTGGCGAGAGAGATCCAGCTTTGAGCGGTCATGGTGTTAATCCCCGGTAAGAATGACTTGCCTATGCGATCTCTCGGCCGGCCCTTCGGGCGGCCTTCCTGATTCAGGCTGCGGCGTTATGCTCTTCTTTCGCCGCTTGCCACACTTCCCTCGCCGCGTCCAGATTCATGGCTGCGATTGCAAAGCCGACGATCAGGTCGGGCCATGCAGCATGCCAGAGATAGGCCGTCACCAATCCAGCAGCGATGATTGCAACATTGGCAAAGGCGTCGTTGCGTGCCGACAGGAACGCGGCCCGCGTCAGAGAACCGCCGGCATGGCGGTATGCGGCCAGGAGATAGGCGCAACCCAGGTTGACCGCCAACGCGCCGAGTCCCGCGAGTGACAAGGCAAAGGGCGCAGGCGGAACGGGATTGAAGAACTTCTGCCATGCGATCCACAGGAAGGCCAGAGCCGGTGCGAGCAGTATGGCCGCCATCGCCGCACCGACCCGAGCACGATTCCTGGCCGACCACGCCATGGCAAAGAAGATGAGGATATTAACGGAAGCATCCTCGAGAAAGTCGGCGCTGTCAGCCAACAGCGACGCGGAGCCGATGGTCAGCGCGACGCTGAACTCCACCCCGAAATAGGCCAGATTGGCAAATGCGACGATCATCACGGCGCGTCGCAGACCGGCATCCGGACTTTTCATGGCCGCGAAGCTAACGGAACGGATTCCGCTTGGCAAACACTGTTCAAGCCGAAAGGTCGGCCAGCCTGCTCTCCGCCAGCCGCACCCAGTAGGATACGCCGTGCGGAATTACCTCGTCGTTGAAATCGTAGCTGGCATTGTGCAGCGAGGCGGTGTCGCCGTTTCCGATGAAGATGAAATTGCCCGGCCGGGCGTTCAGCATGTAGGAAAAATCCTCGCCGCCCATCGTCGGATTGATGTCCGGATCGACATTGACCAGTCCCGCCACGTCGCTGGCGGCACTGAGCGCCACGCCGGTCTGCTCGCCATGGTTCCTGGTTACGGGATAGCCGGTATTGATCGAGACCGAGGCTTCGCCGCCAAGCGCCGACGCCATGCCCTCGGCGATTTCCTTGAGCCGCTTCTTGGAGAGTTCCCGCATCTCGGCATTGAGTGTGCGGATCGTGCCGGCAAAGCTCGCCTCGTTCGGAATGACGTTGGAGGCATCGCCCCCCTTCAGGATCGTCACGGAGATGACCGAGGATTGGAGCGGATCGACATTGCGCGATGCGATTGTTTGCAGCGCGGTGATGATCTGGGCGGCGATCACCACCGGATCCACGCCCTGGTGCGGCATGGCGGCATGCCCGCCGCGTCCCTTGACCGTCACGTGGAACTCATCGGTGGATGCCATGATCGGGCCAGCACGCGTGGCGAACTTGCCCAGTTCCAGACCTGGAAGGTTGTGCATGCCATAGACTTCGGAAATGGCGAATCGCTCCATCATCCCGTCCTCGACCATCTCGCGGCCGCCGCCGCCACCTTCTTCCGCCGGCTGGAAAATCACCGCGATGGTGCCTGCGAAATTGCGCGTCTCGGCGAGGTATTTCGCCGCACCCAGCAGCATGGCGGTGTGTCCGTCATGGCCGCAGGCGTGCATGTTGCCCGCTGTCTGCGACGCCCATTGCTTGCCGGTCTTCTCGGCGATCGGCAGCGCGTCCATGTCGGCGCGGAGCCCGACGGTCGCGCCCGCGCCGCGATTGCCCTTGATCAGGCCCACGACGCCGGTGCGGCCAAGGCCTGTCACGATCTCGTCGACCCCGAATTCACTGAGCTTGGCCTGGACGAAACCGGCGGTCTTGACCACGTCGAAACCCAATTCCGGCATCTGGTGGAGTTCGCGGCGCCACGACGTGATTTCGTCATGCATCTCGCTGGCACGGTTTATGATCGGCATTCTCGCTCACCTGTCATGCGCATCGTAAAATGCCGGGTTTCCCAGCAAAAACTTTCCAAGGCATCTGCCATTTCTCTGCCATATAGGCTAAATATGGCCCGGTCAAAATATTCTTCCCATCTGGAATCAAGGTTACGGACACGATGAGAAATGCAATCCGGCAGGCAATGACAGGGGTGATCGCGGCAACCCTGGGTCTCGCACTTGCCCTTGGCACGACCGCCCAGGCCGTCGCCAATCCGCATATGCTGGTCGATATCCGCTCCGGCAAGGTCATCGAGCACGAGGATGCATTCCAGAAATGGTATCCGGCTTCGCTCACCAAGCTGATGACTGCCTATGTCGCCTTCCGGCAGGTCAAATCCGGCAAGTGGACCATGCAAACGCCCATCGTCATGACCAAGCGCGCTGCAGCCGAGCCGCCCTCCAAGCTCGGCCTCAAGCCCGGCCAGGCGCTGACGCTCGACGACGCGCTGAAGGTTTTGCTCGTCAAATCGGCCAACGACGTGGCCTATGCCATCGCCGAGAATCTCGGCGGCACGATGCCCAACTATGTCGCGATGATGAATGCCGAGGCACGCCGGCTAGGCATGAATTCGACCAATTTCATCAATCCGCACGGTCTTCCGGGCGGCGGCCAGTACACGACGGCACGCGACCTCGCGGTGCTCGTCCTCGCCATCAAGCGGGATTTCCCGCAGTATTCGGGTTACTTCTCTCTTGAAGGCGTGCAGGTCGGCAAGCGCAAGTTCGGCAACTACAACAAGTTGATCGCCCGCTTCGACGGCGCCGACGGCATGAAGACCGGCTATATCTGCGCGTCGGGCTACAATCAGGTTTCGACGGCCACCCGCAACGGCAAGGCTGTGATCTCGGTGGTGCTCGGCTCCGACAGCCTCGCCGGCCGCACGGTCCTCTCCGCCGATCTTCTCCAGAAGGGCCTGACCGAAGGCACCGGCTTTGGCGATCCCACGGTCTACAAGCTCAAGCCTTATGGCGCCACCCGCGACCAGGTGAGCGACATCAGCGAGATGATGTGCCGCAAGCGCGGCAAGAAGAAGAAGAAGGTGGTCCGCTCGGAATCAACCGACGAGGTCGGCGACAAGAAGACGTCGCCATGGGTCCACCAACTCACCCGCCCGCTCGCCATGGCGCAGATCACCATCATTCCCGCCGGCAAGGATTCTGCAGCGGCCGAGGCTGACGCAGCGGTGGAGGAAGTCGCGGATGCCGGCCTCCTCGTCGTTAACGGCAGGAAGGTCTCCGTTCCGGTTCCGCAGCCCCGGCCCGTCAACTGATGGTCCAGCCATCCGATCGCATCCCGGTGTCCATCATCACCGGGTTCCTCGGCGCGGGCAAATCGACCCTGCTCAACCGCCTGCTGCGCGACCCTGACATGAAGGACGCCGCCGTCATCATCAACGAGTTTGGCGAGGTCGGCATCGATCACCTGCTGGTCGAGGCTTCGGGAGATTCCATGGTCGAGCTTTCCAACGGCTGCCTCTGCTGCACCGTGCGCGGCGAGCTCACCGACACGCTGATCTATTTCCGCGAGGCGCTGGCCGATGGCCGGATCAAGGCGCTCAAGCGTGTCATCATCGAGACGACGGGACTTGCCGATCCCGCGCCTGTCATCCAGTCGATCATCGGGGCTACCGACATTTCCCGCGATTTCTCGGTCGATGGCGTCATCACGCTGGTCGATGCGGTCAACGGTCTCTCTACGCTCGACAATCATGAGGAAGCCCGCCGCCAGGCCGCCGTCGCCGACCGGCTGATCCTGACCAAGCAGACGCTGGCCGATGCCGGGGCGATCGCTGAAGTCACCACGCGCCTGCGAAAACTCAATCCCGGTGCGCCGCTGATCGATGGCGATGCTCCGGAGGCAGCCGGCTACGCCGTGCTATCCGCCGGCCTCTACGACCCGGCGACCAAGATCGCCGATGTCTCGCGCTGGCTGCATGACGAAGATCATCACGATCATCATAGTCACGATGGGCATGATCACCATGGCCACGACCATCATCACCATCATCACGATGAGGCGATCCAGTCCTTCTCGATCGTCCATGAGCGCCCGGTCGATCCTGCGGCACTCGGCATGTTCATCGATCTCCTGCGCTCGGCCCATGGCGAGAAGTTGCTGCGCATGAAGGCCGTCGTCCAGCTCTCGGATGATCCGGACCGGCCGCTAGTGCTGCATGGCGTGCAATCCATCTTTCACCAGCCCGAACGCCTGCCCGCCTGGCCCGATCCGTCCGATCGTCGCACCCGCATGGTGCTGATCACCAAGGACCTGCCGGCCGAATTTGTGCAGAGCCTGTTCGATGCTTTCACCGGCACGCCAAGGATAGATCAGGCCGATCGCCAGGCGCTGGAGGAAAACCCGCTCGCGATTCCGGGCATGCGGATGTAAGCCCGGATCAAGCCGTTCAGTTTCCTGTTGGAGCCTTCGGACAGGTCTGCGCAAGGCCGGCAATGGTAGTTTGCAAAGTTGCAGGCAAGCCACCACCGGACGGACCGACCATGATCACCAAAGCCGACGATGTCATTGAATATCTGGGCCGCGCGACCTCGCTCGACAGCGTTCGCACGATCGGCGACGCGGTGCAGGGCATCAAGGACGACAAGCTCAGGAATGTCTGTATCGTCAACGGCACGGCGTTCAATCCCTTCTTCGTGCCGCATGGCGAGGTCTCGCAGCCGACGCTGAATTCCACGCAATGGCTCTATGTCGTCTCGCAGGCGCGGATCACCGCCGCCAACACGAAAACCCGCCGCATGATGGTCGCCGCGCCGATGAAGAGCGGTTCGACCTTCGTATCCAAGGCGCTGGCGACCGCGCTGGACGTGCCGCGGATCAGCCTGATCATGCTGCTCGCCCGCGCCTACGACTACACGGTCTATGGCGCCGCCACCCGGCCGCACGAGATCGATGAACTGGCGCTGCTTTCGGCCTGCTGCAGGCCCTCGGGCTTTCTCGCCCATCATCATATGCTGGCCTCGCCCTTCCTTTGCCGCCAGGCCTCGCTCTACGGGCTCGATATCATCCTGATCCGCCGCAACGTCTTCGACATGCTCGTCAGCCTCGATGACTTCCTGCGCAAGCACGGCGAGGACGCCGCTGCCGACGGTACGGACAATTTCTTCCGCCAGGGTCTGCCCGACAATTATCGCCACCTCGATTTCGAGGCGCGGATTTCCCGCCTGCTTGACCGTAACCTGAATTTCTACGTCTCCTACTACGTGTCCTGGACGCTTGCCGAACAGAGCGGGCTGATCGAACCGTTCTGGATTTCGTATGAGGACGAGATCGCCGCGAACGCCAGCGCGCTGGCTGCCCGCATGTCGGGGGTCTTTGCGAAAACAGAAGCGGAGGAAGACGAGATCGCGCGCGTATTTTCGCGGGGCGGCAATATGGATCATATCCATTTCAACCAGGGCATTGCCGGCCGGGGCGCCGCGATCACCGGCCGCAACCGCGAGCGCGTGCTCGAAGCCTTCGCCGATTTCGGCAATGTCGCCGACTGGAGCGAGATCCTCGGCTGAGGCGAGAAGGGGTGTCGGGCACTCCCCTCATCGGGGAAATGCCGTACGACAGCGCCTTACTCGAAAATGCCCTTCGGCGTCTCGCCCTTCATGAACGGCTCGATGAAGCCCATCAGCAGATCGACCTGGTCGGGCACGGCGGTGTGCGAGGTCGCGGGCAGCACGGCCAGACGCGAGGCGGCGAGCGGCTTGCCCATGTCGCCCATCGCGCCGCCGCCGAGCAGCCGGAACAGCGCCACGGAATGTTCCAGTGTCGAGACATCGGCATCGCCGGATATGATCAGGATCGGCGTCTTGATCTTCTTGACATCCTCCTCCCAGGCCATCGGCTCCTTCTCGAGCGCGATCAGCTTGGCGACCAGACCAGGGAAACCATCCGGATTGGCGGCGAGCTTCTTGTAGTCCTGGGCGAAGGGCATGTTGACGAACATCTCGACCGTCATCTGCGGAATGAAGGCGATGAATTCCGGCTGCCAGCCCTTGGTATCATAGGCGACCGAAGCCAGCACCGCCTTGTTGACCTTGTCAGGATGCCGGATGATAAGCTGCAGGCCGGCGGCAGCACCCATCGAATAGCCGAAGATATCAGCCTTCTTCAGCCCGACCTTGTCCATGAATACCGCCACATCGTCGGCGAGGTTGGGATAGGTGATCGGCCGGTCGATGTCGGTGGTGCGGCCGTGACCCTGGAACTCGATCGCATAGACCTTGTGGGTCTCGGCGAGCTTGGGAATGATCGCGCCCATCGACGGGATGTTCATATAGGCGCCGTGCAGCACGACCATCGGCTCGCCCTGGCCGGACACTTCATAATACATCCGCATGCCGTTCACCTCGACACGCTTGCCCTCCGGCTTGTCTTGAGCGATGGCCGGGGCGGCGGCGGGTGCGGCGATCATCAGTGCGAGCGCCATCAAAATCTTGCGTAGCATTGAAACCTCTCCTGATTTTTCGAGACGGGCCGATGCCCGGCGTCGGATGTAAGACGATGGGCATCTGCCGGAGCCGACATCACAGGAGAAAAAAAATTCGACGCGACGCAATTGCCATCGCGGATGACCTTTCGATCACCGCGAGGGGAAACCTGACTCAGAAAATGAAGTCGCCGGCATTGAGTTCGGACATCTTCATGTCCTTGATCGTGATGTCGTCATTGCCGAGGGTGAGCACGAGGTCATCACCCGAGACCGTCACGATCGCCTGGATATCGGCGAAATCGTCAATCGTGTTCCAGCCGCTGACGTCGATACGATCCACGCCATTCTGGAAGTCCATGATGCGGTCGCTGTCGCCGCCAGTGCCGAAGTCGAAAGTATCGATGCCCTTGCCGCCGCGAAGGATGTCGTCGCCCGCGCCACCATCGAGCAGGTTCTTGCCGCGATTGCCCGTGACGGAGTTATCGAGGTCGTTGGCGACAATGGTGATGTTGGCCTTGCCGATCGCCACGAACTTTTCCATCTCGCCTGCTTGAGTCGCGGTGAAGCTCACGGATGTCTTGAGCGTGTCGATGCCCTGGCCGGCATATTCGTAGGCCTGCCCGTCATTCTGGTTGACGATGTAGGTGTCATTGCCCAAGCCACCGGACACAATGCTGGTCGTCGAACCATTGCGGAGATCGGCAACATCGTTGCCTTCGCCGAGAAAGGCGGCGCCATCGAGCGTGCCCCTGTTCACGAAGCGGTCATCGCCATATCCGAGATAGACCTCGATGGACTTGCTGGCGACATCGGCGATGGTGCCCCGGTTTATGAAGGTCACCGGTCCGCCATTGATGGCGTTGAAGATGCCCTCGATCGTTCCGCCTTCCTCATTGATGATCTTCCCGCTGCTGAATCCCGAATCGAGGAGGATCGCATCGCCATCCATCAAGTCCGAGGTCGTGATGAGGCCGGAATTCCTGACGAGGTAGTTCTTGCCATCGAGATCGAGTCCGGCAGCGGATCCTGTAATCGTGCCCTGATTGATGACTTCGAAATTGTCGCCGAGGGACGTCATTCCCCGGTACTTGCCTTCTACCGATCCCGAATTGGCGATCTCAACACGTGTATCCTTGCCTCTGTTGATAATGCCGTCCCACATCGTGGAATTCGTGTCGCCAATCTGGCCCGCGATAACGAGGCGGGTGTCCTTTGCTGCCGGAAGCACGGAAAAGCCAAAGCCGTCCGCAACATCGACAACGACCCCCGCCTTGAGAATCCAGGTGCTGTCGTCCTGCTTGATCTCGAACGTCGTCGTTGAGTCCTGTTTGATTACATGCTTGCTTGCCATCGTGCTTGCCTTGAGAAATTGGGATGGCGGCTGTCCCGCCCCGATTAACGTTGCAGGGGAATTACACGCGTTTTGCCAGCAATGCTGTTACCGGGGAGACAAGCGCATTGGCTTGTTTCAAATGCGATGAAACGCCCAAAATGCAGTGTAAAGCAAAACAGGCGATCACGTCGTGCATGATGGCCGCCGCGGTTCAGGCGCGCCTGATCATGTCGATTTTGATCGGCTGATCGAGGATAAGCCTGCCGGTCTCCTTGCGCGCTGCCTTCAGCACCGCAGCTGTTATGTCCGCGCGATTGCCCTCGATGGTCCGCTGCCGTGCCGGATCGACCGCGACGACCCTGTCGAAGAACTGTTCGACCGTATCAAACGACTCGGCACGGCTGTAGGTCAGCGATTCGATCAGCCGGATACCGCCTGCCGCCAGTTCTTCAGTGATGACGGCCTGGGCCGCCAACCGGACGATGGTCTCGTCTTCGATTGGAAGCAGGGCTTCGAAGAATGTTCCCTTCGTTAGTGGCTCGGCGATCAGCAGCACACCGTCGTCGGCCAGCACCCGCACAGCTTCGTGTATGGCTAGGCGCATGGACTCCATGGGAACGTGATGAAGCGAATTGACCATCATCGCCACGTTGACGCTCATATCGTCGAGCGGCAGCGCCTCCGCCACGCCGATCAGGAAGCGGCCTTCGGGAGCCGCATTGGCGGCGGCATGGATCGCGGACGCCTCCGGATCTATGCCGGTCACATCGGCGCCAGCCGCAATCAGTTGCCTCGCCAGTGCGCCGGTCCCGCAACCTATGTCGAGAATTCGCATCCCTGCGATCCGGCGGATCGACTGCAATGCTGCCACTGGGCTGTTGATCTCGGACATGTGATCGATCCTTTCGAGAGCTTGTTCACGCCCTTGTTGAATTCACCTTTCGCCGATCAGCGCCGCGAACGTGGCGAGATCGACATTGCCGCCGCTGAGCACGATGCCGACCCGCCTGCCGGAACAGGCGATCACGCCATGCAGGATGGCGGCCGCCGCAAGGCACCCTGTCGGCTCGACGATGATCTTCATGCGCTCGGCGAAGAACCGCATCGTCGCGACCAGTTGCGCGTCGGACACCGTGACGATGTCATCGACATTGGCCTGCATGATGGGAAAATTGTGCTCGCCGACATGGGTCACGAGCGCGCCGTCGGCGATCGATTTCGGCACGGGGATGCGGACGATCTCGCCCTTATCAAGGGATTGCTGCCCATCGTTGCCGGCCTCCGGCTCGACGCCGATCACCTTGCATCCGGGCGAAAGCGCCCGGGCCGCAAGCGCGCTGCCCGAAAGCAGGCCTCCGCCGCCGAGCGGCGTCACCAGCAGATCGAGTTCGCCGACGGATTCGAAAAGCTCGAGCACAGCCGTGCCCTGGCCGGCAATCACATCGGGATAATCATAGGGCGGAATCAGCGTGGCCCCTCGCGCCACGGCAACGCGCCGGCTGATGGCCTCGCGATCTTCGGTGTAGCGATCGTAGAACACGACGTCCGCGCCATATCCCTTCGTCGCTGCCACCTTCATGTCGGGCGCGTCATTCGGCATGACGATGGTCGAATGAATGTTCAGGAGCTTTGCGGCATAGGCGAGTGCCTGCGCATGGTTTCCGGAGGAAAAGGCCACCACGCCGCCTGCACGGGTCGAGGCATCAAGCGCTGCAATAGAATTATACGCACCCCGGAATTTGAACGCACCGCCCCGCTGGAGATTCTCCGCCTTGAAGAAAAGCTGTGCGCCCACCTGCGCGTCGGCGGTCCGGGAGGTCAGGACCGGTGTCACATGCGCGATGCCCTCGATGCGCTTCCGCGCGGCCTTAACGTCGTCGAATGTAGGGATGCGCCATGCGGTCATGCTCTGCTACTCCTGCGTGAGACTCCGTCTTGGATGGTACCTTGCATCGAGTCGGATTGAAATTTGGTAACGGTGAAAATCACCCCTCACCAACTCCGGCCAGGCATTCGACCTTTAGTCTCATGCGGCCTTCGTATCCTCTCCCGCAGGGGGAGAGGTAAAATCCGTAGCACCGCTCGCCTCAAACAAAGGTCGAGCGTGAGGCACCCTACCTCTCCCCTTGCGGGAGAGGATACGCAGGCCGGGTGAACGTAGTGAACCCTTGGCCGAAGTTGGTGAGGGGTGATTCGTTGGGTCATTTTCTTGTCAACTAAATCAATATCTTATTACCAGAAATAGGAAAATAATCCTCATTCATATTTCCAAATCCCCAATTCTGTGCCATACTCCCTGCCGTTCCGTATCGGCTACACCTTGAGGCGTCAGGGCGAGGCGGGACCGGTGACCTTCATGGAGAAGCGACGTAAGTCTCCGTGCGGGGCGTCCGCGAGAAGGGCCAGTCCTCTGGGGACGGCGGCCGAAAGGCTGAGTTTCGCCCCGGACGTGCGCTGTAGCGCACACATATCCGCCTCCCGTCCCGCAAGGATGGGTAACGGGGGCAGTGCTGGCGAGTTCGTGGATGGAGACACTGTTCAACGGGGCACGGCGACGTGTCTTAACGGCCGCGAAAGCGGTCATATAATCCGGCACGGAGACGTGCCCCGGCCGATTTCCTTTGTTCAGGCGAAGGGATCGGGGACGTGCACGGTCATACCACGGAGCGGAATCGCCCGCGTGAACGCGGAGGTGTGTTTGGAAGCGGCGGATTAGAGGACGAATTGGTGTTGCAGAGCAGAGGCTTAGCTGAATAAGTGAGAGAGAATTAGAAACTTTGAGGGCACGAAGTTGAAAAGCAGAGGACAGAGAATTGCTGAGCATTTCCTATTGGGGCCGTTGGGCTTCAGGTATCGAACCATCTTGGTGGCGATGATCGCCGCACTGACAAATGCGATCTTCTTTCCAACCAATCCCTACGTATTCGTCATAATAATGGCCGTTTACCTCTGCTTTGGGATAACAGGTGTGGAACGCAAGCTGCTGCTTAGGCTTTTCCATCACCACAAATAGGGAAAAATCGCTTCATAACGACGGCCGGCATGGCAAGGCTGCCAAGCATCCACAGCTCATCAAAGGCGACAGGAGAATCAATTTCCTCGCGCCCAACCGCTATCAAAATGTCCGGCTCAGACCTCTTTATTTCCCTGATATCCATACCCATATTGCGGTCAGCCGGGAAATCATTCATCCCGGCACGGCCAGCCTACGGGGGGCCGATCTTGACCAACGCTTCGCGCCTTTGGAGGGCGGGGCGGGAAACGGAGAGACACTATGAATCTACAGAAATATTCCGAACGGGTCCGCGGATTCCTTCAGAATGCCCAGAGCTATGCACTTGGCGAGGGCAATCCTCAATTCACCGCCGAACATGTGCTGAAGGCGTTGCTCGATGACGAGCAGGGCATGGCCGCGTCGCTGATCGACCGCGCCGGCGGCGATTCCAAGATCGCGCGCCTGGCCAATGACGAAGCGATCAAGAAACTGCCGAAGAGTTCGGGCGGTAATGGCCAGCTTTCGCTTGCCCAGCCACTCGCCCGCATTTTCAACGCCGCCGAGGACGCCGCCAAGAAGGCCGGCGATTCCTTCGTCACTGTCGAGCGCCTGCTTGTGGCACTCGCCATCGAGTCGACGGCCTCGACCGCCGATACGCTGAAGAAGGCCGGCGTCTCGCCTGTTGGCCTCAACCAGGTGATCAACGAAATCCGCAAGGGCCGCACCGCCGACTCGGCCAATGCCGAACAGGGCTTCGATTCGCTGAAGAAATATGCCCGCGACCTCACCGCCGAGGCCCGCGAAGGCAAGCTCGACCCGGTCATCGGCCGCGACGACGAAATCCGCCGCACGATCCAGGTGCTGTCACGCCGCACCAAGAACAATCCGGTGCTGATCGGCGAGCCGGGCGTCGGCAAGACCGCGATCGCCGAAGGCCTCGCGCTCCGCATCGTCAATGGCGACGTGCCGGAATCGCTCAAAGACAAGAAGCTGATGGCGCTCGACATGGGCTCGCTGATCGCGGGCGCAAAATTCCGCGGCGAGTTCGAGGAGCGGCTGAAGGCCGTGCTCAACGAAGTACAAGCGGAAAACGGCGAGATCATCCTGTTCATCGACGAGATGCACACGCTGGTCGGCGCCGGCAAGGCGGAAGGCGCAATGGATGCGTCGAACCTGCTCAAGCCCGCGCTCGCCCGTGGCGAGTTGCACTGCGTCGGCGCCACCACGCTTGCCGAATATCGCAAGCATGTTGAGAAGGACGCCGCACTTGCCCGCCGTTTCCAGCCGGTATTTGTCGACGAGCCGAATGTGATCGATACGATCTCGATCCTGCGCGGCCTCAAGGAAAAATACGAGCAGCATCACAAGGTCCGGATCTCCGATTCGGCGCTTGTCGCGGCGGCTACCCTTTCCAACCGCTACATTACCGACCGCTTCCTGCCCGACAAGGCGATCGACCTGATGGACGAAGCTGCCTCGCGGCTCCGCATGCAGGTTGATTCCAAGCCCGAGGAGCTCGACGAACTCGATCGCCGCATCATGCAGCTCAAGATCGAGCGCGAGGCGCTGAAGAAGGAAACCGACCAGGCGTCGCAGGACCGGCTCGAAAAGCTCGAACTCGATCTCGCCAAGATCGAGGAGGAAGCCGGTGCGCTCACCGCCCGCTGGCAATCGGAGAAGCAGAAGCTCGGCCTTGCCGCCGATATCAAGAAGCAGCTCGACGACGCTCGCAACGAGCTGGCGATCGCCCAGCGCAAGGGCGAATTCCAGCGCGCCGGCGAACTGGCCTATGGCGTGATCCCCGGTCTTGAAAAGCAGCTCGAAGCCGCCGAAAGCCATGGCGACAAGACCACGGCCGACCTGGTGCAGGAAGTCGTGACGCCGGATCACATCGCGCACATCGTGTCGCGCTGGACCGGTATCCCCGTTGACAAGATGCTGGAAGGCGAACGCGAAAAGCTGCTGCGGATGGAAGACGAGCTGGCAAGGTCCGTGGTCGGGCAGGGCGAGGCGGTGCAGGCCGTGTCGCGTGCGGTCCGCCGTGCGCGCGCCGGGCTCCAGGATCCGAACCGGCCGATCGGCTCGTTCATCTTCCTCGGCCCCACCGGCGTCGGCAAGACCGAGCTTACCAAGTCGCTCGCCCGTTTCCTCTTCGACGACGAGACGGCGATCACCCGGATGGACATGTCCGAATATATGGAGAAGCACTCGGTCTCGCGTCTGATCGGCGCGCCTCCCGGCTATGTCGGATACGAGGAAGGCGGCGCGCTGACCGAAGCGATCCGGCGCAGGCCCTATCAGGTGATCCTGTTCGACGAGATCGAGAAGGCGCATCCGGATGTGTTCAATGTGCTGCTGCAGGTTCTCGACGACGGCCGCCTGACCGATGGTCAGGGCCGCACCGTGGACTTCAAGAACACGATCATCATCATGACGTCGAACCTGGGTGCGGAATTCCTCACCCAGCTCGGCGAGAATGACGAGGTCGAGACGGTGCGCGAAATGGTGCTCGGTGTGGTGCGTTCGGCCTTCCGTCCGGAATTCCTCAACCGCGTCGACGAGATCATCCTGTTCCATCGCCTGCATCGCAAGGAGATGGGCACGATCGTCGACATTCAGTTGGAGCGGCTGATGAAGCTGCTTGCCGATCGCAAGATGGTGCTGGAACTCGGCGCCGATGCACGCGGCTGGCTTGCCGACAAGGGCTACGACCCGATCTATGGCGCCCGTCCGCTCAAGCGCGCGATCCAGCGCTATATCCAGGACCCGCTCTCCGAGCGCATACTGTCGGGCGATTTCCCGGATGGCTCGAAGATCCTGGTCTCGGCCGGGTCCGACAGGCTGGTCTTCTCGGCCAGCCGTCCCATCGAGGCGGCGCCGGCGGAAGCCGCGTAACTCCAAACGAACATTCGACCGGCGGCAGCGATGCCGCCGGTTTTCATTTGCCGGTCGTCGGAAAAACTATTGGGTCTCGGCGACCTTGGTCGCCTCGGCGGTGCCGAGCAGGGTGTCGATGCGCTTGCGCTCGTCCTCGAACTTCACGAGTTCGTCGCCCTTCAGCGACTTGCCGCCTGGCAGGCGGATCCGCTGCGGATCGACCTTGTTGCCGTTGACGATGACTTCGTAATGCAGATGCGGCCCGGTCGATTGTCCCGTCGAGCCGACCCAGCCGATCACCTGGCCCTGTCGAACCTTGGCACCTTCCTTGATCCCCTTGGCGATGGCGC